>CAZPOK010000093.1:3977-10886 GCA_964587905.1 uncultured Rhodobacterales bacterium | reverse complement strand
CGCGGCGCATCATGTCGAAACCGTTGTGGCAACGGCGTTCGAACTGCAGGATCTGCGGAAGCTGGTTCCGCGAGACCTGATCGTCTTCTTCTCCGAGATGCAGCAGGCGAACCGGCGGCGCCATGAGCTCTTGCGCGCGCAACTCCTGGAGATCGGACGCGCCGCGGCGGGCCGTGGGCTGAGATTTGTCGCGCTGAAGGGCGGTGCCGAACTTCTGTCGCCGGTGCACCGGGTTCGAGGCCAAAGGTACATCAGCGACCTCGACCTCCTCGCAGCTGAGACGGAAATCGACGCGGCGCGCGACATGCTTCATGACCTGGGCGCTCACGAAGCGGACATCGCCGAGATCAACATCCGCGACCACTACCATCTCGCTCCCTTCCTGAAGGAGGATTGGCCCGCGCAGGTGGAGTTGCATCGTGCGCTCGGCCCGGCGGAGCTCTTCAGGTCTCTGAGGTCATGCGACGTGCTCGCACGCGCGCTCCCGAGCGGCCATCCGGGTCTTGGCGTTCCTTCACCTGCGGACCGCATCCTGCACTTGGTGCTTCACG
Source organism: uncultured Rhodobacterales bacterium (assembly GCA_964587905.1). Lineage (GTDB taxonomy): Bacteria > Pseudomonadota > Alphaproteobacteria > Rhodobacterales > Rhodobacteraceae > DAINOF01. The sequence continues at coordinate 10,335 of CAZPOK010000093.1, read as the reverse complement.
CACGAAAGGACGCGGGCGAACAGCACCGCTTTCGCGTCTCGCTCCGAGACGTTCATGAGTTCCAGGCAATGAGAACCGCCTTCCCGCGCAAGGAATTGGACGCCGCCCGCGCGCGTCTCCCGACGCAATCCGCAAGCGCGCCGTTCTCTCTTCTAGAGGGGATGGCCTGCGCTCTCTTCACGCCTGCTGGATGGGACGATCTCGCCCCTCAGACCCGGCATCTCGCCGAGCAGGCACTGGTGACCTTCGACAACCCAGCCGACCAGAGGCAGCGCGAAACACTGCACTGGCTGCGGCACTACGCGCACGCGCTCCTCGCGGACCCGGAGCGGCGCCGCCACTACATGCGCGAGTTCCTGCGCCCGGGCGGACTCCGGGACTGGTGGGCGTTTCACCGGGATCGTCGACGGCGCATCCGCTGACGCTCAACTCTCCCTGAGGCGATCCCGGTTCTCGAGGAACCACCGGTAAGTCGAGGCAATGCCCTCCCTCATCGGGATCCGTGCCCGCCACCCGAGGCCTTCGAGTTTCGAGACATCCATGAGCTTTCGCGCGGTCCCGTCCGGCTTCGAGCGGTCGTAGGCAACGTGTCCCTCGAAGCCCACGATCTCAGCAATGAGCGCGGCGAGGTCCGCAATGCTGATATCCTCGCCTGTGCCGATGTTGATGTGCGACAGCATCGGCTCGGTACTGGCGATGTAGGTCTCCTTGGGCAAGCGCAGGACATGGAGGGTCGCGTCCGCCATGTCGTCGACATGCAGGAATTCCCGCCGTGGTGTCCCGCTGCCCCAGATCACGACCTCGCCCGCGCCAGCCTCCGTGGCCTCATGGAACCGCCGGATCAGGGCGGGCAGAACATGACTGTTCTCGGGATGGAAATTGTCGCCGGGCCCGTAGAGGTTCGTCGGCATGACGCTCCGGTAGTCGACGTCGTACTGCCGATTGTAGCTCTCGCACAGCTTGATGCCGGCGATCTTGGAGATGGCGTAGGGTTCGTTCGTCGCCTCGAGCGGCCCCGTGAGAAGCGCATCCTCCCGCATCGGCTGCGCCGCCTCCCGCGGATAGATGCAGGAACTGCCGAGCTGGAGGAGCCTGGTCACTCCGGCGCGGAACGCCTGGTGTATGACGTTCGCCTCGATCATCAGGTTCTCGTAGATGAAGTCGGCGGGGTAGGTATCGTTGGCGTGGATCCCGCCGACCTTGGCCGCCGCGAGAATGACGACGTCAGGCCGCTCGGCCGCCAAAAAGGCCCGGACAGCCGACTGGTCGGTCAGGTCGAGAGCGGCATGCGGCCGGGTGATCAGCGTCGCGTCGGGCGCCTGTGCTTCGAGACGGCGGAGAATGGCCGTCCCCACCATGCCTCTGTGGCCCGCGACGTAGATCCTTTCCGCCGTCACGGGCCCGTCCCCTGCCCCACCGCACCACGGGGAGGTCCGCCGCGATCACGTCCGCGCATAGACGTCCTCGTACCGGATGATGTCGTCCTCGCCGAGATAGCTGCCTGTCTGGACCTCGATCAGCACCATCGGCACCTTGCCCGGGTTTTCCATGCGGTGCTTCTCACCCAGCGGCACGAAGATCGACTGGTTTTCGGCCACGAGCCTGACCTCGGAGCCCACCGTCACCTTCGCCGTGCCGGCCACGACGATCCAGTGCTCGGCGCGGTGCATGTGGCTCTGGAGACTGAGCACGCCGCCCGGCTTCACCATGATCCGCTTCACCTGGAAGCGGTCGCCCTTCGCGAGGGACTCGAACGAGCCCCAGGGGCGTCGGTCCGTCGGGAAGGCGTCCGCTTCAGGGGCCTCCTGACGCCGAAGATCCTCCACGGCCTCCTTCACCCGTTGACAGGCGTCGGCCCGCGCCACGAGCACCGCGTCGCGCGTCGCCACCGCGACGATCCCCTCGAGCCCGATCCCGACGATCCGGACGCCGTCGCTGCGGAGCAGGCTGTCGCGGCACTCGATCGCGGTGGCGGTCGCGCTCAGCGCGTTGCCTTGGGCATCCCGCGCCCCGCCCTGCCAGACCGCATCCCAGCTGCCCAAGTCCGACCAGTCCCCGGAATAGGGCATGACACTGAGGTTTTCCGCCTTCTCCATGATCGCGCGATCGATCGAGATGTCCTCGACATCAGCCCAGCGCTCCGGATCGAGCCGCGTGAAGCCAAGGTCGCATGCGGCCTCCGCGAGGGACGCCTCGACTGCTGACAGCATCCTTGGCGCATGCGCCTTGAACGCCTCGACGACGGCCTCGACGGACATCAGGAAGATGCCGGCATTCCACAGATGACGTCCACCCCGCACCAGTTCGGCGGCGAGGTCCGCATCCGGCTTCTCGACGAAGGCGCGGAGCGGTAGCGGCGATCCCGACACAGGGTCCGAGCCACTATCGAGTTCGAGATACCCGTAGCCGGTCTCGGGCCGGACAGGCGCGATCCCGAAGGTGACGAGGCGACCGTCGCGCGCCGTCGGCGCCGCGCTGGCGACGGCCGACCGGAACCGGTCCGCCTGCGGGATCGCGTGGTCGGACGGCGCGAGCAGCATCAGGGCGTCGGGATCGGCACCGCGGATCAGAAGCGCCGCCACGAGCGCCGCCGGCGCCGTGTTGCGGCCATCCGGCTCGATGACAATGGCCCCCGGGTCCAGGCCGCAGTCCGCTATCTGCTCGGAGACGATGAAGCGGAACGCGTCCCCCGTCACCACGACGGGAGGTGCGAACTCCGCGCCCGAGAGGCGACGCACCGAGGCCTGGAACAGGCTCTCGTCGCCGAGAAGCGGCGTGAACTGCTTCGGGTAGCCCTTGCGGGAGATCGGCCAGAGCCGGGTCCCGCTGCCGCCGGCAAGGATCACCGGGTGAATGCGCTGGTCGCTCATGGGGCCCTCGGGGACTGAAAAATCGACAGGGTGGAGTCCGGGGTCATTCCGCGGCCACTCCCGCCGCGTCGCGGATCAGCTCCGACACCTCCGCAACCTTGCGCTCCACGAGCGCGCGATCGCCCCGCGCCTCGACGTTCAGACGCAAAAGCGGCTCGGTGTTCGAGGCCCGGAGGTTCATGCGCCAGTCGGGGAAGGTCAGGCTGAGCCCGTCGAGACGGTCGGCATCGACAGCCTCCGCGCCGAGACTCTCTTCCACGGCTTCGAGGGCGGCTCCCGGGTCGGGCACATTGAAGTTGATCTCGCCCGAGGACGGGAAACGCTCCCGCATCTCGGCGACATGCGCCGAGAGCGGGCGCCCGCTCGCCGCAAGCAGGCTCAGCACCAGGACCCACGGGATCATGCCGCTGTCGCAGTGGAAGAACTCCCGGAAGTAGTGATGCGCCGACATCTCGCCGCCGTAGACCGCCCCGGCCTCGCGCATCCTCGCCTTGAGGAACGCGTGGCCGGTCCGGGAGAGGACGCGCCTGCCGCCGCCCGCGTCGATGGCATGCGTCGTCGCCCAGACCAGCCGCGGATCGCAAACGATCGTCGCCCCCGGCTCCCGCGCGAGCGCCGCCTCCGCGAGAAGCGCGACGACGTATTCGCCGTCGACGAAATCGCCGCGCTCGTCAAAGAAGAAGCACCGGTCGAAATCGCCGTCCCACGCCAGGCCCAGATCCGCGCCCTGCGCCCGCACGGCCATGGCCGTCGCCGCACGGTTCTCCGGCAGGAGCGGGTTCGGAATCCCGTGCGGGAAGGATGGATCCGGCTCGAAGTGCAGCCGCGTGACATCGATCCGGGCGCCCTGCCGGCCAAGTCGGTCGAGCACGGCGTCGAAGGCGGCGCCCGCCGTGCCGTTGCCGGCATTCGCCAGGATCCGGAACGACCGGCCCGCAAGATCTCCCGAGAGAGACGCGACCCGCTCCGCATAGGCCGGGCGCGTGTCGACGAGGGTCTTCGTGCCCGGCGTCGACGCCTCCGACCAGTCGCCGCGCTCCGCGACCGCCCGGATCCGCGGCAGTTCGGTCTGCGGATCGACGGGGCGCGCCCCCGGCCCGACGAGCTTCATGCCGTTGTAGTCGATCGGGTTGTGCGACGCTGTCACCATGATCCCGCCATCCGCTTCGAGATGACCTGTCGCGAAATACACCTCTTCGGTGCCGCACAGGCCGAGATCGGAGACATTGGCGCCGGTCGCCGTCAGCCCCTCGATCACCGCCGCCTTGAGCGCCGGGCTCGTGGCCCGGGCATCGTGGCCGACGACGACGTGCCGCGCCCCGATCACGTCGGCAAACGCCGCTCCGATGCGCTTCGCGATCGCGACGTCCAGCGTCTCACCGAGCCGGCCGCGGATATCGTAGGACTTGAAGCAGTCGAGCTTCATCACGGCACCTCCCTCAGAAATCGATCGCAACCGGCAGATCGAGCCCGTGCTCTTTCAGAAGAGCATGGCGGCGCGCAGCCTTGGCGTCTTCGGCGACCATCTCCGCGCACATCTCGCGCGCGGTGATCTCGGGCACCCACCCCAGCTTCTCCCGGGCCTTCGACGGGTCGCCCAGAAGCGTCTCGACCTCGGCCGGACGGAAGTATCGCGGATCAACGCGGACGACCACGTCTCCCGGTTTCACCGCGACCGTCCGGTCGCTGGTGACCGCCTCGACGATGCCGACCTCGTCTGTCCCCGTCCCCTCGAACCGCAACCGGATCCCGAGTTCTCCGGCGCTCCACTCGATGAACTCCCGCACCGCGTACTGCTGCCCGGTCGCGATCACGAAATCCTCCGGCACCTCCTGCTGCAGCATCAGCCACTGCATGCGCACGTAGTCCCTCGCATGGCCCCAATCCCGGAGCGCGTCGAGATTGCCCATGAACAGGCAGGGCTCGAGCCCTTCGCCGATGTTGGCGAGGCCACGCGTGATCTTGCGCGTCACGAAGGTCTCGCCGCGGCGCGGGCTCTCGTGGTTGAAGAGGATCCCGTTGCAGGCATAGATCCCGTAGGCTTCCCGATAGTTCACCGTGATCCAGTAGGCGTAGAGTTTCGCCACCGCATAAGGCGAACGGGGGTAGAAGGGGGTGGTTTCGCGCTGCGGGCTCTGCTGGACGAGACCGTAGAGTTCCGACGTCGAGGCCTGATAGAACCGCGTCTTTTTCTGCAGTCCGAGAAACCGGATCGCCTCGAGAAGGCGCAGCGTGCCAACTCCGTCGACGTCGGCCGTGTATTCCGGCGCCTCGAAGCTGACCGCCACGTGACTCTGGGCGCCGAGGTTGTAGATCTCGTCGGGCTCGACCTCCGCCACGATCCGCGTGAGGTTCGAGGTGTCGCTGAGATCGCCGTAATGCAGTTTGAGGTGTGGGTTCGGCGCGTGCGGATCCTCGTAGATGTGGTCGATCCGCTGGGTATTGAACAGCGAGGCCCGGCGCTTGATCCCGTGCACCTCGTAGCCCTTCCCGAGCAGGAACTCCGCGAGATAGGAGCCGTCCTGCCCGGTGATCCCGGTAATCAACGCTTTCTTCAAGACCCGCTCCCCTGCACGCGCCGGCAAGGTGGGGGGATCGGGTTCCTCAAGTCAAGCCTGAGTGGCCGATTGGTGACGATCCTGGCCGCGCGACGCGCAATCCCGCGCCCTTGTGTCCGGGGCGTGCTCAGAAGAACTGGCCGGTCTTTCGGGCGTTCTTGAACACCAGAGTGGCGAGGCCGCCGACCTCGTTGCGGCGGAGCGCCCGGTAATCCTCCCGCGACTTCCGCAGGAGACGCCCGAGAGAGCGATTGCTCTCCCCCCCGACCCGCATCCTGACCAGGACCTCCGGGATGTAGGCCGCCCGGAACCCGTCGGTCGAAAAGTATCGCAGGATCGCATCGTAGTCTCCGGCGATCCGGAACGAGGTGTCGTAGCCGCCGAGGCGCTCGATGACGCCGCGTCGCAGAAAGAGAGCGGGATGGGGGGGCATCCAGCCTGCACGCAGCCGGCCCGGCGTGAACGCGCCGGAGCGCCAGCGCCGCAGGATGCGGGAGATGTCGTCGCGCCCGACATAGTCGAGGTCACCGTAGACCGCGTCGGGCCCGTCGCCGAACGCCTCCGCGACGGTTGCCAGGACGCGCTCGTGCGCCAGCACGTCATCCGAATGCAGGACGCCGACGATCTCGCCTGTCGCGCGCTCCAGGCCCTTGTTCAACGCATCGTAGATCCCGTCATCGGGTTCGCTCACCAGAATCGTGGCCTCATCGGCCTCGGCGCGCAGGACGTCGAGGGTGCCATCGCGCGATCCGCCGTCGATGACGATGTGCTCGATCTCGCGATAGGTCTGGGCGCGGAGGCTGCGCAGCGCCTCAGCGATCGTGTCACGCCGGTTGTAGACCACGGTGATGATTGAAATCTTCATCGGCCCTGACGCCGTGACACTACCCGACGCGCGAGCCGACGCGACACGGTCACCATCCCCTGCGC
>CAZPOK010000093.1:0-3877 GCA_964587905.1 uncultured Rhodobacterales bacterium | reverse complement strand
CACGGGTGAAATCAAATGATCCCCCTGATCAGCGCGTGCGCTACGGTTTCCGTTCGTGTTCGTGTGCCGAGCTTCGAGCGCGCCCTGGCGAGATATTCACGGACCGATCGTTCCGATATCGCGAGTTCATCAGAAATGCCCGAGACCTGATAGCCATCGGCCAGGAGGCGCAAGACCCCGCGCTCCCGATCCGATAGATCGGGCCTTTCGCATTCGGTGCCGTGGTCCAACCACTTTACCCGCATCAGACCCCGGATGTAATGCGCAGCCATGTGCAATGTCTGCATGTTCGATTTGACGAATTCCCCAAAATCGTTGCCCGCTTCGTCACCCCATGCCGAAAGCATCGACATCCGCCCCGATGCCGGATCCTGCACCGGAAGGGCCAATGCCTGATATTGCCCGTATTGCTCCATCAAGTGCTCACACAATGGTTTGAATGCCGTCGCCTCGCGCTGTTCCATGACGCTCCGGTGGTCGATGAACAAAGGCGTGCGAAACAGCGACAGGAATTTCATCGTCGGCCGAATATGGCGCAGGTCAAGCTCTTCCGCGTCGCGGATATTGCCGGAATAGGATTGCAGACGCGCATCGTATCGCTTGTCCCAGACATGACCGAACCGGTGCGAGCCGGCGCACCCGGCGAAGGGATTCGACGCGGACAGGGGCAGGTCCAGATGCAGCGCCGTGCGCCGAAGGCCCTGATCCGCAAGCAATCCGGTGACAGCTTTCCAGGAGGCGGAAGAAGACCTGCTGCGGTCCACCGCATCCGCCAACGAGGTCACGTCAAGCCCGCCGACCATGCTTCCCTCCTGTCGTCATTTTCGACGACTTGTCCCGCCTGGTTTCCGCTCTTTAGCATCGCGGCAGCAGGCAATCAGAATCGCGACCTTCAAAATCTTTTGCATCTTGCTTACAGTCCGGGGGATAATCAATGATCGACCGATACCTCAAATCCGTTTCGTGGATTTCCGCTCTGGCGCTCGTCGCCGCCTGCAGTGGCGGCGACGACGCCGGCACGGCCGGAGGCTCCGGGGCAGCGTCCGGCTCCGGCAGCGGCGACGTCAGCGGTCTGGCAGGCCTTTTCGGGACCGGCGGCGGCGGGGATTTCTCGGCGGCCGACCTGCCGGAGGGCACCGGGAGCGAGTTCGTCGCGCGGCTACAGGAGGTTGGCGACCGGTCCGAAGTCTTTCGGTCGACGCTGACGTCCGCGCCGACGGTTCCGACGAGCGGGACGGCGACCTTCAGCGGCACCGGTGGGATCGCCGACGTCAACATTCCCCAGGACGCCGACACCGTCCCCGAAATCGCCGGCTACGCCGCGGTGGCGACGCGTGCCGACGCGTCGGTGGACTTCGGGTCGGGCGACTTCAGCGCGCGCCAGTATGACTTTCTCGACATTGCGGATGCACCGGTATCGGGCGAGGTCACCTACGCGGGCAGGATCGCGTCCTCCGGCGTCTCCGACGACACGACCGTCAGCGGGTCCATCGCCGGGACCGCGATTTCGGCGACCGGGCCCGACAAGGCCGGCGGCGGGTACGTCGGAGTGGCCGACCCGCTGTTTCTCGGGTTCTTCACCGCCGTGGGCTCCGGCGGCACCTATGACGGCGTCGAACTCGGAGGCGGCTTTTTCGCCGCCGAGGACTGAGGGCGCTGCCGGCCGCGGGAGACCCCGGCCTCGGTGGTCTGCTGATCGCGGAGACCGGGCTTGCGACCTGCCTCGTCGCGCGCGCGCCCCGCGACGGCACAGGCGTTCGAGGTCATGGGCGCGATCGAGGCCACGGGTCGACGGCGCCGCGACCTCGTTCCGGATCCCGTTGCCGCCCGAAGAGGCCGAAGGCCCGCGCGACGCTCACCGGCCCAAAGATCGGGCCACGCGTTACCGGCAGGACGAGTCGGGGCACGAGATTGCCAAACCCGCAGATCAACCCCATGCACCGTTGACAGGCCTGCGGGCATGTTGAGTGGCGTTGCCGGGCAAAGCTTGCGCACAGTCCCGCGCAACAGGGCGCGCGACCCGGCACAGGACCAGCAGACGACGCGGTGACCGCCATCTGAGCGAGAGCGGATCCCAGGCAGGATCGTCCTCAGCGACACACGCCGGACCGCGGCATCGGGACATGCGTGCGCATCACACAATCGCCCGGTTTGGCGTGTCTTCTGTCGAGAGACGCATGCCCCCGTTTCTGAACCACGGTGATCTGAACGATGTTGAAGGCGCTGCTTCGCCTGTTTGCCGGTTCGCCGCGCGACCGCTCCTCATCGGTCATCGAGGTGCCCGACGCGCAGTGGCGGACGCCGCACATTCCGCCAAGGCGCAAGAGCGCGGCGTCCGGGCCGCCGCGCACCCCGCCAACCGAGACCCTGAAAGGCAAATGCTACGTGATCGACGGCGACACCATCGTCATCAGCGGCACCAGGATCAGGATCGCCCGTGGGGGAAAAAGTCGAAGTTCGCGCTGATCGGCCTGTGCAAGGGCAAGGTCGTCACTGCGGTGATCAGCGACGAGGTGTCCTACGACCGGATCGTTGCCAGGTGCTATCTCCCCGACGGCACGGACTTGGCAGCCGAACTCGTCAGGCAGGGCCTGGCGCTCGACTGGCCGACCTTCTCCGGCGGGGCATACCGGCATCTCGAACCCGACGGCATCAGACGGAAGCTGTGGCGGGCTGCAGCCAGGCAACAGGGCCGGTTCAAGGGCCCTTAGCGCCGGTCGGTCTCCCCGCCCGATGATCCGACGATCATCCCCGGCGTCCAGGGCGGACGGTGGCGTGCCGCCTGCTCGAACGGCGCTTCCTGCTGTCACAAGAGCCGACGCCGCGAGCCCTGGCGGATCGCTCAGCGGTAGAGGCCGGGATCCTTGTCCCGTCTCGACTGCTTTTCCGCGTTGATGCGGCGCAGCGTGTGCTCGATGTCCTCCGCCCACTCCGGGACCTGGTCCGGCGCGACGTCCTGTGCAGCGGGGCGCGCCTGCGACGTCTTTTCCCCGGTGGCGTCCGATTTCCGGGATGTCTTTCGAGATGGGGTCATGAGGCCTCCTCACGCAGTGGCATTCAGCCGGTCGTCAATGCGCAGAGTGCAGGCGATTCCGCAACTGCCGTTGACCGAAATCACGCGGGCCGCGCGCGAATCGCGGCTCCCTCGGAGGACGCGAGCCGCCTCGCTTGAGCGACTCACCCCACCGCGCCACACTGGGCGCGCCGCACGGCAGCCCGAGGGAGGAGAGCCATGCATCGTTCCGTCACCGGACACCGCCGCGTGCTCGTCGCGGCCTACCATCGCTACCTCGCGGCGGACCGCGCGCTCGCGCATGCGACCGACGCCGCGGTGACCTGGTTCCCCGAGCCGCCCGGTCGGGGACGCATGCTGATCGGAGACCCGGGCTCGCGGATCAGGGCGCTCTACGAGCGGCGCGACCGCGCGATGGCGCGCCTGGCGCTGGTCCACCGGGCGCTGAGGGAGGCCGAGCGCCGCTCGCGGTCGCGGTCCGCACGCCGGATCCTGCTGATCGCGATGCGCTGACGGTTCAATGCGTCAAGCAGACCATCAGGCCAGGTCGAGCGGGTCAGCGGGCTGCGCCTCGAAACTCGCGCGGCGTGACACCGGCATTGCCGATGTCGTCTCGCGGCGATCTGCCGGGGGAGGCATGCGCGACCGTCCACCGACCGATATCGTGAGGTCCAATGAGGTGCCGATACCCCTCCCGACCCGATGAAAGACCGGGTCGAGAGCCGTGCCCAGGACGGCCGCTTCCGCAACGCGAGCGACTATGTCCGCCACCCGATCCGCAAGGACCAGGAGCGGCAGGCGGCGATTTGTGCATTCCAGCGAGAGATCACTGCCGGCGTCGAGAGCGGCGCCCCCCGCGAGTTC
>CAZPOK010000092.1:0-10947 GCA_964587905.1 uncultured Rhodobacterales bacterium | reverse complement strand
GCCATCGCCTTCAGCACGTCCTGCCCCGACCGGATGCCGCTGTCGAGATGCACCTCCACCTTGTCGCCCACCGCCTGGAGGATCGGCTCGAGCATCCGGATCGACGACAGCGCCCCGTCAAGCTGGCGCCCCCCGTGGTTCGACACCACGATCGCGTCGGCGCCGACCTCGGCGGCCTTCTTGGCGTCCTCGACGTCGAGCACGCCCTTCAGGATCACCTTGCCGCCCCACATCTCCTTGAACTTCGCGATGCGGTTCCAGTCGAGCGAGGGATCGAACGCCTCGGCCGTCCACGACGCGAGCGACGACGGGTCCGACACGCCCTTCGCATGCCCGACGATGTTGCCGAAGAAGCGCCGCTTGGTCCGGAGCATCTCCAGACCCCAGGGCACCTTCGTCATCATGTTCGCGATCGACGTCGTCGTGAGCTTCGGCGGCGCGGACAGGCCGTTGACGATGTCCTTGTGCCGCTGGCCCAGAACTTGCAGATCGACCGTGATCACGAGAGCCGAACACTTCGCCGCCCGCGCCCGGTCGAACAGGCGTCGCATGAAGTCGTCGTCCTTGAGTGTGTAGACCTGGAACCAGAAGGGCCGGGTGGTGTGTTCCGCCACATCCTCTATCGAGCAGATCGACATCGTCGAAAGGGTGAAGGGCACGCCGAACGTCTCGGCCGCCCGCGCCGCCTTGATCTCGCCGTCGGCGCTCTGCATGCCGGTGAGCCCCACGGGCGCCAGCGCCACGGGCATCGAGACGTCCTCGCCGATCATCTTCGTTTTCGTCGTCCGGTTCGCCATGTCGACGGCGATGCGCTGCCGCAGACGGATCCGATCGAAGTCCGACGAGTTCTCCCGGAAGGTCTGCTCGCTCCACGACCCGCTCTCGGTGTAATCGTAGAACATCCTGGGGACGCGCCGCCGGTAAAGACGCTTGAGGTCCTCGATTTCGGTGATGACAGGCATGAAGGTTCCCTCTCCCGCAGAGGATGACGGTTACCAAGACCGCCCCGCTCTGGCAATCCGCGCGGGGACGCGCGTAAGGTCGCGGCCATGACCGACATCATCTGGATCGGCGCCCTCGCCAGCCTTCTGGCCGGGCTGATGACCGGGGTCGGCGCCTTGCCCGTGCTCGCCCGCTGGCATGTCGCGGAACGGGCGCGCGACGCCATGCTGGGCTTCGCGGCCGGTGTCATGCTGTCGGCGTCGTTCTTCTCGCTCATCCTGCCGGGCATCGAGGCGGCGGGCGATCTCTACGGCGGCATTGCCGGTCCCGCCTTCATCGCGGCGGGCGGCATTGCGCTCGGCGCGGTGTTCGTCGCTGCCCTGAACGAGTTTCTGCCCCACGAGCACTTCATCGCCGGTCGCGAGGGCGTCGACACGGCGGCGCTCGCCAAGATCTGGCTCTTCGTCATCGCCATCACGATCCACAACTTCCCCGAGGGCCTCGCCGTCGGCGTCGGCTTCGGTGGCGGCGACATCGGCAACGGATTGCCGCTCGCCATCGGCATCGGGCTCCAGAACGCCCCGGAGGGGCTTGCCGTGGCCTTGGCGCTGGTGGGCTTCGGATACACCCGGACCTTCTCGTTCCTCATCGCGCTCGGCACCGGACTGATCGAGCCGGTGGGCGGGCTGATCGGCGTCGTCGCGGTCAACGCCTCCGAAGTCCTGCTGCCCTGGGGGCTGACCTTCGCGGCCGGTGCGATGCTCTACATCATCAGCCACGAGATCATCCCCGAAACCCACCGGCGCGGTCATCAGAACGCGGCGACGACGGGCCTCATCGCCGGCCTGATCCTGATGATGCTGCTCGACGTCACGCTGGGCTGAGTACGAACTTGCGGGGACGTCGGCGCACCCGAAGAGGACCAATCCGCGGGCCATTAGAATTGTTGACTTCCTGAGCGCCGGACGCATCAATAAGGTGCCGGCGTAACTGATTTATCTCTGTGAGCGCCGGCGCAATCTAGGGAGGATTGAATGAAAAAGCGGACACTGCTGAGCGGACTTCTGTTGAGCACCGTCCTTGCCGTCCCCGTGGCGGCGCAGGACAACATGGACAAGCTCACCAACATGCAGAAGACGGGCGCGACCTTCACTCATATCGAACAGGAAGGGGACCGGGCCGAGGCGCTGCGCGACATCATCCAGCATATCGACGTGCCAGATGGATTCGAGGTCAGCCTCTACGCCGTCGTGCCCGACGCGCGCTCGATGTCGATGGCGCCGCAGGGCACTGTGCTCTTCGCCGGAACGCGGAAGGACAAGGTCTGGTCGATCATCGACCGTGATCGGAACAGGGTCGCCGACGAGGTCAAGGACTTCGCGCCGTCGATCACCTTCGACATCCCGAACGGACCGTGCTTCTCGCCCGACGGGTTTCTCTACATCGCCGAGCGCAATCGCATACTGGTGTTCCCGGCGGCGGAGTTCTTCTTCGAAAGCCCCGACATCGCGGTCGGAACCGTTGTCGCGCAGGGCGAACTGATCCCGCCGGAAGAGGAGAGCTTCAACCATTCCGCCCGTGTCTGTGACATAGGTCCCGACGGCATGCTCTATGTCTCGCTCGGACAGCCGTATAACGTGCAGCCCGCCGAGAAACTCGAAATGTACGACGAACTCGGCATCGGCGGCATCATCCGCATGAATACCGACGGCACCGGCCGTGAAGTCTATACCCGGGGCGTGCGCAATTCGGTCGGCCAGGACTTCAACCCTGAGACTGGCGAACTCTGGTGGACCGACAACCAGGTCGACGGGATGGGCGACGACATTCCTCCGGGCGAGTTGAACCGGCAGACCGAGGCCGGCCAGCACTTCGGATTTCCGTGGACGAATGCGCGGGTCGAGATCCCCGACTACAAGGACGTGCCACGTCCCGAGGGCGTCTCCTTCGTCGAGCCGCAACTCGAGCTCACCGCGCACGCGGCCGATCTCGGCATGCGGTTCTACCATGACGAATCGTTCCCCGAAAAATACCACGGCGGCATCTTCTGGGCGCAGCACGGCTCGTGGAACCGCACCACGCCGGTTGGCGCGCGGGTGATGTTCACCGCGCTCGACCCCGAGACCGGGGACGCGATGGGCGCGGAAGTCTTCGCGGATGGCTGGTTGAATGAGGACACCGGCGAGTATCGCGGTCGCCCTATGGATATCGAATTCCTGCCCGACGGCTCGATGCTGGTGTCCGACGACTTCGCGGGCGCGATCTGGCGCATCGCCTACAATCCCGCGCCGGCTGAATGAGCCGCACCTTCGCAACGATCCTCGGCGGGCTTCTGCTCGCCGGGGTTGCCTCGTCGCCCGCCCCGGCCGCAGATGCCGAGGCCGGCCGCAAGATCGCCAACATGTGCCGCACCTGTCACGGAGTCGACGGGTATGCGCAGATTCCCGTGGCCCCGCACATCGGAGGCGAGCCGGAGGAGTACCTCGAAGCGCAGCTGATGGCCTTCAAGACGGGTGCGCGGGACCACGAGATGATGTCCGTCGTGACGGCAGGTCTGTCGGCGCAACAGATCTCGGACGTTTCGGCGTGGTACGCCGCGCACAAGGTCACGGCGACGTTGCCTGAGGGCGTGACGACGGCCGACGCGCCGGATGCCTGCGTGTCCTGCCACGGCGCGGACGGGATCTCGGTAGCGCTCGACGCGCCGAACCTCGCGGGCGAGGTCAACATCTACATCGACACGCAGCTCAAGGCGTTCCGGACGGGCAAGCGCCAGCACGCGATCATGTCCGAGATCGCCGCCGACATGACCGACGAGGAGATCCGGGCGGTCGCCGACTGGTATGCAGCGGTGGCCCTCGAAATCGTGCCGGCGGAGTAGGGCAACCGCCCGGTACGCCGGGGGCTTGCCATCGCACTGGGGGAACCGCGCACAGCCAGCGCATGTTGAACGGGGGTATCCTTTGAGGGAGCCTCCCCATGTCGCAACGCCTGAACAATCTGAACGACCTGATCGCCATCCTGAAGGCGGGGGCCGACTACTATCGTCGCGCCGCGCGCCAGACGGAGCGGCCCGAAGCCGAGAAGATCTTCCAAGACCATGCCGATGAACGCGAGCGGATGGCTCAGGAGATCTCCGTTCTCGTCGATCGCGCGGGGCATGACCCTGCCGGAGCCGCCCCGTCCGAACAGGCCCGGTCCGTCCTCGCCCAGATCGGCAGCCTGTTCGACGACAGAGAACTCGTCCTCGCCAAGGGGCTCGAGAAACACGACACGCGGACCGTCGAAGCGTTCCGCAGCGTGATTCAGCACCCCGACAACCAGGTGGATGCGGAGATGCTGTCGCGCTTCCTGTCGGAGATCGAGGCGAGCCAAGCCCGCACGCGCGAGGTTCGCGAAAGCGTTTGACGGACCTGCGCCCCCGTCACCGCGGCGGGTTCCCTTGCGGCGATGCCGACGCAGAGAGACCCCGGCGGCGATCCCGCCGAGGCCCACTCTACCACCCAGCACTGGTACGTCGCTCAACGCCTCGCGGCGCCGCGGGTTGCAACCCGATCAGGAAACAGTGACGTCGCTCCGTGGAAACAAGCCGCCTCCGCCGTCCCCGGACCAGCGGACACCCGCCGATGCGCGCGCCCGGTTCGGAAGGGGGCAGAACCTGGTTCTACGGCCGCACGCTCAGGCCCGGTGCGCGCCTTCGGCAAGTGATTTGACGAAAGCGAGCACGTCCTCGGCGCTGTCGCCGCGCCCGATGCGGTCGACGATGGCGGATCCCACGACGACCCCGTCCGCGACCCCGGCGATGGCTTCCGCCGTCTCGGGCGTCTTGACCCCGAAGCCCACCACCACCGGCAGATTCGTCGCCGCCTTGATCCGCGCGACCTCCGGCCCGACATCGCCCGCCTGCGCCTGCGCCGCCCCGGTGATGCCGGTGATCGAGACGTAGTAGACGAAGCCCGAGGTGTTCTGGAGCACCTTGGGCAGACGGTGGTCGTCGGTGGTCGGCGTGGCGAGCCGGATGAAGTTGAGGCCCGCCGCCTGCGCCGGGATGCAGAGTTCCTCGTCCTCCTCGGGCGGCAGGTCCACGATGATGAGGCCGTCGACGCCGGCCGTCTTCGCCTCGTCGAGGAACCGGTCGACGCCGCGCGAATAGATCGGGTTGTAGTAGCCCATGAGCACGATCGGGGTCTCTGGGTCGCCTTCCCGGAACGCGCGGATCATCGCGAGCGTCCGGTCCATCGTCTGCCCGGCCTCCAGCGCGCGCTGGCCTGCAAGCTGGATCGTGGGCCCGTCGGCCATCGGATCGGTAAAGGGCATGCCGACTTCGATGACGTCGACGCCCGCGCGTGGAAGGCCCTTGAGGACGCGCAGACAGGTGTCGCGGTCGGGGTCGCCCGCCATGATGAACGAGACGAAGGCCTTGCGCCCTTCGGCCTTCAGCGCGGCGAACTTCGCGTCGATCCGTGTCATGGCGTCCCTCCGGCCCGGTCCGGGCGTTCCTGTCGCCCAAAAGCGGCGGGCGTGCAATAGCGCATTGAAACCCGGGCCCGGTCACCCAAGTTGACAGGGATGAACTACGTGCTCGCCCTCTTCCTGCCGCCGCTGTCGATCCTCATCGCGGGGCGGCCCATCGTGGCCATCGTCACCTTCCTGATCTGGGTACCGGCGATCATCGTCTCGGGCGGGCTGACCCACCCGATGTTCATCATCCTCGCCTGGATCCTGATCTACCAGGCGCACGAGGACCGCCGCCGGCGCGACTGATCGCCCGCGCCTCCCGTTGCAGTGCTCCCCCGTTCTCAGTAAGAGGCGCGAAACCTGACAGAGGGAGCAGCCGATGGGCTTCAAGACCGGAATCGTGGGATTGCCGAACGTCGGCAAGTCGACGCTCTTCAACGCGCTGACGAAGACGGCGGCGGCGCAGGCGGCGAACTTCCCCTTTTGCACGATCGAGCCCAACGTGGGCGAGGTCGCCGTGCCCGATCCGCGGGTCCAGAACCTCGCCGGGATCGCGAAATCGAAGCAGGTGATCCCGGCGCGGATGACCTTCGTCGACATCGCCGGGCTGGTGAAGGGTGCGTCGAAGGGCGAGGGACTCGGCAACCAGTTCCTCGCCAACATCCGCGAATGCGACGCGATCGCCCACGTTCTGCGCTGCTTCGAGGACGGCGACGTCACGCATGTCGAGGGCCGGGTCGATCCGGTGGCGGACGCCCAGACCATCGAGACGGAACTGATGCTCGCCGATCTCGAAAGCGTCGAGAAGCGGCTGCAGAACATCCTCCGCAAGGTGCGCGGCGGCGACAAGGAGGCGGTCCAGCAGGAGCGGCTACTGAAGGTGGCGGCCGAGGCGCTGGAACACGGCCGCCCGGCACGGACGGTGGACGTGGCCGAGGACGACCTCAAGGCGTGGCGGATGCTCCAGCTTCTCACGGCGAAGCCCGTGCTCTACGTCTGCAACGTCGCCGAGGACGAGGCCGCGACCGGAAACGCCCACACGGCGCGCGTCGCGGAGATGGCCGCGGAGCAGGGCGCGGGGATCGTCGTGATCTCGGCCAGGATCGAGGAGGAACTCGCGCAGCTCGACCCCGAGGAGGCGGAGATGTTCCTTTCGGAGATGGGGCTCGAGGAGGCGGGGCTCGACCGGCTGATCCGGGCGGGCTACGAGCTTCTGGGGCTGCAGACCTACTTCACCGTGGGGCCCAAGGAGGCGCGGGCCTGGACGATCCGCAGGGGCACGCTCGCGCCGCAGGCAGCGGGCGTGATTCATGGCGACTTCGAGCGCGGCTTCATCCGGGCCGAGACAATCGCCTACGACGATTTCATCGGGCTGGGCGGCGAGCAGGCCGCCAAGGACGCGGGCAGGATGCGCGTCGAGGGGAAGACCTACGAGGTGAAGGACGGCGACGTCCTGCACTTCCTGTTCAACGCCTGAGGGCAGCGGAGGCGCGCTCTGCGCGCCAACCCTTTTGTTTGCCGCGCCCGTCGGGCGCGGCGGTGCCTCCGGCGGGGATATTTTCCGGACAGATGGAGGCTCAGCGCCGGTCTTCGGCGATCTCGCGCACGGCGCCGAGGAAGGCCGCGACCTCGGCTTCCGTGTTGTAGTGACACATCGAGACGCGGACGCAGGACGACATCCCCAGCGGATCGAGGATGTTGCCGGAGTAGTGATCCGCCTTGCGGACGTGGGTGCGGATGCCACGCTCGCGCAGTTTCGCGACGAGGTCGGGGGCGGGCACACCCTCGAGGTCGAGCGACACCAGCCCTTCGCGGCGCGGGTTGTCGAGGCCGCCGAGGATCGTCACGCCGGAGATGTCCGCGAGGCCCGGGAGGTTGCCGGTCCCGGAGATCATCGCGTCGGTGAGGCGCTTCTCGTGGTCGTGGATCGCCTCGCCGGCGGCCTTGATGCGCGCGCGGCGGTCGGTGGCGTCGGTGAACCGGCTGCCGAGCCATTCGAAGTAGCCGACGACGTCGGAGAAGGTGGCGTAGGCGCCGGTGTCGCGGGTGCCGAGTTCCCACGGCGCGCCGGGCGCGTTCGTCAGGTGGTCGTGGGGGAGGGCCGCGAGCCGGTCCGAGATCCAGGCCACACCGTAGCCGTGGCGCGAGAAGACCTTGTAGGGGGAGACGACGTAGCCGTCGATGTCGTAGCTTTCGATGTCGAGCCGGCCGTGCGCGGCGTGCTGGATGCCGTCCACGATGATGAAGCAGTCGGGGGCGACGGCGCGGATGGCCCTGGCGATGGCGGCCACGTCGGTGCCCATGCCGGTCACGGGCGAGGTGTGCAGGATCGTGGCGACCTGGGTGTCGGGCGTGATCTCGGGGACGTAGTGCGCGGCCTCGACGGACCCCGTCGCGTCGTCATGCGGGACGAGGACGTGGGACTTGCCCGCGACGCCGGCCCAGCGGCTCGCGGCGCTGCGGGTCGCGGGATGTTCGAGCGTGGAGCCGAGGACCCGGCCGTCGGGGGTGCCGAGGCAGGCCGCGGAGATCAGGCGGAAGAGGAGCTCGGTGCCGCTTTCGCCGACGAAGAAGGTCCCATCGGGCGCGCCGAAGAAGACGCGCATGTCGTCCTTCGCGCGGTCGATGATGTCCTGGAGCGCCTTCGAGGCCGGATTGTCGCGGCCCTGGTTGTCGGGGATCGCGGCGAAGCGGGCCGATGTCTCGACGACCGAGTTGAGCGTGAGCGCACCGCCGGCGTTCTCGAAGAAGACCCTCTCTCCGGTGAACGGGCAGCTCTCGACATGGGCGAAGCGGGAGCGGACCTCCTCGAGAAGGCCGGGGCGGGTGTCGAACATGGAAGATCCTCGCGTCGGGTCGGGTCGTCACGGAATAACCGGTCGCGGCTCGGATGCAAGAGGGGGTCAGGCGGTCCGGGGCGCGGTCCCCTGACGGCGGCCGGACGCCCGGTTGAGAGCAAGGATCACAAGAAGGAGCGTCGCGCCCGCCACCTCCCACATCAGGTCCGGCCAGAAGATCGCGATGACGCCGGGAACGATCAGGATACGCTGCCAGAGCGGCATCGCGGTCCAGAGGTACCCCTCGAGTGCCGCGGCGAAGGCTGTGATGGCGAGGATCGCGATCGCGCCGTTCCAGAGGACGAGCGGGACCGGCCCGCCGAGGATGATCGACTCGTTGAACACCATGAAGAGCGGGATGAGGTAGAGGCCCTTGGCATATTTCCACGCCTGCACGCTCGTCTCCATCGGCTTCGATCCGGCGATGGCCGCGCCCGCGAAGCCCGCGAGGGCCACGGGCGGCGTGACGTTTGAGTCCTGCGAATACCAGAACACGACGAGGTGGGCGATCAGGATCGGGATGCCGAATTCCTGCGTCAGCGCCGGGCCGACGAGGATGATGAGCACGATGTAGGCGGCGGTGACGGGCAGGCCCATGCCGAGGATCAGGCTCGCGATGACGACGAGGAGGAGCGCGAGCAGGAGGTTGCCCCCGGAGAAGGCGAGCATCATCGCCGAGAACTTGAGCCCGAGGCCGGTAAGGCCCACGACACCGACGATGATCCCGGCCACTGCGCAGGCCATGGACACGGCGACCGCGTTCTTCGCGCCGAGTTCGAGCGCGTCGAGCGTGAGCGCGAGGCCCCGGCGACAGAGCGCGACGAACCCCGAAGCCGTCGGGCCGGAGGCGGCGAAGGTCCAGAGCGCGCGGGCCGCGGCCGCGGCCGCGATGGCGACGATGGCGTAGAAGCCCACCCGCATCGGCGAATAGCCCGCGACGAGAAGCCAGACGAGGGCCACCAGCGGCAGCAGGAAATGCCAGCCCTCGGCGAGGACCGAACGGACCGATGGCAGTTCGTCGTCGGTCAACCCGGTCATGCCCTGCTTCACGGCGGCGATGTGCACGAGCAGGTAGACCGCGCCGAAGTAGAGCACGGCCGGGAAGATCGAGACGAGGACGATCTCCACATAGGGGACGCGCGTGAACTCCGACATCAGGAAGGCGCCCGCGCCCATCAGCGGCGGCATGATCTGTCCGCCGGTCGAGGCCGCCGCCTCGATCCCGCCCGCCTGCGCGGGCCGGTAGCCCAGACGCTTCATGAGCGGGATGGTGAAGGCGCCGGTGGTCACCACGTTGGCGATGGCGGACCCGCTGATCGACCCCATGCCGGCCGAGGCGATGACGGCGGCCTTCGCCGGGCCGCCGCGCTGGCGGCCGGTGGCGGCATAGGCGAGGTCGATGAAGAACTTGCCGGCGCCCGTCACTTCGAGGAACGCGCCGAAGAGGACGAAGACGAAGATGAAGGTCGCGGCGACGCCGAGCGGGATGCCGAAGATGCCCTCGGCGCCGAGGGTCATCTGGCTCGCGACGCGATCGAGCGAATAGCCGCGATGATTCATGATCCCCGGCATCCAGTCGGCGAGGAACGGCAGTTCGCCCCGGTTCCCTGCGAAGGCATAGGCGAGAAACACCGCGCCGATGATCGTCATGCCGAGGCCAACGGCGCGGCGCGCCGCCTCGAGCACGACGAGAGTGGTGAGAATCCCCACCGCCACGTCGATGTCGCGCGGGAAGATCTGGTTCGCGATGATGTCGATGTTCCAGGGCAACCAGAAACCGACGAGGATGCCGCAGGCGATGAGCGCCCCGTCGATGATCCAGCCGAGCGTCCCGCGCGGACGGTGGGCGCCGAAGACGGGATAGATCAGGAAGCAGAGGACGAGGATGAAGCCGAGGTGGATCGGGCGCTGGAAGAACAGGCCGAGGGGCTGGACGCCGGCCGCGTAGAGCTGGAACAGCGACAGGGCGATCGCGACGATCGTGATGAGCCGCAGCACGAGCCACGGCTGCGTCGGCGGCTCGGGCGTGCCTCCGGTATCGGTGACCATCAGTCTCCGTCCCTCGTCAGAGCGATTCTGACCCGTTCCCGCGGCGCGGCCGCGGAGAGCGAGACCACACGGTCGCCGACCCTGAGCCGGTGGTCAACCGGCACGCGGCCGGGGCGCAGGATATAGGCGTTGCCGGGCACGGGCTCGTCGAGGTCTTCGATCCAGTAGCCGCCCCGGCCGTCCGAGACCTGGGTGCCGCGGCCCGGGATGTGGTCGAGACCGGCGGCGAAGTCCGGCAGGTGGGAGCGGACGAGCACCATCCGGCCTGCCCTGTTCTTGTAGCAGTCCTCGACCTCGAAGCCCTGCACCGAGTGGTGCCAGAGCACGCACCAGCCGGCGCCTTGCGGCACGACGAAGCGGGCGATCTCGCGCCCGTCGTCCACGACCGTCGCTGTCAGGGTTCCTGCCGATGTCGCGGTGGAGAGGAGGAGGGCGAGAAGCCCTCCTCCGATGGCCGGTCTCACGGACGCAGGTCGTCCGGGACCGAGGCGCCGATTTCCTCGTAGTAGCGGATGGCGCCGGCGTGCAGCGGGATCGGCGTTGCGTCGAGGGTGAAGTCGACGGTCGTCTGGTTCGCCGCCGGATGGACAGCCTGGAGGTCGGAGATGTTCTCGAACATCGCCTTGGCGATCTCGTAGGCGAGGTCGTCCGACATCTCGGA
>CAZPOK010000091.1:0-11225 GCA_964587905.1 uncultured Rhodobacterales bacterium | reverse complement strand
ATCGCCTTCGTCGTCTGGGCCGTGATCGCGGGGGTGATCCTGTCGGGCGTCATCACCGTGCGCGACATCGATTTCATGAACCGCATGGGCTCCTGACGCAGCGGCCTTACGCGCGTCTGCCCTCGAGCCGGTGGAACAGGTGCGTGAACGTCGCCGCACCGACGATCGGGACGAGGAGATTGAGCACCGGCACGGTGAGCGGGATCGCCATGATCGCGCCTGCGAGCCAGATCGTCCCGGCGTTGCGGCGGCGCGCCTCCCGCGCGCCCGCGCGTCCGAGCCGGCGCATCGCGATGAGCTGGTAGTATTCGCGCCCCAGAAGATATCCGTTCAGCGCCACGAAGATCAGCGGCGCGAGCGGCGCGAGCAGGAGGTAGGGGACGAGCGCGGCGAGATTTGCGGCGACGATCACGCCGAGAAAGCCCGCGCTGTCCTTGAGCGTCTCGGCGAGCGACACCGCCGGCGCCGGGCCGAGGTGCGCGTAGTGCCGGGCCTCGACGGCGTCGGCCACATCGTCGAGGAAGATGCCGGTGAAGGCCGAGGCGACGGGGACCATCAGGAAGATCGACAGCACCAGCATGAGCGGGACCACCGCCCAGGA
The DNA here is from genome assembly GCA_964587905.1 of uncultured Rhodobacterales bacterium. Taxonomy (GTDB): domain Bacteria; phylum Pseudomonadota; class Alphaproteobacteria; order Rhodobacterales; family Rhodobacteraceae; genus DAINOF01. Next base: position 10,624 of record CAZPOK010000091.1, on the reverse strand, counting down.
CAGCGCGTCGTCGATCCAGGCGATCTCGCCGATCCAGGGAAGCGAGAAGGTATCGGGGACGAAGAGGCCCACGAGCCAGACGAAGAGTACCGTGATCGCGAAGAGAAGCCCGATGGTGAGGCCGATGCCGAGAAACAGGACCCGTCGGAAGCGTGGGTCGGGAAGCTGGGCAAGTCCGCGGGTGAGGGCGTCCAGGATCATGCCTCGACCCAGGCCGTGATGCCGCGCAGGTCCGGGCGGGGACGGTCCGGGGGGGTGGCGGTCTCGGTGCCGATGTGGATCATCCCCGCGACGAATTCGCCGGGGGCGAGGCCGAGGTGGTTCGTGGCGAAGTGCCGGTCGTGGACGGCCCAGCCGGTGAGCCAGTTCGCGCCCCAGCCCGCCGCCAGGGCGGCGTTGAGAAGGGCGAGGCAGACGGCGCCGGCGGAGAGGACCTGTTCGATCTCGGGGATCTTCTCGGAGGCCTTCGGTGCGGCGATGACGGCGACGGCGAGATGCGCGTCGGCGAACTGACGCGTCATCTTCTCCACGCCCTCGGGCGGCTGGCCGAGCCGCTCGCCCGTCGCGGGCACGGCCGCAGCGAGGCGTTCCAGCGCGGGGCGGGCGAGGACGACGAAGCGCCAGGGTTCGAGCTTGCCGTGGTCGGGGGTGCGCGCGGCGGCGGTCAGGAGCGTCTCGACCTGGGCCCGTTCGGGCACCGGGGTGGTGAGCGTCTTCGCGGGCCGCGAGCGGCGGGTCAGCAGGAAGTCGAGCGCGGCGTGGTTCGGGGCGGGCATTGGGTTCTCCGATGGTCCGGGCTCATTTCGCCCTTCGGAGCCGGATGGTCAAGGAGGCAGGGGTCTTCGGGCGCGGACGCGGCGCCATGCCCAGTCCGATCGCGCCCGGCGTGGCAGATGGCGTCGAGATCGAGCCGGGAGGTGCCGGCGCTCGTCCGCGACCGGGGCGCCCGGAGCCTAACCCGGCTGCAACCCGGCCCGGATCAGCATCAGCGAGATCGCGAAGAGCGTGACCTCGACGAGGAGGAAGAACAGCTTCTCTGGAAGGATCAGGGTCAGGCGGTAGCCGACCCACGCTCCGAATATGGCGATCGGCGCGAGGAGCGCGGCGATGCGCAACTCGTCGAGATGGAAGAGGCCGAGCGCGAGGTAGGGCGGCACCTTGGAGAGGTTCAGGACCGCGAAGAGGATGGTGGACGTGCCGGCGAACATCATCTTCGGCAGCTGCTGCGGCAGCACGTAGATCTGGAACGCGGGTCCGCCCGCGTGGGCGACGAAGCTGGTGAAGCCCGACACCGTGCCCCAGAGAATGCCGCGCGGCACGTCGGCGGGCCGCGGGGCCGTCGCGCCCACGAGGCGGCTCCTGATCCTGAGGGCCACGAAGCCGAGCCCCACGAGCCCGATGGCGAGGCGCACGGTGTCCTCGTCGGTCCGCCCCGCCAGAAGCCAGCCCGCCAGAATTCCGAGAAGGCCCGCGGGAAGCAGGATCGCGAGGTTGCGGCGCGAGAAGGTGCGCCGGTAGATCCAGAGACCGTAGACGTCGCTGATCAGGTAGACCGGCAGCAGAAGCGCCGCGCCCTGCAGGGGCGGCATGACGAGCGACAGCAGCGGAACGCTGAGCAGGGCGACCGCGGGCAGCCCGCCCTTGCTCGCGCCGACGAAGAACGACCCCACGATCGCGACGATCCAGAAGAGAAGGGGCTCGGTCACCGGCGACGCCTCGTGCGCTCGGTCTTCCCGTCCGCCGTCTTGAAGAGCTGAGTCACCTGCCTGCCCCGGTGCGGACGCGGCCACGGAAGGGGCGCGCGTGAACGGTCTCCGGCCCGCCTATCCGCTTTTCCAGCACGGTCTTCAAGGGATTGCGCGCTCCGGCGTCTTCTGCGGGTGCCGTGTTCAGCCGGCTCAAGGATGCGAGAGGGCCGCCGCCATCTCCCCGATCCGGCCGGAGACGAAGGCGTCGAAGTCCGCAGAGGGCTGACGCTTGTCGATCGTGTCGCCCAGCGGGTCGGGGGCGCTGATACGGCTCCCGGACAGTTCTTCGAGGACGGCATGGCCGCAGAAGGGGACATGGACGTCGGAATAGCCGCCTTCGTGGACGAGGACGAGGCGGCCGCCGCAGATGTCCTGGACGAGGTCCATCGTCATCCGGGTCATCCGGCGGAAGGTCCCGGCGGAGCACAGCATCCGGCCGAGGGGATCAACGGCGGAGGCGTCGTAGCCGCAGGCGACGATGACGACGTCCGGGCGGAAGGCGCGGATCGCGGGGAGCGCGAGGCGCTCCATCGCGTCGAGGTAGCCCCGGTGTCCGGTGCCGGGCGGCAGCGGGATGTTGAGGTTGCAGCCCGTCCCCGCACCCTCGCCCCGGTCGGCGAAATCGCCGGTGTCCATCGGGAAGTTCCGCTCCTGGTGCAGCGAAACCGTCAGCACGTCGTCGCGGCCGTAGAAGATCGCTTCGGTGCCGTTGCCGTGGTGGACATCCCAGTCGAGCACCGCGACGCGGTCGGCCTTTCCCTCGGCCAGCGCCGCCTCGAGGGCGATGGCGATGTTGGCCAGCAGGCAGAAGCCCTGCGGAAAGTCCGGCAGGCAGTGGTGGCCGGGCGGACGCGACAGGGCGTAGGCGGTCTCTGTCTCGCCGTCCAGCACGGCGAAGAGCGCGGCGCGGGCGAGGCCCGCGGAGAGTTTCGCGATCTCGAAGCCGCCCTTGCCGAAGGGGGTGCGCAAGCCAAGCTCGCCTCCGCCGGCATCGGAAAGCCTCCGGAATTCGGTCAGGTAGGAGCCGGGGTGAATGCGCAGAAGTTCGTCGGAGGTGGCTGGATCGGCGCCGCGGACGTCGAGATCGCGGATGAGGCCGGTGACGTCGAGAAGGTTCTTGAGGCGGCGCTTCGTCTCGGGGCTTTCGGGGAGCCCGCCGGCGGCGAGCGGCTGGACGAGGCCACCCACCGGCACGGTGAGCGCGTAGTTGCCACCCGAATGCCAGAAACAACTTTCGTCCCAGAAGAAACCCGTGCCCATCCGATCCCGTTCCCCATGTGATTTCCGCGATCCTACGAGGTGAACTTGGCACGTCCAGCCCCAGAGCCCCTGCCGCCGCTCGCGACCTTCATGGGTCACGACGGCACCGTCACCGTCCGCGTGACGCCCGGGGCGTCGCATCCGCGGGTGCAGGCGTCGGGCGGAACGATCAGCGTCTACGTCTCCGAGCCGCCCGAGGACGACACCACCAACGCGGCGGTGGCGGCCGCGCTCGCCAGTGCTTTCGGAGTGCCGAAGGCGAACCTCGAACTGATCCGCGGCGGGACCGCGCGGGAGAGGGTGTTCCGGGTGAAGTGAACATAGACTGGACCTGCCCGAAACGGGACTCCGGGGCGCGTGCCTGGACGCAGGGGCGCCTGCGGGCGGTCCGCGAGACCCGAGCTCCCGTCGCGGCCCGCTACTTCTTTTCGCCGGCCGTCATCCGCAGCTGATAGACCCCTTCGGGCAGGTCGAGCGCCGCGACGAGATCGCGGACCTGGGCTTCGGAAAAGGTGATCTTCTGGACCCGATCGGTGCGCGGGTCGAGTTGCTCCAGCGTCACGCAATCCTCGAAGGCGGTGACGGTGATGTCCTCTTCGCGATGCGTTGCCGGATCGTCGACGAGGGTGATGACGGTGGCGTCGAAGACGTGCTCGATGGTGAACATGGTCCAAGAGTGGGGCGCCGGGGCCGGGTTCGCAAGGGGCGGGAACGCGACGGGGCGCCGCCGGGTTGGAGAGGAGGCAACCCCAAGGAGTTCCGACATGACCCCCGACAGCCGGATACCGCTGAGAAGCGGACGCGAGATGCCCGTGATGGGGCTGGGCACGTGGAAGCTGACCCGCGACACCGCCGAGACGGTGCAAAGCGCGATCGAGGCCGGATACCGCATGATCGACACGGCGGTGGACTATGGCAGCCAGCCGGGAATCGGCGCGGCGATCCAGGCGAGCGAGACGAACCGGGACGCGCTCTACTTGGTGACGAAGATCGAGGAGACGGATGACCCGATGGACGGTGTCCGGCGCGACCTTGGCGAGTTGCAACTCGAGTATGCGGACCTCACGCTGATCCATCGGCCGCCGCCGGACGGGCCGGGCGAGGCACTCTGGCGCGGCCTGATGCAGGCGCGGGACGCGGGACTTGTGCGCGACATCGGCGTGAGCAACTACTCCGCCGACCTGATCGACCGGCTGGCGGACGCCACCGGAGAGATGCCCGCGGTGAACCAGGTGGAGTGGAGCCCGTTCGGGCACGACGAGCGGCTGATCGAGCATCATCGCGGGGCCGGAATCGTGCTGCAGGCCTACAGCCCGCTCACCCGCGCCGAGCGACTCGAGGACGCGATGCTGATCGAGATCGGGCGGCGGCACGGCAAGACGCCGGCGCAGGTGCTGGTCCGCTGGAACCTCCAGAAGGGCTCCGTGCCGCTGCCCAAGGCGAATCACGAGGCGCATTTCCGCGAGAACCTCGACGTCTTCGACTTCGATCTCGACGAACGCGACCTGGAGCGGCTCGACGGGCTGAACGACCGGTGGTCGGCGTTGGGCTCGTTGCCCTACGTCTGAGGCGGTCGCTCGCGCTGGCGTGACTGGAAGTTCCGGCGGCCGGCGGACTAGGGTCGCCACGGTGTCGATGGAGGCGGGATATGCGGGCGATCGTTCTGGCGGTGGTTCTGGCTCTGGCGGGGTGCGGCGGGGTCGTCGTGAGCGGACCCGCCCCCGGCGCGCGGCCGGTCGGCCCGGCGCAGACCGCTCCGGTGGACGTGTCGCGGTCCGCCTCGACCTTCGTCGCGGTCGTCAACCGGGTCGAACCGGTGGCCGAGAGCGTGTGCCGTCGGAACGCGCCGCGGCTCGACTGCGATTTCCTGATCGTCGTGGACGACCGGCCGGGGTTGCCGCCCAACGCCTTCCAGACGCTCGACGCGCGGGGGCGGCCGGTGATCGGGTTCACTCTGGCGCTGATCCGGGACGCGCGCAACGCCGACGAACTGGCCTTCATCCTGGGCCACGAGGCGGCGCATCACATCGCCGGGCACATTCCGCAAACCCAGCAGCGCGCGGCCGAGGGGGCGCTTCTGGGCGGGCTGCTCGCCACGCTGGGGGGATTCGACGCCGAGGGCGTGGAGACGGTGAGCCGGGTTGGCGCCACCGTGGGGGCGCGGCGGTTTTCCAGGGAGTTCGAACTCGAGGCGGACGCGATCGGCACCGTGATCGCCGCGCAGGCCGGCTTCGATCCGGTGCGGGGGGCGGAGTTCTTCACCCGGTCGCCCGATCCCGGCGACCGCTTTCTCGGCAGCCATCCGCCGAACGCCGACCGGATCGCCACAGTGCGGCGGACGGCGGCGCAGCTCTAGCTCCCTTGATCCGGATCAAGGCGCCCGGGCCGAATCCCCCGCACGCTCGGGGCATCAACTTCGGAGGCTGCGATGTCCTGTATGACCCGACTGAACCGTCATGCCGACCTGGTGGGCCGGATGGCCGACACGCTTGGCGTGGACCTTGCCGAGGAACTGCAGCGGGGGAACTTTTCGCCCGAGAGCTGGCGGGCGACCGTCCTGAACTGCACCGCCTGCAACAACCCCGAGGGATGCCAGACATGGCTCGAGGCGCATCGCGACGGGGCGGACGAGACGCCCGGCTACTGCCGGAACAAGACGCAACTCGAAGCGCTGGCGGGGCACTGATGGCTGGGGATCATGTGAACAGGATCGGCGACTCGGCCGCGGAGCGACATTTCTGGCTGACGCAGGGGATGGCGCGGACCGTCGGCGTCAACATCACCGAGGAGATCGCGCGCGGAAAGCTGACGCGCGAGGATTTTGCCAACATGGTGGTGCGCTGCGGCTCCTGCGAGTTCTCGGAGCGCTGCGTTCGGTGGATGGCCGAAGGACGGCACATCGACGAGGGCCCGCCCGGCTTTTGCCTTAACCACGAGTCGATCCAGACGCTGAAGGCGCTGAAAGAGACCGCCTGAGCGCACCGCCGCGCGGCCCTTGCGCGCCATGCGGTGATCGGAGACAACGGGCCGAACCGCTGCCGGTTGCGGGCGGCGCTGCGGCGAGGCATCACGTCTTCCATGAAGGACAGACCAACCGAGGCGGACGCGGCCGGGACGATCCGGCGGGTGCTGCGTGAGGAAGCGGCGGCGATCGCGGACTTCGCCGACGGTGCGGAGAACGGGGCGGAGGCCTGTGCCGAGGCGGCGACGCTGATCCACGGCACCGCCGGGCCACTCATCGTCGTCGGCATCGGGAAGTCCGGCCACATCGGCCGGAAGATCGCGGCGACGTTCCGGTCGCTCGGCAAGCCCGCGGTCTTCGTCCATGCCGCCGAGGCGAGTCATGGCGATCTGGGACTTCTTCAGCCCGGCTCCGCGGCGCTGGTCCTGTCGAACTCGGGCGAGACCACCGAGCTTTCCGATATCCTCCACTACTGCCGGACGCACGGCATCCCCGTGATCGGCGTGACCGGGCGCGGGCAGAGCGCGCTCGCCCGGGCGAGCGTCGTGCCAATCGTCTACGGTCCGGTCGTGGAAGCCTGCCGGAACGGCCTCGCGCCGACCACCTCGACGACGCTGATGCTCGCCATCGGGGACGCGCTCGCCGTCACGGTGTCCGAGCTCATGGGCGCGCAGGCCGAGGACTTCCGGCGCTTTCATCCGGGCGGGCGGCTGGGCGCGCGGCTACTGACGGTGGGCGAACTGATGCGGACGGGCGAGGACCTGCCGCTGGTGGACCCCGACAGCCCGATGAGCGAGATCGTCGTGACGATGTCCGAGAAGGCACTGGGCGTGGCGATTCTCTTCCGCGACGGGGAAATCGCCGGCCTGATCACGGACGGAGACCTGCGCCGGAACGCGGCGCGGCTCTGGGAGGTGATGCCCGGCGACATCGCGACACGGGAGCCGGTCCGCATCGGTCCCGGCATGCTCGTGAAGGACGCGATGGAGTTGATGTCGCAACGAAAGATCACGTCGTGCCTTGTCGAGGACGCCGAGCGTCGCCTGGCCGGACTGATCCACATCCACGACTGCATCCGCTCGGGTGCGGCGGATTGAGACGAGCCGCGCGCTAAAATAGTTGTCACTGTCAAACTTTTTTGGTTTGGTCCTGTGCTACAAATGACGTGGTTGCCGATATCCGGCACACCGCGCGACAAATGGGAGGACGACATGAGAAGACGTCATCTGGTTGGCGCGGCACTGGCTTCCGCCGTTGCCGTTGCCGCAGCAAGCCAGGCGCTTGCGCAGGAATACACCTTCAAACTCCATCACATGCTCGGTGCGCAGGCGCCGGCGCAGACGAACATGCTCGAGCCCTGGGCGCGCCAGGTCGAGGAGGCCTCGGACGGCCGGATCGAGATCGAGATCTTCCCGGCGATGTCGCTGGGCGGCACGCCGCCCGAACTCGTCCAGCAGGCTCGCGACGGCGTGGTCGACCTCGTCTGGACCGTGAACGGCTACACGCCCGGACAGTTTCCGCGCACCGAGGTCTTCGAGCTTCCGGGGGTCTTCCTCAACGACATCAAGGCCGCGAACCTCGCCATGTACGACATGTTCGAGGAGCAACTGAAGGACGACTACCGGGGCCTCGAGGTCATGTGGCTCCACGTCCATGGCGGCCAGGCGATCATGTCCGTCGACGAGGAAGTGCGGTCGCCCGAGGACATGGCCGGCATGAAGATCCGCATCCCGTCGCGGACCGGCGCCTGGGTGATCGAGGCGCTCGGCGCCTCGCCCATCGCGATGCCCGTGCCGGAAGTGCCGGCCGCGCTGTCCAAGAAGGTGGCTGAGGCGACGCTCCTGCCGTGGGAGATCATTCCGCCGCTGAAGTTGCAGAACCAGATCGACTACTTCATCGAGGGTCACGACCAGACCCGGCTGGGCACCACGACGTTCCAGGTCTCGATGAACAAGGCGCGCTGGGACAGCCTGCCCGACGACATCAAGCAGATCTTCCGCGACGCCTCGGGCCGGGAATGGTGGGCCGATGTGGCCGAAGCCTGGCGCGCGGGCGACGACTTCGGGATCAAGATGGCGACCGACGCGGGCAAGACCCACGTCGTCCTGACCGAGGACGAGACGCAGGCGTTCCTCGACAGGCTCGTGCCCGTCCAGCAGCGCTGGATCGACGAGGTCGGGGGCAAGGGGCTCGATGGAGCCGCCCTCGTTCAGACCGCAAAGGACATGATCGCGAAGAACTCCGACTAGGATGAACGACAGGGCGATCTCCGGGACGAGGCTTCACGGCCTCGTCCTTCGCCTGTGCACGGGCTGGGCGGTGCTCGGCGGCTTCGTCCTTCTGGCGGTCGTCGTGGTCAACGTGGCCTCGATCGTCGGTTTCGCGGTCCTCAACGTCTCGATCACCGGAGATTTCGAGCTGACCGAGATGGGTGTCGCCATCGCCGCCTTCGCCTTCCTGCCCTACTGCCAGATCGCCGGGCTGAACGTCACCGCCGACATCTTCACCGCCCGCGCCTCGCGCTTCTGGCTGTCCCTCTTCTCGCTTCTGGGCGCGGCGATCGCGCTCGTCTTCGGGGCGGTGATGCTCTGGCGGATGACCTACGGAATGCTCGACCAGAAGACCTACGACTCGACGACCGCGATCCTGCAGATCCCGCTCTGGTGGGGATACGCGGCCTGCCTTCTATCGCTCGCGCTTCTGGTCGTGGCGAGCGTTGCCTCGCTCGTCGACGCGGCGACCGGAATGGCGCGGAGGTAGCGCCGGATGGACCCGGTCACGCTCGGTATCTTCGCGCTCGTCGTCCTCGTCGGTCTGATCGCGATCCGGATCCCGATCGCCTACGCGATGATCGTCGTGGGCGGCGTGGGCATCATGTACGTCAACGGCCCGCTCCTCTTGATGAGCCAGCTCAAGACCCTGGGCTGGGGGGTGTTCTCGAACTACGGGCTGTCGGTGGTGCCGATGTTCGTGCTGATGGGGGCGCTCGCCTCGCGGGCGGGGCTGTCGCAGGACCTGTTCCGGGGCGCCAACGCATGGCTCGGCTGGCTCCGGGGCGGCACGGCGATGGCGGCGATCGCGGGTTGCGCGGGCTTCGGGGCGGTCTGCGGATCGTCGCTCGCCACCGCCTCCACCATGGGGCGCGTCGCGCTGCCGGAGCTCAAGCGCTACCGCTATTCGGACGCGCTCGCCACGGGGTCGCTGGCGGCGGGGGGCGTGCTCGGCATCCTCATTCCACCGTCGGTCGTGCTCATCATCTACGCCATCATCGTCGAGGCCAACATCGTCACCATGTTCGCCGCCGCGATGATCCCCGGCATTCTCGCCGTCGTGCTGTTCATCCTGACGATCGCGATCTACGTGGCGATCTGGCCCGAAGCGGGGCCGCGCCACGGCGGCGTCGACCGGGCCGAGTTCCGGCGCGCGACGCTGGGCCTGATCCCGGTCATGGTGATCTTCGGGCTCGTCCTCGGGGGCATTTACGGCGGCGTCTTCAACCCGACACCGGCGGCGGCGGTGGGTGTGGCGCTGGTCTGGATCTACGGGGCGATCCGGCGGAAGATCAAATGGGCCGAGCTTGTCGATTCGCTCAAGGAGACGGCCGGGACCACGGGGATGATCTATCTCATCATCCTCGGCGCGGAACTCATGAAGATCTTCATGAGCCGGATCGGCCTGCCGCAGTCGACGGCGGCCTGGATCCTCGAGTCGGGCTACGCGCCGATGACGGTGATGGTCATCCTGCTGATCGCGCTGATCCTGCTGGGCTGCCTGATGGACAGCCTCAGCATGATCCTGCTCGTGATCCCGTTCTTCTGGCCGGTGCTGACCGAGCTCAACGGCGGGCTCTACATGCCCGCCGAAGGGTCGGGCTTCGGCATGTCGACGGAGGATCTGAAGATCTGGTTCGGCATCCTTGCGCTGATCGTCGTGGAACTGGGGCTGATCACGCCGCCTGTGGGCATGAACGTCTTCGTCATCTCGGCGATGGCGAAGGACGTGCCGATGATCGAGACGTTCAAGGGCGTCATGCCGTTCTTCGCCGCCGAGATCGTCCGGGTCGGGGCCCTGCTTGCATTCCCTGCGATCACGCTCTGGCTTCCGTCGCTGCTGAATTGATCGCGCTTGGCGCCGGCATCCGCCCGGCGCAGGGATTTCCGCGGCTCAGCGCCCGCGCTTGGAACTTCGCACCGCAGCCGGACTGACCGGCCTCGACAGAAAGGGACCGACATGACCGACCTCACACCCCCGTTCCGCGCCGACCACGTGGGCAGCCTGCTGCGCCCGAAATCCGTGGCGGAAGCGCGGAAGAAGTATTTCGAGGACCGCTCGATCGGCGCCGAGGAGCTCAAGGCGGCCGAAGACGCGGCGATCCCCGGTCTCATCGCGATGCAGGAGGAGGTCGGCCTCAAGGCCGTGACCGACGGCGAGGCGCGGCGGTCGTTCTGGCACTACGACTTCATGGGGATGCTCGAGGGGCTCGATCTGGAAGAGCGTGAACCGGAGGGCGGCGTCCAGTTCGCGGGCGTGAAGCTCAGACCGATCTTTCCGACGATCACCGGCAAGCTCGGATTTCCCGCCGGCCACCCGATGCTGGAGCACTTCAGGTTCGTGAAGGAACACACGAAGGTCGTTCCGAAAATCTCGATTCCCG
>CAZPOK010000090.1:0-11265 GCA_964587905.1 uncultured Rhodobacterales bacterium | reverse complement strand
TCTACACCGGCGTCCAGCAGATCAACCAGGCGCAGATGGACCGCTGGAGCCTCGTCGCCACGCTGAACTACCTTAGCCACGACGCGGAGACGGCGATCGTGCTCGCCAAGTCGCCGCACTACAATACCGAGAAGGGCCGCAAGACGGTGAGCCAGATGGTGACGGTCGCCGACCTCACGCGGACCGCCTTCATGAACGGCGACCTCTCCACCGTCATGAGCCCGCGCACGGTGATCACCTGGGCGCAGAATGCCGAGATCTTCCGGTCGCTCGGCTACGCCTTCCGGCTGACGTTCCTCAACAAGTGCGACGAACTCGAACGGCAGACGGTCGCCGAATTCTATCAGCGCTGCTTCGACGAGGAACTTCCCGAGAGCGCGGCCTCGATGAGCCTCGGCTAAGGGCGGCGGCGCCCGCCGCCCCTCCTGTGTCAAACCGGCCCCGGGGCCAGGGCCGCGTCATCGGCACGTCCGCCCCGGCGCAACCCTCGGCCGCAGACCCCGATCAGTCGAGTTCCGCGCAGGCCACGGGCAGCGTGACGTGCGCGGGCACGCCCTCGAGCGACTGGACGCTGTCGGGGAGGTCGGTGCCTTCCGGGACGCCGTGGACGAAGACCACGCGACGCGCCATGGCGAGCGGGGTCTGATGCTCCGACCCGACCGCCGCGGAGAGCGAGGACAGGTCGACCGTCTGCCTGTAGCTCAACTGGCCGCTGCCATCCGCCGCCGGATAGGTGTCGGTCTGGATGATGAGGCTCGCGGGCTCGGCCGAGAACGGGATCATCGTGATACCGGCCGCCTCGCGGGTCTCGATCAGATCGACGAAGCCATCGCCGTTCGCGTCCGCGTCCTCTCCCGGACAGGCCGACTCGCCGGGGTCGGGTTCGGGGAAGCCGTGCACATGGGCGAGGTGCATCCCCGGCGAGAGCCCCTCGGCCTCGAGCATCAGCGTCAGGTCGCCGTTCTCGGACATGATCGAGGCCGTGCCGGAGACGGGCGTGCCGCCGATCGAGTTCACCGGGCGCAGCTCTCCGGAGACGTCTATCGTCTCGGCATCGCCGTCGGTCTGGGCGGCGACCGGGGCCGCGGCCAGAAGCACCGCGGCGATGGCGAGCGTGTCGCGTAGATGGGACATGGGAGTTCCTTTCCAAGATGATGGCGGTGCATCCGCCTCACCGCCGCAACGAAGGCGGCTCCGCAATGTTCCGGACGCGGGACAGCATGTCCCCTTGCCATTTCCCCGGCGGGCGCGACATACAGACGGCGATGACCCGCAACGCCGACAACCCCGCCGATCCGTTCAAGAAGGCCCTCGCCGAGGCCACCAAGGTCATGGCCGACGATCCGGATCTGACGGTGAGCTACTCCGTCGACCCGCCGGGCATGACGAACGACGCGGTGCGCCTGCCGCAGATCAGCCGCCGCATGACCCGGGACGAGGTCCTGCTCGCGCGCGGGACGGCGGATGCCTTCGCGCTGCGCCGGAAGTACCACGATACCGGCACGTTCAACCGCTACCAGCCGCAGGGCCAGATGGCGCGCGATCTCTACGAGGCGATGGAATCGGCCCGCTGCGAGGCCGTGGGCGCCCACGAGATGCCCGGCACCGCCGGCAACATCGACGCCAAGATCGCGGCGGAGGCAGAGCGCAAGGGCTATTCCCAGATCATGCAGACGGCCGACGCGCCGCTCGCCACGGCGGCCGGCTACCTGATCCGCCACCTCGCCACCGGACGACCCGCGCCGAAGGGCGCCAGCAACGTCATGGAGTTGTGGCGCGGGTTCATCGAGGAACAGGCGGCCGGTTCGCTCGAGACACTCGAGGACACGCTGAAGGACCAGACCGCCTTCGCGCGCCTCGCCCGGAAGATCATCGAGGATCTGGGCTACGGCGACCAGCTGGGCGACGACCCCGACATGGAGAACGACGAGGACGAGGACGAGGCCGAGGGCGGCGACGACGAGGACCAGCCCGACCAGCAGGGATCGGACGCGAAGGAGGACGAGACGGAAGCCTCGCCCGAGCAGTCCCAGGACGAAACGCAGGATGCCTCCGAGGCGCAGGTCTCGATGGACGATTTGTCGGAAATGGAGATGGGCGAGGAGGCGGAGCTTCCCGAAGGCGAAGCGCCGCTCGAACCGCCGCCCCCCGCTCCGGTCAGCGAGGCGGATCCGAACTACACCGTCTACACCACCGATTTCGACGAGGAGATCCGCGCCGAGGAGCTGGCAGAGGCCGCCGAGCTCGAACGCCTGCGCGCCTATCTCGATCAGCAGCTGGAACCGCTCAAGGGAGCGGTCGGCCGGCTGGCGAACAAGCTGCAGCGGCGGCTTCAGGCGCAGCAGAACCGCAGCTGGGAATTCGACCGCGAGGAAGGCATCCTCGACGCCGGGCGGCTGGCGCGCGTGGTCGCGAACCCGACGACGCCGCTGTCCTTCAAGGTCGAGAAGGATACCGAGTTCCGCGACACCGTGGTGACGCTTCTGCTCGACAACTCAGGCAGCATGCGCGGCCGGCCGATCTCGATCGCGGCGATCTGCGCCGACGTGCTCGCCCGGACGCTGGAGCGCTGCCAGGTCAAGGTCGAGATCCTCGGATTCACGACGCGCGCCTGGAAGGGCGGGCAATCGCGCGAAAGGTGGCTCGCTGCGGGACGCGAGCAGCAGCCGGGGCGGCTCAACGACCTGCGCCACATCCTCTACAAGACCGCCGACACGCCTTGGCGGCGCGCGCGCCAGAACCTCGGCCTGATGATGAAGGAAGGTCTCCTGAAGGAGAACATCGACGGCGAGGCGCTCGAATGGGCGCACCGGCGGATGCAGGGCCGGCCCGAATCGCGCAAGATCCTGATGGTGATCTCGGACGGCGCGCCGGTGGACGATTCGACGCTTTCGGTGAACCCCGCCAACTACCTCGAGAAGCACCTGCGCGACGTCATCGGCATGGTCGAGCGCAAGCGCATCGTCGAACTGATCGCGATCGGCATCGGCCATGACGTGACGCGCTATTACCAGCATGCCGTGACGATCACCGACGTGGAGCAACTGGCCGGCGCGATGACCGAGCAGCTGGCCACGCTCTTCGACAAGGATCCGCGCGCGCGGGCGAAGATCTTCGGGCTGAAGAAGGCAAGCTGATGTTGCAGAGCTTCGAGGCCACCTCCTCGCCCGAACAGGGTCCGCCACGGCTCAAGGCGCTGCGGCGCGAAATGGCGGCGGAAGGGCTCGACGGGTTTCTCGTGCCCCGCGCCGACGCGCATCAGGGCGAATACGTCGCCCCCCGCGACGAGCGGCTCGCTTGGCTGACCGGCTTCACCGGATCGGCGGGATTCGCGGCGGTGCTGCAGGAGATCGCGGGGATCTTCGTCGACGGCCGCTACCGGGTGCAGGTCAGGGCGCAAGTGGCGGAGGACTTCACCCCCGTGGACTGGCCCGACCGAAAGCTCGGCCCCTGGCTGAAGGACCAGCTTCCGCACGGGGGCAAGGTCGGGTTCGACCCCTGGCTCCATACCGCGGGCGAGATCGAGACGATCGAGAAGGCCCTCGACGGCACCGGCATCCACCTGTCCCCGGTTCCGAACCTCATCGACCGCATCTGGGAGGATCAGCCCGGTCCGCCCGCGGGCAAGGTGAGCCACCAGCCGGTGGAGCGCGCCGGAGAATCCTCGCGCGACAAGATCGCGCGGATGGCGGAGATCGTCCATGAGGCGGGACAGACGGCGGCGGTGCTCACCCTGCCCGATTCGATCTCGTGGCTCCTCAACATCCGCGGTTCGGATCTTCCGCGGAACCCGGTCGTCCATGCCTTCGCGATCCTGCACGACGACGGGCGCGTCTCCCTGTTCCTCGAGCCCGGAAAGGTCGCCCACCTCGGGCCCGATCCGCTGATCGACGTCCGGCCGCCGGAGGAGTTCGACCCCGCCCTGCGCGCGCTCCACTCCCCCGTCCGGGTCGACAAGGCGACCGCGCCGCTGGCGGTCGGCCGCAGACTGGAGGACGCCGGGATCTCGGTCACCTGGGGTGACGACCCCTGCATCCTCGCCAAGGCGAGGAAGAACGCGGTCGAGATCGCCTGCACGCGCGAGGCGCACCTGCGCGACGGCGCGGCGATGGTGGAGTTTCTCGCCTGGCTCGATCACGAGGCGCCGAAGGGCAAGCTGACCGAGATCGAGGTGGTGACCAAGCTCGAGAGCGTCCGCCGCGCGACGAACGCGCTTCACGACATCTCCTTCGAGACGATCTGCGGCGCGGGTCCGAACGGCGCGATCGTGCATTACCGCGTCACCGAGGGCACGAACCGCGGGATCAATCCCGGCGAACTGCTGCTGATCGATTCCGGCGGGCAGTATGTCGACGGAACGACCGACATCACCCGCACCGTCGCCGTTGGCGCGGCGACGGACGTTCAGCGCGGCTGCTTCACGCGGGTGCTGCAGGGCATGATCGCGATCAGCCGGGCGCGCTGGCCGCGCGGCCTCGCCGGGCGCGACCTCGACGCGCTGGCCCGCGCCCCGCTCTGGATGGCCGGGATGGACTACGACCACGGAACGGGCCACGGCGTGGGCGTGTTCCTGTCGGTCCACGAAGGGCCGCAGCGGCTGTCGCGGATCTCCGAGGTGCCGCTGGAACCGGGGATGATCCTGTCGAACGAGCCCGGCTACTACCGCGAGGGCGCCTTCGGCATCCGCATCGAGAACCTCGTCGTCGTGGGCGAGGCTGACAGGATCGCCGACGACCGCGACCAGCTGTGCTTCGACACGCTGACCTTCGTGCCGATCGACCGCCGGCTCGTCGACACGGCGCTGCTGTGTCCGGGCGAGCGCAGCTGGATCAACCGGTACCACGCCGAGGTGCGCGACAGGATCGGCCCGCGCGTCGGTCCGAAGTCGAAGGCCTGGCTCGACGCGGTGACGCGTCCGATCTGACGTTTGCACGTCAAGGCGGCGCTGCTAATCTCCGGCTTCCAAGGGAAGGGCAAGAAACATGGCAGACCACATCAAGACCCGCAAGGCGGGAGGCACCTGGGTCGTACGCGCCGGGGGCGCGGTGCTTGGCGAATCGAACGACGCGCTTGAACTGGTCGAGGGCTCCGCTCCACCGGTGATCTATTTCCCGCGCGGCGACATCGCGATGGCCTTTCTCGAGAAGACCGACAAGACGACGACCTGCCCCCACAAGGGCGAGGCGAGCTACTATTCCATCGTGACGAAGTCGACGACGCTCGAGAACGCCGCGTGGTCCTACGAGGATCCCAAGGAGGGCATGCGCGACATCGAGGATCACCTGGCCTTCCACCCCAGCGACACGGTCGCGGTGGAGCAGGTCTGAACTGCGGTCAGGAATGCTCCTCCGCCGCCGTCGCGGCAAGCGCGCGGTTGTAGGCGCGGAGCGCGTCAACCTGGTAGAGCGCGCCGAGGATCTCCGGCGCCTCGCCGCCCGACCCCATGCGGACCACGGCGATGAACTGGCGGTTCTCGCGCTCGAAGATCGGCATCGCCGCCTCCAGCGTGGCGTTGCCGTCGATGTAGTAGCCCGCCTCGATCGCCTCCCAGATGGCGTCGGACGGCGCGCAGCGGGGGTCGTCGGGCTTTCGCATCACGTTCCGAACGCGGAACATTCCGAGCAGGTAGGCCTGCGGCCCGGCGGCGAGGTGAATCCCGCGCCGTTCTAGCTGGCTGAGGAAGAACGACCGGTGGACGAGCCGCGAGGACAGCGCGCTCGACAGCGAGACCGTCACCATGACCGCGAGCCCCGTCTGCCAGTCGCCGGTCAGTTCGAACACGATCAGCGTGGTCGAGATCGGCGCGCCGAGGACGGCGGCCGAGACCGCGCCCATCCCGGCGAGCGCATAGAGCGTGCCGGAGCCGGAGACTTCGGGAAACAGCGGCGTCGCGATCAGACCGAATGCCAGCCCGGTCATCGCGCCCACCATCAGCGAAGGCGAAAAGACGCCGCCGCCCATCCGCCCGCCCATGGTGATCGCGACCGCGACGACCTTGACGATGGTGAAGACGATGGCCTCGTGCAGAAGAAGCTGGCCGGTCAGCGCGGCCGAGGTCGTCTCGTAGCCCACGCCGATGATATGCGGGAAGGCGATGGCGATGCCGCCCAGAAGCGCCCCGGCGACCGCCGGCCTGAGGATCCGGGGAAGCCGGGTCTTCCGCTGCACCCAGGTCCCCATGTCGTCGGCCCAGAAGATCGCCCGCATCATGACGACGGCGACCAGCCCGCAGACGAGCCCAAGGATGAGGAAGGCGGGAAGCTCGACGTAGAATTCGAGAAGCGTGCCCTCGGTGAGGGAAAATTCGGTCACCCCGCCGAATTCCAGCCGGTTGATCACCGTTCCCGCCGCGCTCGCGATGGCGATGGGCGCGAAGGAGTGCACGGCGAAATGACGGAGCACCACTTCCAGTGCGAAGAGCGCCCCGGCGATGGGGGCGTTGAATGAGGCCGACACGGCGGCGGCCACGGCACATCCCAGAAGATCGCGCCCGGTGATGCCGCTCGCGTTGATCCGGTCGGAGATCCAGCTCGAGATCACGCCGGCGAGGTGCACGACCGGCCCCTCGCGCCCCGTCGAGCCGCCGGAGGACAGCGTGATGAGCGAGGCCAGCGCCGAGGCGAGGCCCGCCTTCGTCTCGACCCTGCCGTCCTTGAGGGCCGCGCCCTCGATGACGTCGGCCACCGACCGCACGCGCCCGTCGTCGGTGAACCAGTTCAGGATGATTCCCACGGCCAGGCCGCCGCAGATCGGGATGATCAGGATCCAGTACCACTCCAGCGTCTCGGCGAAGGAATGGATCGTCCGGACGTCGTCGGTGCCGTAGAGCGTGGTCTGGAGCCAGCTGATCCCGAGCCGGAAGAACAGCGCCGCGAACCCGGCCGCGATGCCGATGACGAGTGCGATGAACCAGAACTGGATCTGGCCCGGGCCCTTCTCGACCAGCGTCGTCCAGCCGCCACGGAACAGGGTGACGGCTTCGTCGAGCCTGGTGCGTATGATCGAGCGGTCCGGAGCGTCCATCGATCCGTGGCGTCTCGCGGGCCCTGTTTCCCCCCAGCCTTCCCCGGACCGCCCGCATGGCCTAGGGTCGCGCCCGGCGGCGGGGCCTCCGGGTACCCCACCTCTAGGGCATGGCGCGGCGGGCTCCAAGGGCGATTCCCCCCGCATCTCCGCGGCAGGGAGGGAAAACAGGGTGACGGTCGACAATCCCCGGGACATCGCGGGGGCTTTTGCCGAAGCGTGGATGGCGCGGGACGCCGATGCGCTCGCCCGGCTCTTCGCGGAGGACGCCGATTTCGTGAACGTCGTGGGGATCTGGTGGGAGGACCGCCGCGCCATTCGCGCGGCGCATCACTACGGCCTCACCACCTTCTTCCGGGACTCGCGGCTCGTGGTGGGGCGCACCAAGTTGCGCCGGATCGAAGAGGACGCGGCGGTGGTGCACGCGCGCATGTCGCTCACCGGCCAGCGCGCGCCCGACGGGTCCGAGGCGGGACGGCGGACGACGATCCTCGCCTTCGTCATGGCGCGGCAGCAGGACGGCGGCTGGCTCTGCGTCGCGGCGCAGAACACCGACGTCGTGCCGGGGCGCGAAACCTTCGAGCGGACGGGCGATGACCTGATCGCGCGCGATTACCGGTGAGGGTCAGACCCCGAGCAGCGCCCGCGCGGCGGCCCGCGCCTCGTCGGTGACGGTATCGCCCGACAGCATCCGCGCGATCTCGTCCACCCGCGCCGCGGCATCGAGCGGCACGACCCGGCTGGTCGTCATGTCGCCCGAGACCGATTTTTCCACCCGCCAATGGTGATGCCCGAGCGCCGCCACCTGCGGCGAATGGGTGACGACCAGCACCTGCGCGCCGTGGGCGAGCGCGGCCAGACGCCGGCCCACCGCGTCCGCCGTGGCCCCGCCCACCCCGCGGTCGATCTCGTCGAAGATCAGCGTGAGGCCCGAGGTTCCCGACGTCAGGCAGACCTTGAGCGCGAGCAGGAAGCGTGACAGCTCGCCGCCCGAGGCGATGCGGTTGAGCGGGCCGGACGGCGCGCCGGGGTTCGTCGCGACGGTGAAGGCGACCGCGTCGCGTCCCTCGGGCCCCGGCTCGCCCGCGTAGATCGCGGTGGAAAACACCGCGCGCTCCATCCTGAGGGGCGCCAGTTCCGCCGTCATCGCCCGGTCGAGGCGCGCCGCCGCTTCGGCCCGCGCCGTCCCCAGCGCCTCCGCCGCCGCCTCGTAGGCCGCTTCGGCCTCGGCCACCGCCGCCTTCAGCGCCTCGAGATCCGCCGCGCCGCTGTCGAGCGCGGCGAGCTTGCCGCGCAATTCCTCCGCCAGCGCCCCGAGGTCGTCCGGCAGCACGCCGTGCTTACGCGCCAGGCCGCGGATCGCGAAAAGCCGCTCCTCGACCGCCTCCAGCTCGCCCGGATCGAAGGCCATCGCCTCGAGCGCGCGCTCGACCCCCTGCGCCGCCTCGCCAAGCTCGGTGAACGCGCGTTCGAGCGCGGCCAGCGGCGCGTCGAGCGTCCCCTCCGCCCGGTCCGCCGCCCCCTCGAGCCACCGGGCTGCGTCGGTCATGAGACCCTCCGCCCCCTGCTCGCCGAGCGCGGCCGACGCCCTGGCGATGTCTTCGCGGATCTTCTCGGCCCCCTGCATCAGCCGCCGCCGCTGGTCGAGCGCCGCGTCCTCGCCCGGCTCGGGGTCGAGCGCATCGAGTTCGCCCACTGCGTGGCGCAGGAAGTCCTCCTCGGCCTTCAGCGCCGTGACCCGTGCCTCGGCCCCGGCCAGCGCCTTGCGTGCCTGTCCCAGGCGCCGCCACGCGCCGCGCGTCTCGGACACCAGCGGATCGAGCCCGCCGAAGGCGTCGAGCAGTTGCCGGTGTCCGCGCGGATTGAGAAGCCCCCGGTCGTCGTGCTGCCCGTGCAGTTCGACCAGCGCGTCCGACAGCGCGCGCAGCACCTCGCCCGAGGCGCGGCGGTCGTTGATATAGGCGGTCTTGCGCCCGTCGCGCGCGTTGACGCGCCGCAGGATCAACTCGTCGGCGCGTCCGAAGCCCGCCTCCTCGAGCACCCTCCAGCCGGGATGATCCTCCGAAAGCTGGAACTCGGCCACGACCTCGCCCTGCTCCGCGCCGGTCCGCACCAGATCGGCCCGGCCGCGCCAGCCCAGCACGAATCCGAGCGCATCGAGCAGGATCGACTTTCCCGCCCCGGTCTCGCCCGTCAGCACGTTGAGCCCCGGCTGAAAGTCGAGTTCCAACCGGTCGATGATGAGCATGTCGCGGATATCGAGGCTCCGCAGCATCAGGTGGCGTGCCTCCCGATCAGAGCCACTCGCCGCGGACCGTCTGACGCCAGACGGTCGAGAGCCAGCCGGTCGGCTGCGCCTCGGGCCGGAGGCCCTGCCCCGTCAGAAGCGTGAAGGCGTCCTGATACCAGTCCGTCGACTGGAAGTTGTAGCCGAGGATCGCGCCGGCGGTCTGCGCCTCGTCGGTCTGACCGAGCGCGAGGAACGCCTCGGTCAGGCGGTAGAGCGCCTCGGGCGTCTGCGTCGTCGTCTGGAAGTTCTCGACGACGACGCGGAAGCGGTTGATCGCCGCCTGGTAGTTTCCGCGCTTCAGGTAATACCGCCCGATCTCCATTTCCTTCGCGCCAAGGTGATCGAAGGCGAGGTCGAATTTCAGGATCGCCGAGCGGGCGTATTCGCTGTCGGGATGCTCCTCGATCACGCGACGGAGCGCCTGCAGCGCCTGGAAGGTCAGCCCCTGATCGCGGCCGACGTCGTCGATCTGGTCGTAGTAGCTGAGCGCGAGGAGATATTTGGCATAGGCCGCGTCCTCGTCGGCGGGATAGAAGTCGATGAAGCGCTGCGCCGCCGCCCGCGCGCTTTCGTAGTCGCGGTCGCGGTGGTAGGCGAAGGTCTGCATGATCAGCGCCCGCTTGGCCCATTCCGAATAGGGATAGAGCCGCTCGACCTCGCCGAAGAACCGCGCCGCCTCCTCGGGGTTCTGGGTCTCGAGTTCCAGTTCGGCGCGCTGGTAGATCTCTTCGGCCGTGAAGGTCTCGAGCGGCCTCTGGCGGTCGGCCGGACCCTCGCCGCACCCGGCCAGACCGAGCGCCAGAACGACAGACGCCATCGCAATCCGAGGTTTCGCACCGGCACCTGCCATCTCGCCTTCCCCACGTCCCGGGCTCATGCAGTTCGCGTCCCGGCCCCTTGATTGCCGGTGTCCTAGCACAGAAAAAATCGGGGCAAAACGCCTTTGCGCCTCAGGCGGCGAAGGCGAGATCCGTTCGTGTGACGCCGGCACCGGGCAGCCTTGCGGACTCGGTCTCCGACAGCGGAACCATGCGGAACGCCGTCGGCCGCGCGAACAGCGTCTTGAGCAGCGCGTTCGTCATCGCGTGCCCGGCCCGCTCGGCCGTGTAGCGCCCGAGGATCGGCATTCCGGCCAGCGCCAGATCGCCCAACGCGTCGAGCATCTTGTGCCGCACCGCCTCGTCGGCATGACGCAGCCCGCCCGGCGTGAGCACCGCATCGCCTTCGACCACGACCGCGTTGTCGTAGGAGCCTCCGAGCGCGAGCCCCTTCGCCTTCATCTCCGCCACGTCGGAACTCCGGCAGAAGGTCCGGCTGTCGGCGAGTTCATGCACGAAGGCCCCGTTCGACATCACGAGGTGCTTTTCCTGCCGCCCGATCGCGGTGTCCGAGAACTCGATGCCGAACGCGATCTCCAGCGTCTCGGCCGGATCCAGCCGCGCGAAGGCCGCCCCGTTCCGGACTTCGACCGCGTCGACAAGCTCTATCGCGCGCACCGGCGCCGCCTGGCGGCGGATGCCGCGCCCGAGGATGCCCCGGACGAAGGGCGCCGCACTGCCGTCGAGGATCGGAACTTCCGGCCCGTCGATCTCGATCAGGAGGTTGTGGATGCCGCAGCCGGCGACCGCCGCCATCACGTGTTCGATCGTTGTCACCGAAACCCCGGAAGAGTTGGCGATCTTCGTGCAGAGCGACGACGAGACGACGGAATCCCAGCGCGCGGCGATCAGCCCGTCTCGGGACGCGGCGTCGGTGCGGCGAAACCAGATGCCGAATTCGGCGGAGGCGGGGCGCAATGTCATGCGCGCCGCACAGCCCGTGTGGAGGCCCGCGCCTTCGAATGTCACCGGAGATTTAATTGTTGACTGCACGTCGGTCCCATTTCGCACTGCGCCCTCTGCGGGCTCAACCCGAAGTAGGAAGTGCCGCAGAAGACCTCAACTCAATCTTTG
>CAZPOK010000089.1:0-11332 GCA_964587905.1 uncultured Rhodobacterales bacterium | reverse complement strand
ACGATCTGGTCCATCGCCTGCATCGCGAAGTTGAAGGTCATGAACTCGACGATCGGACGGAGCCCGCCGAAGGCCGCGCCGACGCCGAGACCGGCGAAGCCGTGCTCGGTGATCGGCGTGTCGATCACCCGGCGCGCGCCGAACTCGTCGAGAAGGCCCTGCGTGATCTTGTAGGCGCCCTGGTATTCGGCGACCTCCTCACCCATGATGAAGACGTTCTCGTCGCTGCGCATCTCCTCGGCCATCGCGTCGCGGAGCGCCTCGCGGACGGTCATCGTCTTCATCTCCGCATCCGCCGGCCAGTCGGGCGACAGATCCCGCGCGGCGCCGGGCGAGGCCGGTGCGGGGTGCGCCATGCCGGACGCGGACTGGTCCTCGGAATTCTGTCGCTTCTCCTTCGGCACGGGCTGCTGCGACTGCGCGGTGTCGACCTCGGCGTCCGCCGCGTCCTCGCCCTCCTCGACGAGGATCGCGATGGGCGTGTTCACCTTCACCCCCTCCGTCCCTTCGGAGATCAGGATCTTGCCGACGATCCCCTCGTCGACCGCCTCGAATTCCATCGTCGCCTTGTCGGTCTCGATCTCGGCGAGGATGTCGCCCGAGGAGACGGTGTCGCCCTCCCTGACGAGCCACTTCGCGAGCGTGCCTTCTTCCATCGTGGGCGAGAGCGCGGGCATGAGTACTTCGGTCGCCATCAGATGGCCTCCCCCTGCGGAATCGCTTCGGCGTAGATGTCGGTCCAGAGCTCGCCGACGTCGGGCTCGGGGCTCTCCTTGGCGAATTCCGCCGCCTCGTTGACGATGTCCTTGATCTGCTTGTCGACGCCTTTGAGCTCGTCCTCGGTGGCGTGCTTGCCGGTCAGCAGAAGCTGGCGGACATGCTCGATGGCGTCGCGTTCCTCGCGCATCTTCTGCACCTCGTCGCGGGTGCGGTACTTGGCGGGGTCAGACATCGAGTGGCCGCGGTAGCGGTAGGTCATCACCTCGAGGATGTAGGGGCCCTTGCCGGCGCGGCAGTGCGCCACCGCCTTCTCGCCCGCGGCCTTCACCGCGAGGACGTCCATGCCGTCGACTGCCTCGCCCTCGATGCCGTAGGCCGCGCCGCGCTCCCAGAAGTCGGGGCTCTTGGTGGCGCGCTTGACGCTGGTGCCCATGGCGTACTGGTTGTTCTCGATCACGAAGACCACCGGCAGGTCCCAGAGCTCGGCCATGTTGTAGGTCTCGGCCACCTGGCCCTGGTTGGCCGCGCCGTCGCCGAAGTAGGTGAAGGTCACCCGGTCGTTGCCGAGATACTTGTCGGCGAAGGCGAGCCCCGCGCCGATCGGCACCTGCGCGGCGACGATGCCGTGGCCGCCGTAGAAGTGCTTCTCGCGGCTGAACATGTGCATCGAGCCGCCCTTGCCCTTGGAGTAGCCGCCTTCGCGGCCGGTGAGCTCGGCCATGACGCCCTTGGGATCCATGCCCGAGGCGAGCATGTGGCCGTGGTCGCGGTAGGAGGTGACGCGCTTGTCGCCCTCGTCGGCCGCGGCCTCGAGCCCCACGACGACCGCTTCCTGGCCGATGTAGAGGTGACAGAAGCCGCCGATCAGACCCATGCCGTAGAGCTGACCGGCCTTCTCCTCGAAGCGGCGGATCAGCAGCATCTCGCGGTAGAAGTGCAAGAGCTCGTCCTTCGAGACGTTCGGTTTCGCGGTGGATTTTCGCGTGGCCATGCCGGCGGCTCCTCCCTCTCGGCAACGAATAGTTCAGTGTTAAACTACCGTCTAACAAAAGAGGTTCGTCAGATCACGCACAAATTCGCGGCGAATGGCTCCGGAATGGCAGGCTTGCGTCCTGCGACTATCAGCGCAGCACGATCTCGTCGCTGCGGATCAGGCCGAGCACGTCGCGCGCCTGCTGGTCGAGAAGCTCCAGATCGAGATAGCCGTCCGACAGGCGCAGCGTCTTGTTGCGCAGCATGGCGACCTCTTCCTGCAGCCGTTCGCGCTCGGCCCGGAGCGCGCGGGTCTCCGCCTCGATCTGGACGCGGCGGAACAGGCCGAAATCGCCCTGGACGCTCGCGAAGGTGAAATACATCCCCAGGGTGACCATCACGATCACGTAGATCGCCACACCGACGCCCGGACGTGCCCCCGAACCGCTCATGCCTGCCCCTTGTTCCGGCGCCTCTGGCGGGCGCATGCGCAGACATTGGCATAGGGCATTTGCGATGGGAAACCCTTTTGTCGCAACGTCAGCGAGAAAAGCGGTTTCGTGCCGGCCCCGCGCCGGTATCATCGCAAGCCGGAGGCGCGCGATGCAAAGGATCGGACCCGAGGACCGTCTTGCCACCCACGATGTGACGAACCAGCCGCCCCCGCGCGGCGACGCGGACCTCTGGGCGGACGACCCAGTGCTGCGCGATCATGCGCGCGGGGCCGACGCGGGCGCGCTGGCCGAGTTCGGGGCCGTCTACGGGCGCGCCGCGACGCGCGAGGCGGGACGGGCGGCGAACCGGACACCGCCGGAACTCCGGCTCTTCGACGCGGGCGGGCGGCGGCTCGACGAGGTCGCCTTCCACCCGGCCTACCACGACCTGATGGCGGCGGGGCTCGGCGCGGGCTACGCGGCGATCCCCTGGGAGGACGCGCCGGGCGGCCACACGACCCACGCCGCGATGGTCTACATGGCGAGCCAGGCCGAGCCCGGCACCTGCTGCCCGATGACGATGACCTACGCCGCCGTCCCCGCGCTCCGCGCCGATCCGGCGCTCGAGGCGCTCTGGCGGCCGAAGCTCCTCTCGCGCGACTACGACCCCTCCGTCGCGCCGGTGGCGGAGAAACGCGGCGCGACGCTGGGGATGGCGATGACCGAAAAGCAGGGCGGCTCCGACGTCCGCGCGAACGCGACGCGGGCCGAGCCCGATGGAGGGCGCTACCGTCTCACCGGCCACAAGTGGTTCTGCTCGGCGCCGATGTCGGACGGATTCCTGACGCTCGCGCGCGCCGGCGGCGGCCTCACCTGCTTTCTCGTGCCCCGCTGGCTCGAAGACGGCGGCCGCAACGGCATCCGCCTTCTGCGCCTCAAGGACAAGCTCGGCAACCGGGCGAACGCCTCCGCCGAGATCGAGTACGAAGGCGCCTTCGCCCACCGGCTCGGGGCCGAGGGCGAGGGGGTGCGGACGATCATCGAGATGGTCCATCACACCCGGCTCGACACCGCGATGGCGCCGGCGGGGCTGATGCGCGCCGCGCTCGCCGAGGCGCATCACTGGACGGCGCACCGGACGGCATTCCAGCGGCGGCTGATCAACCAGCCGCTGATGCGGGCGGTGCTCTGCGACCTCGCGCTCGACTGGGAGGGGGCCACGGCCCTGGCGCTGCGCGTCGCGCGCGCCTTCGACGCGCCCCGCGAGCGTCCCTTTGCCCGGATCGGCGTCGCGCTCGCGAAGTTCCTCAACAACAAGCTCTGCCTGCGCGTCGTCCCCGAGGCGATGGAGGTTCTGGGCGGCATGGGCTACGTCGAGGACACGGCGCTGCCGCTTCTCTATCGCGAGGCGCCGCTGAACGGCATCTGGGAGGGGTCGGGCAACGTGATCTGCCTCGACATCCTGCGGACGCTGGCGAAGGACCGCGACGCGGCCGATGCGCTTGCGCTCGAACTCGACGCCGCGAAGGGCGCCGACCGCGCCTACGACATCGCGCTTGCCGCGCACCGGACGCGCTGGCCGGACCTGCCCGACGAGGCCGAGGCGCGCTGGTTCGCGGAGCGCACGGCGCTGCTGCTCACGGCCTCGGTGCTGCTGAGGCAGGCGCCCGGCGCCGTCGCCTCGGGCTTCGTCGCGACACGTCTGGCCCGCGACCGCGGCCAGATCGCCGGCACGGTCTCGGGGCTCGACACCGAGGCGATCCTCGCGCGGCTCTGAGCTTCATCTCGGGGCAAATACTCCGGGGGAAGCCGCCGCAGGCGGCTGGGGGCGGAGCCCCCGCCGTGCCCTCAGCCCGCGACCGAGGCCTCGTAGATCGACTGGATCGTCGCGTCGAGCGTGGCGTCGAACGCCTCGTCCGACTGCTGCGCGGAGAGACCCTCGGTCAGCGCGCGGCTGAAGCTCGCGATCATGCCGGCGTTCTGCGCCAGCTTCGCGTTCGCCTCGTCGCGGCTGTAGCCGCCCGAGAGCGCCACGACCCGCATCACCCTGGGGTGGTCGATGAGCGGCTTGTAGAGATTGGCGCGCGTCGGCAGCGACAGCTTCAGCATGATCTGCCGGCCGTCCGGGACGCTGTCGAGGTGCTGTCCGATGATCTCCAGAAGCATGCTCTCGGCCGCGTCCTTGTCGGGGATCGAGATCGTCACCTCCGGCTCGAGGATCGGCACGAGCCCATGCCCCAGAACCTGGTGGCCGACCTCGAACTGCTGGGCCACGACGTCGGCGATCCCCTCGCGGTTCGCCTGGTCGACCACCGATCGCTCCTTGGTGCCGAAGATGCCTTTGCTGGCCGCGCGCTCGAGCAGCGCGTCGAGATCCGGCATCGACTTCATCAGCCGCACGCCGCTGCGCTCGTCCGCGAGCCCCTTGTCGATCTTGAGGAACGGGACGACGCGCTTCTTGTCCCAGAGGTACTGCGCCGAGGGGATGCCCTCGATCTCGCGGTCCATGGTCTGTTCGAAGAGGATCGCTCCGATCACCCGGTCGCCGCCGAAGGCGGGCGAGGTGACGATCCGCGTCCGCATCTGGTGCATGAGGTCGAACATCTCGTCCTCGGTGGACCACGCGTCGCCGGACACGCCGTACTGGGCGAGCGCCTTGGGCGTGGAGCCGCCCGACTGGTCGAGCGCGGCGATGAAGCCCTCTCCGCGTGTGATCTGTTCGGTCTGAAGCGTGTTCGCCATTGGTGTCGGCCCTATCCCTTTGAAAACTCGTGTTCTGACCGCTTCTAGGCAAGCGGCGGGCGAGTTGCAATTCTGGTGGCGCTAACGTGCGGTCTCCGCCTCAGTCCGCCTCAGTCCGCCTGCTCGAGTGCCGCCACTCCGGGCAGCGTCTTGCCTTCCAGCCATTCCAGAAACGCTCCGCCCGCCGTCGAGACGTAGCTGAACTGCTCCGCCGCGCCCGCCCTGTTGAGCGCTGAGACGGTGTCGCCGCCGCCCGCGATGGACACGAGCCGGCCCGCCTCGGTAAGCTCCGCCGCCCGACGCGCGGCCGCGTTCGTGGCGGTGTCGAACGGCTCGATCTCGAACGCGCCGAGGGGGCCGTTCCAGACCAGCGTCCGGGCATCCTCGAAGGCCGCGACGATGCGCTTCACGCTTTCGGGGCCGGCGTCGAGGATCATCGCGTCGGGCGGGCAGGCGTCGGCGGCGACGGTCTCGTGCTCGGCGCCGGCCTCGAACGCCTTCGCGACCACCACGTCCGTCGGCAGCAGGATCTCGCATGACGCCTCCCCGGCCTGGTCCATGATATCGCTCACCGTGTCGGTCATCTCGTGTTCGGCCAGCGATTTCCCGACATCGATGCCCTGCGCGGCGAGGAAGGTGTTCGCCATGCCCCCGCCGATGACCAGAACGTCGACCTTGCGGACGAGGTTGGCGAGCAGATCGATCTTGGTCGAGACCTTGGCGCCGCCGACGATGGCCACCACCGGCCGGTCCGGCGTCGTCAGCGCGCCTTCGAGCGCGCGAAGCTCCGCCTCCATCAGCCGCCCGGCGCAGGAGGGCAGAAGATGCGCGACGCCCTCGGTCGAGGCATGCGCCCGGTGCGCGGCCGAGAAGGCGTCGTTGACGTAGACATCTCCCAGGGAGGCGAGAAACTGCGCCATCTGCGGGTCGTTGTTCTCTTCCATCGGCGAGAATCGGGTGTTCTCCACGAGGATCACCGCGTCCTGCGGCTGGGCATCGATGACCGCGCGGTCGGGCTTTTCCACGAACGTGACCTCGCGCCCGAGGCAGTCCTCCAGCGCGGGCTGGACGGTCCTGAGGCTCATCTCCGGGACCACCTTGCCCTTCGGACGCCCGAAATGGGCCAGCAGGACCGGCGTGCCGCCCTTGCCGAGGATATCCCCGATCGTCGGCAGGATCCGCTCGATCCGGGTCGTGTCCGTGACCTTGCCGTCCTCGACCGGCACGTTGATGTCGACCCGGGTCAGCACGCGCTTGCCCGCGAGGTCCATGTCGTCGAGTGTCTTCCAGGCCATCCGTTCCTCCTGCTTCATCGGGTCTTAACACCCGAACGCGACGGGCGCGTCAACCGCCGTGCCGACCTCGGCGTCAACGGCGGGTCTTTCCCTTCGTTCCCTCCCCGACTAGGGTCGCGCCGACGTCTGACAGAGGAGACCGGCATGGCCGAGATCAACGACCCCGACAACACCATCCTGATGGAGCTGAAGGACGGCACCGTCGTCATCGAGCTTCTGCAAGACGTGGCGCCGAAGCACGCCGCGCGGATGAAGGAGCTCGCCCGGTCGGGCGCCTACGACAACGTCGTCTTCCACCGCGTGATCGACGGCTTCATGGCCCAGACGGGCGACGTCGAGCACGGCGATTTCGAGGACGGCTTCAACCTGCGCCGCGCGGGCACCGGCGGCTCGGATCTGCCGGATCTGCCGGCGGAGTTCTCCAAGATCCCGCACGACCGGGGCACGCTGGGCGCCGCGCGGTCGGCCAACCCGAACTCGGCCAACAGCCAGTTCTTCATCAACTTTTCCGACAACCACTTCCTGAACGGGCAATACACCGTCTACGGCCGGGTGATCGGCGGGATGGAACATGTCGACGCCATCGCCCGCGGCGAGCCGCCGATGAACCCCGACCGGATGCTCAGCGTGAAGGTGGCCGCAGATGCGTAAGCTCGTCCTTGCCGCCGTCTTCGCCCCCGGCCTCGCGCTTGCGCAGGAGGACGGGCCGGGCCCCAACCTCGTGATCGACGTCGAAGGCGAGGCCAACGGCACCATCGTCGTCGACCTGCTGCCCGAGGTCGCTCCCCTGCACGTGGAGCGGATCACCGCGCTGGCCGAGGCCGGCGCCTACGACGACGTCGTGTTCCACCGCGTGATCGACGGCTTCATGGCCCAGACGGGCGACGTGGAATTCGGCAAGCTCGGCGGCGACATGGGCATGGCCGGACGCGGCGGCTCCGACCGTCCCGACGTCCCGGCGGAGTTCTCCGACATCCCGTTCGAACGCGGCACGGTCGGCATGGCGCGGGCGGCGAGCCCGGATTCGGCCAACTCGCAGTTCTTCATCATGTTCGACGAGGGCGCGTTCCTGAACGGCCAGTACACCGTGTTCGGGCGCGTCATCGAGGGCATGGATGTCGTCGATGCGATCAAGCGCGGCGAAGGGCAGAACGGCGCCGTGATCGGCCAGCCCGACGTGATGACGCGGGTGCGCGTCGAGGAATAGCCCTCGCGCGCGATCACGCCTGCGTCAGCGGGGCTGTTCCGGGCGACCCTCCTCTGCCACGCTTCGCGAGATCAGAGGAGGGTCGCCCATGCTTGCCCGTATCTTCGCCACCGCCGCCGCCCTTAGCGTCGCCACCGCCGTGCTCGCCGATCCCTCGCGCTGGCGGGCCGAGTGGCCGGACACCGATTTCTCCGTCACCAGCATCGAGGACTGGAGCGAGATCCGCTCCGGCGGTCCGCCGAAGGACGGCATCCCGGCGCTGTCCGATCCGACGTTCCTCGCCGTCTCCGAAGAGACGCGCCTGTCGGACCGCGAGCCGGTCATCACCGTCGAGGTCGAGGGCGCCGTGCCGCGGGCCTATCCGATTCGCTACCTGACCTGGCACGAGATCGTGAACGACGAAGTGGCCGGCATTCCGGTGGCGGTGACGTTCTGCCCGCTCTGCAACTCGGGCCTGACCTTCGAGCGCCGCATGAACGGCCGCGTTCTGACCTTCGGCGTGTCGGGCAAGCTCAGGAATTCCGACATGATCATGTACGACCGCGAGACCGAAAGCTGGTGGCAGCAGGCCATCGGCGAAGGCATCGTGGGCGAGATGACCGGAGAGGAGCTCGAGCAGCTGCCAACCTGGATGGAAGGCTGGGCGGAGTTCCGGGCGCGCAATCCCGAAGGTCTCGTGATGGACGAGCCCGACTTCAACCGCCCCTACGGCCGGAACCCCTACGTCAACTACGACAGTTCCCGCCAGCCCTTCCTCTATGACGGCGCGCCGCCGCCGCACGGCATTCCGGCGCTCGCCCGCGTCGTGCGCGTGGAGGATCGGGCCTGGACCTACGAACGGGTGCGGGACGCCGGCCGGATCACCGAGGCGGGCGTTACGATCAGCTGGACCGAGGGTCAGGCCTCGGCGCTCGACAGCGCGGCGATCGGCGAGGGCCGCGAGGTCGGCACCGTCCGGGTTCGAGACGGGCAGGGGCGAGACGTGCCCCATGACGTGATGTTCGCCTTCGCCTTCCACGCCTTCTTCCCCGACGGCGACTGGATGCTCGGCAACTGAGCTCCGCCCGCCGCCGCGTCCGGGCGCCGGCCGGCCCATGCCTCCATCTGTCGGAAAATATCCTCGGGGGTCGTCATCGTCGCGCCATCGGTCCGCGAGACGATGGCGACGGGGGGCAGACAGCCCCCCGCGTCGTCAGCCGCGCTTCTCGACGTCGACGTAATCGCGATACGTGTGGCCGACGTAGAGCTGCCGCGGACGGCCGATCTTGAGCTGCGGATCGGCGATCATCTCCTTCCACTGCGAAATCCAGCCCACCGTCCGCGCGAGCGCGAAGATCGGCGTGAACATCGAGGTCGGGAAGCCCATCGCGTCGAGGATGATGCCCGAATAGAAGTCGACGTTCGGATAGAGCTTCTTGTCGACGAAGTAGCTGTCCTCGAGCGCGATCCTCTCCAGTTCCTTCGCCACCTGGAGCGTCGGATTGTCCTCGACGCCGAGAAGGCCCAGCACCTCGTCGGCCGACTGCTTCATCACCTTCGCCCGCGGGTCGAAGTTCTTGTAGACCCTGTGGCCGAACCCCATGAGGCGGAACGGATCGTTCTTGTCCTTCGCGCGCTCGATGAATTCGGGGATGCGCTCGGGCGTGCCGATCTCGCGCAGCATCTCCAGGCAGGCCTGGTTCGCGCCGCCATGCGCCGGTCCCCAGAGACAGGCAACGCCTGCGGCGATGCAGGCGAAGGGGTTGGCGCCCGACGACGAGGCGAGCCGCACCGTGGAGGTGGAGGCGTTCTGCTCGTGATCGGCGTGGAGCGTGAAGATCCGGTCCATCGCGCGGGCGAGGATCGGGTTCACCACGTGCTCCTCCGCCGGGACGGCGAAGCACATGTGAATGAAGTTCGCCGCGTAATCGAGGTCGTTGCGCGGATACACGAAGGGCTGGCCGATCGAGTACTTGTAGGCCCAGGCGGCGATCGTCGGCATCTTCGCGATCAGCCGGATCGAGGCCACTTCGCGCTGCCAGGGATCATTGATGTCCGTGCTGTCATGGTAGAAGGCCGACATCGCGCCCACGACGCCGACCATGGTCGCCATCGGATGCGCGTCGCGGCGGAACCCCCGGAAGAAGTTCTGCATCTGCTCGTGCAGCATCGTGTGCATGGTGACGCGCTTCTCGAAATCCTCGAGTTGCTCGGCCGTCGGCAGGTCTCCGTAGAGCAGCAGATAGCAGACCTCGAGGAAGTGCGACTTCTCGGCAAGCTGGTCGATCGGGTAGCCCCGGTGCAGAAGCTCGCCCTTGTCGCCGTCAATGAAGGTGATCGACGAATCGCACGACGCGGTCGAGGTGAAGCCGGGGTCGTAGGTGAAGACGTCGCCCTGCGCGTAGAGCTTGCGGATGTCGACGACGTCGGGTCCCGCCGTGGGCGACAGGATCGGCAACTCGATCGACGTGTCGCCGAAGCTCAGCGTCGCGGACTTCGGCTCCTTCTGGGTGTCGGGCATGGTTTCGGTCCTTCCTGTCGCGTCCCCCCGAGGTTCAGGCGGTCCGCCGTGATCGTTCGTCCCGCTTTACCGGAGGCGCGGGCGTCTGTGCGGCCGGTCAGTCCCGGCCGGCGTCGTCGAGCCGTGCCACGGTTTCATCCCGTCCGAGCACGAGCATCATATCATAGACGCTCGGAGTGACGCTCCGGCCGGCGAGCGCTGCCCGCAACGGTCCGGCGAGCGCCCCGAACTTCATCCCGCGCGCGTCGGCGGCCTGTGTCAGGATATCCTCGACCGCGTCTCGCGACCAGCTAGCATTTCGCAGGTGCGGCGTCAATTCTGACAGTATACCACGGGATACCGGATCGAGCGCCTTCGCCGCCTTCCCGTCCGGCTCGACCGGCCGCGCTGTCAGGACGAAATGAGCCTTTTCAACGAGTTCCGCCAGGGTGCGCGCGCGGTCCTTGAGGCAATACATCGCACGGGAAAGACCGGCGATCTGGTCCGAGGTCAGATCCTCTTGCTTCGTTGCAGCGCGGAACGCGACGATCTCCTGCACGAGCGCGGCATCGTCCATCGTGGCGATGTGCCGGCCCGAGATATGGTCGAGTTTCTTCTGGTCGAGCCGGGCGGGCGCCTTCTTGATTCCGTCGATGTCGAACCACTCGATCGCCTGCCTGGTCGTGAACACCTCGTCGTCGCCGTGCGCCCAGCCGAGCCGCGCGAGGTAGTTCCGCATCGCTTCCGCCGGATAGCCCTGCGCCTGCCAGTCCTCGAGCCCCACCGCGCCATGGCGTTTCGACAGCTTCTTGCCGTCCTCGCCGTGAATGAGAGGGATGTGCGCCCAGACCGGCACCTCCCAGCCCATCGCGTGGTAGACGAGCATCTGGCGGGCCGCATTGTTGAGGTGGTCGTCGCCCCGGATCACGTGGGTCACGCCCATGTCGTGGTCGTCGACGACCACGGCCAGCATATAGACCGGCGTTCCGTCCGAGCGGAGGATTACCATGTCGTCGAGCTGATCGTTGCGGATCCTCACGTCGCCCTGCACCCGGTCGCGGATCACCGTCTCGCCTTCGCGCGGCGCCTTCACGCGGATGACGAAGGGCGCGTCGGGGTGCTCCGGTTCGGGCGCGTCGCGCCACGGGCTCCGGAACAGCGTCGAGCGGCCCTCGGTGCGGGCGGCCTCGCGGAACGCCTCGATCTCCTGCTGGGTGGAAAAACACTTGTAGGCCGACCCCTTGGCCAGCATCTCGCGCGCGACCTCGGCGTGGCGTCCGGCGCGGGCCGCCTGGCTCACAGCCTCGCCGTCCCAGTCGAGCCCGAGCCAGCGCAGGCCGCGGAAGATCGCCCCGGTCGCCTCCGGGGTGGAGCGGGCGCGGTCGGTGTCCTCGATCCGCAGCAGGAAGCGGCCGCCGGTGTGCTTCGCGTAAAGCCAGTTGAAAAGCGCCGTCCGCGCGCCGCCGATGTGCAGGTATCCCGT
>CAZPOK010000088.1:0-11351 GCA_964587905.1 uncultured Rhodobacterales bacterium | reverse complement strand
GGCGAGGCGGTGCTGGGCTTCGTCGGCATCTCGATGCCCGCCTTCCGCATCGCCGGAGGCATCCTGCTGTTCCTCACCGCCCTCGACATGCTCTTCGAACGCCGGACCAAGCGGCGCGAGGATCAGGCCGCGCAGGCCGACGATCCCTCGGTGTTCCCGCTCGCCACGCCGCTCATCGCCGGGCCGGGCGCACTCGCCACGATGATCCTCCTGACCGGACAGGCGCCGGGCGACTGGGGCTGGATCGCCGCCGTGCACGGCGTCATGCTCGCGGTGATGGCCGTCACCTTCCTGTTCTTCCTCGCGGCGGGGATCATAGAGCGCGCTCTCGGCCCCACCGGGATCAACGTCGTCACGCGGCTTCTGGGGATGCTTCTGGCCGCGCTCTCGGTGCAGTTCGTCCTCGACGGGCTCCGCGCCTTCGGGCTCGCCCCGGCCTGATCTTTTCAGGGACGGTCTCGCACCCTATCTATCCCGGATGAGCAGTCTCGAAACCGGACATCTCGTCTACCTGATCATCCTCGGCATCGCTCTGGTGGGGTGGTTCCTAGTCGAGAACCGGCATTCGCTCGGCCGCACCGTCCGGGTCGCTATGGCCTGGGGGTTCATCTTTCTCGGTGTCGTCGCCGGCTACGGTCTCTGGGAAGACATCCGGGACGATCTTTCGCCGCGGCAGGCCGTGTTCCAGGAGGACGCCCGCGTCGAGGTGCCCCGCTCCTTCGACGGGCACTACTACGTGACGCTCGAACTCGACGGCGTGCCGGTGGATTTCGTCGTCGACACCGGCGCGTCCGACGTCGTGCTGAGCCGCGCCGACGCCTCGCGCATCGGGCTCGATCCCGAAAGCCTTGCCTACACGGGCATCGCGGGCACCGCGAACGGGCAGGTCCGGACCGCGCGGGTGCGGATCGCCGATGTTTCGCTCGGCGGCATCACCGAGACCAACCTGCCGGTGTCGGTCAATGCGGGAGAGATGGGGATTTCGCTTCTCGGCATGAGTTATCTCCAGCGCTTCGAGCGGATCGAGATCTCGAACGGGCGATTGATCCTGGAGCGGTAGCCACCCGCGCCGGCGTCAGCCGCTCTCGGCCTTTTTCTCCCACTTGCCCGATTCCTCGGACCAGTAGGCCGCGGCGCATCCCGCGCCGGTGAGCGCCTTCCACTGCTCGCGGGCGTGGGCGAGCGCCGCGGCGTCGTTCCCGTCGAAGAGGATGCAGACCCGTTCCATGGCCGAGGCTTCGTCCGGCGCGATCTCGGCTCCGTCGACGGACATCAGGCAGGCGGCGCCGTTCGGAACCGCCGGATCGACCGTCAGCAGCACCGGCTGGTCGGCGTCGAACTCCCCGCCGGACATGCCGTGCGGCAGAAACTCCGCGTCTCCCGCGAGCCAGAGCTTCTCGTCGAGCCACTCCATGCGCGTCCGGTCGGTTCCGCGCACCGTCACCCGCCATCCGGCCGACCGCGCCCTGGTCAGGAGCATCGGTAGCGTGGCCTCCAGCGGCCGGCGCGTCAGGTGATAGAACCACGCGGCGCCCATCAGCCCTCGAAGCTGTCGCGGATCAGACGGTCGAGCGCGAGCACCCCCCACCCCGTCGCGCCCTTGGGCGAAAAGGGTCCCTCGTCCTTCCGGCTCGCCACGCCCGCGATGTCGAGATGGATCCAGGGCGTGTCCGCCTTCACGAAGCGCTGGAGGAACTGCGCCGCGGTGATCGAGCCCGCGGCCCGGCCGCCCACGTTCTTCATGTCGGCGACGGTCGACTTCAGCATCTTGTCGTAGGCGTCCCCCAGCGGCATCCGCCATGCCCCCTCGCCCTCCGCCTTCGCCGACTTCAGGAAGGCGTCGCACAGCGTGTCGTCGTTCGAGAAGACGCCTGCATTGTCGTGGCCGAGCCCGATGATGATCGCTCCGGTCAGCGTCGCGAGATCGACCATGCCGGTCGGCCGATAGGTCTCCTGCGCGTACCACATCACGTCGCACAGGACGAGCCGTCCCTCGGCATCGGTGTTGATGACCTCGACGGTGTCGCCCTTCATCGAGCGCACCACGTCGCCCGGCCGCTGCGCGCGTCCATCGGGCATGTTCTCGACGAGTCCCACTAGCGCCACGACATTGGCCTTCGCCTTGCGGAGCGCGATGGCCTTCATCACGCCCGCGACGACGCCCGCGCCGCCCATGTCCATGGTCATGTCTTCCATGCCGCCGGCGGGCTTGATGCTGATGCCGCCGGTATCGAAGACCACGCCCTTGCCGACGAGCGCGAACGGCTGCTCGTCGCCGCCGCCCATCCACTCCATGATCACGACCTTCGAGGGGCTCTCCGACCCCTGCCCCACGGCCAGAAGCGTCCGCATGCCAAGCTCCTCGAGCTCGGCCTCCTCAAGCACCCGGACCGTCACGCCAAGATCCCCGAGTGCCTCGAGCCGGGCCGCGAACTCCGTCGTCGTCAGCACGTTCGACGGCTCGTTCACGAGATCGCGGGTGAAGAACACGCCCTCGGCGAGCGCAGCGACATCGCCTGCCTGCGCGCGGGCCTCCTCGGGCTTCGTCACCATGAAGGTGAACGAGGTCGCCCCGGCCCGCGCGTCGTCGTCGCCGGTCTTGTGATCGGTGAAGTCATAGGCCCGCAGGACGGCGCCGAGCGCGATCTCGCCGGGGCTCTTCACCGGGCCGGCGAGAATCGTCACGGCCTTCCCGCCGGCCGCCTTGCCGATCGCGACGCCGGCCTTGCGCGCGTCCATCGGATCGGGCTTGCGGTCGAGCTTGACGACCTGCACCGCCTCGGCGGCCAGGCCGGTGGGATACGCCAGATCGCGCGCCTCGCCCTCCTTCATCTTCGCGAAGGCCTCGCTGTCCACGAACCGCTCGAGCGCGCCGCGCATCAGCCTGTTGAGCCGCCGCCCCGCCTGGTCGAGCTTTCCGGTATCTGCCACGACGACCGCGATCCGGCCCTCGAGATCGGCCAGCGCGTCGGTGTCGATCTCCACGAAACTCAGCTGAGCGGGGGTGGTCATGCGCGTCTCCTCTGCTTTGATGAGCCATACCTAGCCGGGCCGTCCGGGCATGGCCAGAAGGTAGTTTTCCCCACCCGGCCGATCGGATAGGATCGCCGCGCAGGCAAGAAGAGCAACGGGGACGCAGGTGGCGAGATTCGACAGATACATGCTGTCGCAGCTCATGGTCACGTTCGGCATGTTCGCGCTCGTCCTCGTGCTCGTGTACTGGATCAACCGCGCGGTCCGGCTTTTCGACCAGATCATCTCGAGCGGAGAGTCGGCCACCGTCTTCCTGGAGCTTTCCGTCCTCACGCTGCCCAACGTCATCAAGCTCGTCGTTCCGGTCGCCGCCTTCGCGGCGACGGTCTATGTCGTCAACCGGCTGTCCAACGAGAGCGAACTCGTCATCGTCCAGTCCACCGGCTACAGCCCCTGGCGGCTGGCGCGTCCGGTCGTGCTCTTCGGTTTGATCGTCGCGGTCTTCACGAGCGTCCTGTCGCATTTCCTCGTCCCTGCCAGCCTTGCGCGGCTCTCCGAGCGCCAGGACGAGATCGCCGAGAACGTGACCGCCCGGCTTCTCGTCGAGGGGCGCTTCCTGCACCCGTCCGACGGTGTCACCTTCTACATCGCGCGCATCTCGCCCGAGGGCGAGATGTTCGACATCTTCCTGTCGGACGCCCGCAGCGGCGAGCGCCGCACCGCCTACAACGCCGAGCGCGCGCTCCTCGTGCGCGGCGACCACAGCCCGAAGCTGCTGATGTTCGACGGCATGGCCCAGACCTTCGACGCGGAGAGCACGCGGCTCAGCATCACGCGGTTCGACCAGTTCACGCTCGACATCTCCTCCCTGCTCGACACCCCGCAGACGGGCGCCGACCGGATCCAGGAGATGCCGACGTCCGTCCTCTTCGATCCCTCTCCGGAGATGCTCGCCGAAACCCGGTCGAGCCTGCCGCAGGCGCTCTATGAGGCGCATACCCGGATCACCATGTCGCTGCTGTCGATCACGGCGCCCCTCCTCGGCTTCGCCACGCTCATTCTCGGCGGCTTCACCAGGTTCGGAATCTGGCACCGCATCCTCGGCGCGATCGGCTTTCTCGTGATCCTGCAGGCGCTCTCGACATCGCTGACCGACATCGTTCTGACGCGGGCCTCGAACTGGCCGCTCCACTATCTGCCGACGATCGCCGCGCTTGGCCTCGGCGTCGGTCTTCTCTGGCTCGCGGCAAACCCGGGCATCCTGCGGCGGAGGGCCCGATGAGGCTGCACCTCTACTTCGCCCGCCGCTTCCTGATGAGCTTTCTCGCCGTCTTCGGCGCGCTGTTCCTGATGCTGTCCCTCTTCGACCTGCTCGAACAGGTGCGCCGGTTCGGTGGCGAGGGCGTGGGCCTGCGGGGGCTTCTGACACTGACGTTTCTCAACGTGCCGAAGTCCATCTACCGGATCATCCCTCTCATCACGATCATCGCCTCGATCTTCTGCTTCCTGTCGCTGTCACGGTCGTCTGAGCTCGTCGTCTCCCGTGCGAGCGGGCGTCCGGCGCTCCTGGCGCTCGTCGGGCCCGTCGCGGTCGCGCTGCTGATCGGCGTCGTCTCGATCGCTTTCCTGAACCCGATCGTCGCCGCGACGCTCAAGCAGTACGAGGCGCTCGCCGACGACGTCCGCCAATCCGGCGTCAGCACGCTCTCGATCAGCCGCGAGGGCCTCTGGCTCCGGCAGGGCGACGAGGACGGCCAGACGGTGATCCGGGCCTCGCGCGCCAACCTCAACGGCACCGAGATGATCGGCGCCACGTTCTTCGCCTTCGACCCGAGCGGTACCCCGGTGTCGCGGATCGAGGCCGCGCGCGCGCGGCTCGTCGCCGGGGCCTGGGAGCTGACGGATGCGAAGAAATGGGCGCTCGGGGCAGACAACCCGGAACGCGAAGCGGTCGTCACGGCGACGATGACGATCCCGTCGGACCTCACGCCCGACGAGATCCTCGACAGTTTCGGCGATCCGGCCGCCGTCCCGATCTGGGATCTCCGCGAGTTCATCGAGCGGCTCGAGACCGCCGGTTTCTCCGCCCGCATTCACCGGGTCTGGTACCAGATGGAGATCTCCCTGCCCCTCCTTCTCGCCGCCATGACGCTCGTCGGCGCGGGGTTCACGATGCGGCACACGCGGTTCGGCAAGACCAGCGTGATGATCCTTCTCGCGCTCGGATCGGGCTTTCTGCTCTTCTTCATCCGCAACTTCGCGCAGATCCTCGGCGAGAACGGACAGATCCCCGTCCTTCTCGCCGCCTGGGCGCCCACCGCGGCGGCGCTTCTCCTGCCGATCGCGCTCATCCTGCATCTGGAGGACGGCTGATGCCGCTTCCACGGCTCGCGGCCGCCCTGGTGTGCCTCGTCGCGGCCGGCGTCGCCGAGGCGCAGCAGGGTGACCTCGCGACGCTGCTCGCCGACAGGGTCGCCCTTCCCGACGCCGGCACCATCATCGCAGAAGGGAATGTCGAGGTTTTCTACGACGATGTCCGCCTCACCGCCGAAACCGTCCGCTACGAGCGGGAGGGGGAGCGCCTCTTCGTCGAGGGGCCGATCACGCTGACCGAGGGAGAGAGCGTCACCATCGTGGCCGACATGGCCGAACTCGATGCCGACCTCCGCAACGGCATCATCCGGGGCGCGAAGGTCGTGCTCGACGAGGAACTCCAGCTCGCGAGCCCGAGGGTCGACCGGGTCGACGGCCGCTACACGCAACTCGCCAACACCGTCGCGACCAGCTGCCGGGTGTGCGGGACCGGCACGCCGCTCTGGGAAATCCGCGCGCGCCGCGTGATCCACGATCAAGAGGAGCGCCAGCTCTACTTCGAAGGCGCGCAATTCCGCATCATCGGCGTGCCGGTGGCCTACATCCCGCGCCTCCGGCTGCCCGACCCCACTCTCGAACGCGCGACGGGCTTTCTCCAACCCTCGCTCCGGACCTCGACGCTGCTTGGCAGCGGGCTGCGCTGGCCCTATTTCCTCACGCTCGGAGACCACGCCGACGTTCGCCTGACGCCCTATCTCTCGGAAGTCACGACCACCCTCGAGACGCGGTATCGGCAGCGCTTCTCCTTCGGGCGGCTCAACGTCGAAGGCGCCGTGTCGAGGGACCGGCTAGAGGACAAGACGCGCGCCTTCCTCTTCGCCGACGCCCGCGCGACGCTGCCCCGCGAGTTCCGCTTCCGGGGCGATCTCGAGCTCGTTTCGGACCCCTCCTACCTGAGCGACTACGACTTCTCCGGCAAGGACCGGCTCGACAGCGCGGTCTCCGTCCAGAGGACCCGCAACGACGAGGACATCTTCCTTCAGGCCACCGCGTTCAGGACGCTGCGCGGCCCCGACCTGGCCGTGAAGGACCAGGTCACCGGACGCCTGGTGGAGGGACGCTACGAGCGCCGGCTGCCGACCGGACGTCTCGGCGGCGACGCATGGCTCACATTCGACACCACGACCCTCATCCGCCCCTCGAACGTGGACGTGGCGGGGCGCGACGTCGCACGGCTCGGTGCGGCGGTCGACTGGCGCGACAGCTGGGTCGCGGGCCCGGGCTTCGTCGTCTCCGCACGGGCCGGATATGACGTCTCGCTCTACGGGATCAGCGAGGACCCGACCTTTCCCGGGCAGGTCACGCAACGCACGCCCTACACGTCCGTCGGACTGCGCTGGCCGCTCCAGCGGACAGGGTCCGGCGGCACCGCGCATCTCGTCGAACCCGCCGTCGCGCTGTTCTGGAGCGAGACCTCCGGCGGAGACGTGCCGAACGAGGATTCCACACTCGTGGAATTCGACGAGGGCAATCTCTTGGCGCTCGACAGGTTCCCCGGCGCGGACCGGCGCGAGGAGGGCCTGCGCGCCGCGCTCGCGCTCGGCTACACCCGCATCGATCCGTCCGGCTGGTCGCTCGGCGTCACGGTGGGGCGGCTGTTTCTGGGGCAGCCCCCTAGCGATTTCTCCTCCAGCACCGGTCTGACGGGGACGAGTTCCGACTGGCTCATTGCCGCCCGGTACGAGCTCGACACCCGGCTCAGGATCGCGTCCCGCGCGCTGGTGCAGGATCTCGAGAACGTC
Organism: uncultured Rhodobacterales bacterium; assembly: GCA_964587905.1. GTDB lineage: Bacteria > Pseudomonadota > Alphaproteobacteria > Rhodobacterales > Rhodobacteraceae > DAINOF01. The sequence goes on along the minus strand of CAZPOK010000088.1, from coordinate 4,263 downwards.
ACCCGCTCGGAGACGCGTCTCGACTGGGCGGGCCGGCGGCTGGCCGTCGGGACCGTCTACACCTTCGCCGAGGCCGATCTCGCCGACAACCGCCCCGATCCGACCTCGGAATGGACGCTCGACGCGTCCTACAGATTCGACCGGAACTGGAGCTCGCAGGTCGACTGGCGCTATGACACGGAAGAGGGACAACCGGTGACGACGGGAATGGAACTCCGCTACCAGAACGAGTGCGTGCGCTTCGATCTTTCGGTCTCGCGCCGCTTTCCCCGGTCGGCTACTGTGTCGCCGACCACGGAATTCGCCTTCGAGGTCGCCTTCGGCGGCTTCGGGGCACGCGGAGACAGCCGGGCCTACCGGCGAACCTGCACTGGATAGGGGCGAGAAGAGTGAGACGTGAACAGGCAGACCGGGGCAGACGCCTTCTTGGATTCATCGCGGCGCTGACCTTCGCCGTGTCGCTCGCCGCGCCCGTTGCGGCGCAGGGTCTCTTCGAGCCGGTCGCGCGGGTCAACGACAGCGTCATCACCGCGTGGGAAGTCGACCAGCGCGCCCGCTTTCTCGACCTGTTCCGAACGCCCGGCGATACGCGGGAGATCGCCCTGGAGCGCCTGATCGACGAGCGGCTTCAACGCGGGGCCGCGGAGGCCACCGGGATCACGGCGACACCCGAGGCCATCGAGGCGGGGATGACCGAATTCGCCGCCCGCGCGAACCTGTCGATGGAGCAGTTCATCGACGCCATCGGACAGGGCGGCGTCACCGTCGAGGCATTCCGCGACTTCGTGATCGCGGGCATCCTCTGGCGCGAGGTCGTGCGCGCGCGGTTTCTCGACGCCGCCCGGCCCGACGCGGAGGCGATCGACGAGCGCCTGCTCGAGGTCGGCACCGAGGGCGGCACGCGCGTGCTGCTGAACGAAATCGTCCTGCCCGCCGACGACCCCCGCACCGCGGAGGCGTCCAGGGCCCGCGCCGGCGACCTCGCCCGGATCACCGGAGAGGACGCCTTCCGCGAGGCCGCGCGGCGATTCTCGCGCGCGCCCACGCGCATCCGTGGCGGCGAGCTCGACTGGCTGGCCGTCTCGGGCCTGCCTCCCGAGGTGCAGCCCGCGGTCGCCGGCCTCCGCCCCGGCCAGACCTCGCGCCCCATCGACCTCGGCACCAGCATCGCGATCTTCCACATGCGCGACCGCGAGGAGGTCCGCGCCGCGGCGCCGGGCGACGTGGCGATCGACTTCGTCACGCTGAGGCTCGGATCTCCGGAGGACGTGGCCCGGGCGACCGCGGGGCTTCAGACCTGCAACGACCTGAACGCCGTCGCCCGGGGCCTGCCCGAGGACCGGCTGCGGCGCGAGACCCTGCCGCTCGCGCAGATCCCGGTTGCGGTGCGCGACGCCCTCGCGCCTCTCGATCCCGGCGAGGCCACGACGCTTCCGGGAGAGCCCGGGACGCTGGTGATGCTCTGCGGCGAAGAACTCGACACCGAGGCGGCGCTCAACCGGCCAGCCGTCGCGGAGGCGCTCGCGAACCGCCGCCTCGGCGCCCGCGCGGCGCGTCTGCTTGCGGAGCTTCGGGCCTCGGCGACGATTACACGGCAGGAATGACCCGGCCTGTCGCGCTGTCCTGCGGCGATCCCGCCGGCGTCGGACCCGAGATCGCGGTCGCCGCGTGGCGGGCGCTCGGGTCCGAGCTTCCGTTCGTCTGGATCGGCGATCCGCGCCACCTGCCCGACGGGACGCCCACGGCGATCGTCGACGATCTCGACGACGTGCAGGTGGCCGCGGAGCATGCCCTCCCCGTGCTCGAGATCGCCTTCGCTGCCACCGCGACGCCGGGACTCCCCGATCACCGGAACGCGCCGGGCACCGTCGCGGCGATCGAACGCGCCGTCGTGCTTGCGCGGTCCGGCGCGGCCTCGGCCGTCTGCACCTGCCCGGTCTCCAAGAAGGTGCTGATCGACGGTGCGAATTTCGGGCATCCCGGCCATACCGAATTCCTCGCCGCGCTCGCGGGCACCGGCCGCGTCGTCATGATGCTCGCCTGCCCGGAGTTGCGTGTCGTCCCCGCGACGATCCACGTCCCGCTGGCCGAGGTTCCCGGCCTGCTCTCGCCCGCGCTTCTGGAGGAGACGATCCGCATCACCCGCGCCGCGCTGATCGCGGACTTCGGCGTCGCGTCTCCGCGGATCGCGGTGGCCGGCCTCAACCCGCATGCCGGCGAAAGCGGCGCGATCGGCCGCGAGGAGATCGAGATCATCGGACCGGTGCTCGACAGGCTGCGGGCCGACGGTCTAGACATCCTCGGTCCGCTCTCGGCCGACACGATGTTCCACGCCGCCGCGCGGCGGACGTACGACGCAGCGATCGCGATGTATCACGACCAGGCGCTGATCCCGATCAAGACGATCGATTTTTCCGGCGGCGTGAACGTGACGCTGGGACTGCCCTTCATCCGGACATCGCCCGACCACGGCACGGCCTTCGACATCGCCGGCCAGGGCAAGGCGGACGCGACCTCGCTCATCGCCGCGCTGCGCCTCGCCGCCGGGATGGCGGAGCGGCGCGCAAGACAGGTCTGCCGTGGGCGCGGATGAGCGCCGCCGGACCGGCGAGAAGGCCGTCTGCCCCGTCACGCAGGAGGCGTGCGCGGAACAGGGCGAGGGGGCCGTCTGCCCCCTCGCGCTCCCCCGAGGATATTTCCCGACAGATGGAGGACGGGCGTGAGCACACCGGACGATCTGCCGCCGCTTCGCGCGGTGATCGCCGCGCACGGGCTCTCGGCGCGGAAGGCGCTGGGGCAGAACTTTCTCCTCGACCTCAACCTCACCGCGAAGATCGCGCGGCAGGCGGGCGATCTCACCGGTTGCGACGTGCTCGAGGTGGGGCCGGGCCCGGGCGGCCTCACGCGCGGGCTCCTCGCCGAGGGTGCGCGCCGGGTCGTCGCCGTCGAGCGCGACGCGCGCTGCCGTCCCGCGCTGGCCGAGATTGCCGCGGCCTATCCCGGACGGCTCGAGGTGATCGAGGGCGACGCCCTCACCTTCGACGTGGCGGCGCATCTGCGGCCGCCCGTCAAGGTGGTCTCGAACCTGCCCTACAACGTCGGCACCGAGCTTCTGACCCGCTGGCTCGACACGCCCGACTGGCCGCCGTTCTGGGAAAGCCTCACGCTGATGTTCCAGCGGGAGGTCGCGGAGCGGATCGTGGCGCGGCCAGGGGGCAAAGCCTACGGGCGGCTCGCCATCCTCGCCCAGTGGCGGAGCGAGGCGCGGATCGTGATGGACCTTCCGCCGGGGGCCTTCACCCCCCCGCCGAAGGTCCGGTCAGCCGTGGTGCACCTGACCGCGCTTCCCGCGCCGCGCCATCCCGCCGATCCGAAGGTCCTGACGCGTCTCGTCGCCGCCGCCTTCAACCAGCGCCGCAAGATGCTCCGCGCGAGCCTGCGCGGCGTCGCGCCCGACATCGAGGCAAAGCTCGAGGCCGCCGGCATCGCGCCCACGGACCGCGCCGAGACGGTGTCTCTCGAGAAGTTCTGCGCGCTCGCCCGCATCCTCGCGGGCTGAGCGTCACTCCGCCGCTTCGGGCGTGTCCGACGACGCGGAGGGGGACGAGCCGTCCTGCGCGGTCTCCGCCTTCTTCCGGCGGCTGCGCTTCGGCTTCTGGGGCGCGCTCTCGGGCGTCTCGACAAGACCGCCTGAGGCGTCCTCCTCGACGTCGATCACGTCGTCCTGGCGCGACCGGCCGCCCTTGTTCCCGTCGGCCCGCGGCGAGCTCTGCGGCTGGTCTCCGCCGCGGTCGTCGCCGCCGGAGCGCTGCTGCCGGCCGTCGTCGCGATCGTCGTCGCGGCGGTCGGGCTGACGCTCCTGCTGCTGGGCGCGCTGCTGCTCCTGCTCGCGCAGGGCCTCGCCCAGCAGCCGCGTGTAGTGCTCGGCGTGCTGCTGGAAGTTTTCGGCCGCCACCCGGTCGTTGCCGAGCTGCGCATCGCGGGCGAGCTGATTGTACTTGTCGATGATCTGCTGCGGCGTGCCGCGCACCTTGCCCTCGGGGCCCGAACTGTCGAACACCCGGTTGACGATGTTGCCCATCGAGCGGTTGCGGTTCGACTTCGACCGCGAACGTGACTTCGAAGATCTCATATGGTCTCTGATCCAGCCTTTGAGGCGTTGCGCGACCCTTATCCTCGCAAGGCTCCTCGGGGAGCGTCGGGTTGCCGCGATGTTCTGGCTAATGGCGAGGGGGACTGAACGGTGTCCCGCCGCCCGCACGC
>CAZPOK010000087.1:0-11548 GCA_964587905.1 uncultured Rhodobacterales bacterium | reverse complement strand
TCATCCGGGAGGCGCGCAGCGGCTGAACGGCGTAGCGACGGGGCCGTCCGCCCCGTCACGCCGGAGGCGTGCACGGAAGGGGCGAGGGGGCTTTCTGCCCCCTCGCGCTCCCCCGAGGATATTTGCGGACAGATGGAGGCGCCGGCCGGGCCTTCAGAAGGTCTTGAGAAGCGCCTCGCCTTCGGTGAGCTTGCCGAGCAGCCGCATGAGGTCTTCGCGTTCGCCCGGTGACAGGCGGTCCTGCATGATCCGGTTGTTCTCCACGGCGATCGGCGTGCCCTCGGCGAGCCGCCGGAGGCCGAGCTTCGTCGGCCGGACGGCCGTGGTTCTGCCGTCGCCGTTGCCCGCGCCGCGCGAGATGAGACCGTCCGCCTCCATCGCGCGCAGGGCGCGCGAGGTCGCCGTCCGGTCGATGCCGACGAACTCCGCGATCTCGGAAGGCTGCGCGAGATCCTCGTTCCCGACGGCAAGGAGAATGCACCATGTCGTCCGCGTGAGCCCCAGCGCCCGCAGTCCGTCGTCGAGACGCCGCTCCTGCACCCGTGCGGCGAGCGACAGGTGATAGCCGAGAGAGGCGTGAAGGCGATAGCTCATGATTGACATAGACAACTTGTGGCGAGGGGGCTGTCAATGCGATTGACGCGGTCGCGCGATGGCCGGGATCAGCGCGTCTCGTCCCGGCTGCGGCCGAGGAGCCGTCCGATGATGAAGGTCGTCCGTGGGGCGTAGACGTAGCGGGTGCGACGCTCTTCGGTCGGCCTGGCCCGCATCCGGACGAGGCCGAAGACGATCAGGACGACATGGGCGGCGGCGATGAAGAGGAACATCGCGTCGGAGCCGTAGAGGTCGATCAGGCGCGACGTGAGATAGGGCGCGGCGATGGCGCCGAGCGCGTAGAGGAACATGAGCGCGGCCGAAAGCTCGACGCGCTCGTGCGATTGGGCGAAGTCGTGGGAATGGGCGGCCGAGACCGAGTAGATCGGGAAGGTCGCCGCGCCGAAGAGCGCGGAGGCGAGGAGCACCATCGTGGCTCCGCCCGACGAGAGCGCGATGGTCAGCGCGCAGGTCGCCACGCCCGCCGCCGAGAGCCAGATCAGGATCCAGCGCCGGTCGAACTTGTCGGCGAGCCACCCGGACGGATACTGGCTGAGCGCGCCGCCCAGCACGAAGGCCGCGAGAAAGAGCGCGATCTGGTCGGTGGTGAGCCCGACCTCGACGCCATAGACCGGGCCCACCATGCGGAAGGCCGACGCGGTGAGGCCGGAGACGACGACGCCCGCGGCGGCAAGGGGCGAGCGGTCCCAGGCGAGGCGCGGCCGGAGGCGGGGCGCCGCCGGTGTCTCCGGCTGGGCGACGCGCGTCAGCGTCAGTGGGATGAGCGCGGCGCAGCAGAACAGCGCCAACAGGTTGTAGGAGACGTAGCTCGCCGGTTCGAGCACGCCGATCAGCAGCTGCGCGCCGAGCGAGCCGGTGATGTCGACGACGCGGTAGATGCCCATGGTCCGGCCGCGCGTCTCGTTGGTGACCTTCGCCTGCAGCCAGGATTCGACGATGGTGTAGCAGCCCGCCACGCTGAAGCCCGCCAGCACCCGCATCACCGCCCAGGCGAGCGGGTCGACGATCATCATGTGCGCGAGGATCCCGATCGTGCCGGCGGCGGTGAAGGCGGCGAAGGCGCGGGAGTGTCCGACCGTTCCCATGAGCCGCGGCGCCCACCAGCAGCCGACGAAGAAGCCCAGGAAATGCGCCGACCCCAGGAGGCCGACCTCGCCGCGGGTGAAGTCGAGCTCGAGCCCCGAGATCGCGTCCAATGGCGCCAGCCCGCCGGCGCCCATCTGGAGCAGGATAACCGAGAGGAAAAGGGCCGCGAAGGAAATGAGGACGCGCATCGAACTCACGCCGTGGGATGGCGCGACACTGACGTGGTTTCAGGGGCTTTTCCAGCCCTCTTCGGCGGTGTCCGTCCGGGATCGGTCCGCAAGGGTGAGCCGTCCGTCCGGCTGGCCCTCGACGAGCCAGGCGGCCTCCGGTTGCGTCCGGGCGCGGAGGCGGCGCATGTCCCAGCGTTCGGTCGTCGTGTCGGGATGGCGCGGGGCGAAGGACCAACGGCTCTCCACTCCCGGCGCGTTGCCCTCGGGCGTCAGGATCAGGCCGAGCGGCAGGTGACGGCCCTCCGCCGCGCCGGTCTCGGCGGCGAGGTGCAGGCGGCGGACGGGGGTCAGCGCGGGCGGGCCGGGAAGATCGGCTACGACGAGCGGCACAGCACCCGAGCGCAGCGCCTCCTCCATCGTCCAGAGCAGGTCTTCGGCCCGGCGGGGCGTGACGAAGAGGAACCGCGCGGGCGAGACGAGCCGCAGCATGCCCTCGGGATTGAGCCGCGCGGGGCTCCAGGCCGGCGTGATCCAGAGGACCGGTCCGTCCATCGCCCCCGCCACGGCGAGCGCGAGCGTCCGCCGGGCCGGACCGCAGACCTCGTGGACCCGCGCGGCGGCGAGCGACAGGTCGCCCAGAAAGGCAATTCCCGCGCGCCCGGCACGGGACTGGCCGTGACGGGAAAGCAGGTGCGGGGCGAGGGCCTGGGTCATGGCGGAAAGGGTAGTTTGTTCTCCGAATGTTCTCAACCGGGATTTGCCGTTCCGATCCGTGGCGCTCCATGCCGGCGCAAGCCCACGGGCCGGGGTTGCAGATGTTCATCCCTTGCCCTCCCGGCAGGGGCCGCTATGCCTGCCACTCGCAGGCGCAACAGGAGGGCAGGCATGCAACGGATGACACTCGGACGGACCGGGATCGAGGTTTCGGAGATCTGTCTCGGCACGATGACCTGGGGCAGCCAGAACACCGAAGCCGAGGGCCACGCGCAGATCGACATGGCGCTGGACCACGGCGTCGACTTTCTCGACACCGCCGAGATGTATCCGACGAATCCGGTCAAGCCCGAAACGGTGGGCGGCACCGAGGAGATCATCGGAAGCTGGATCGAGAAGACCGGGCGGCGCGGCGACGTGGTGATCGCGACGAAGATCAGCGGCAAGAACGGCGGATTCGTGCGCGAGGGCAGGGGGATCCACCCCGACACGCTGCGCGAGGCGGTCGAGACCTCTCTCCGGCGGCTCCGCACCGACCACATCGACCTCTACCAGTTCCACTGGCCGAACCGCGGATCCTACCACTTCCGGCAGAACTGGGGATACGATCCCTCGACGCAGGACAAGGTGGAGGAACTCGACACCCTCGCCGCCGTCGCGGAGGTGCTCAAGGAGATCGCCGCGGAGGGAAAGATCCGCGCCTTCGGGCTGTCGAACGACACGGCCTGGGGCACGATGCAGTGGCTCCGCCTCGCCAAAGAGACCGGCTGCCCGCGCGTCGCGACGATGCAGAACGAATATTCGCTGCTCTGCCGCCACTACGACACCGACATGGCGGAGTTGAGCGTGCACGAAGACATCACCCTTCTCGCCTATTCCCCGCTCGCCGCCGGACTGCTGACCGGCAAGTATCAGGGCGGCGCTGTCCCCGAAGGCTCGCGGCTCTCGCGGTCGCCGGGGCTCGGCGGGCGGCTGTCGGAGCGGGCCCTCCCTGCGGTCGAGGCCTATCACGAGGTGGCCGCAGCGCATGGGCTCGACCCGGTGCAGATGGCGCTCGCCTTCCTGCGCACCCGGCCCGTCCCGACCATCCCGATCATCGGGGCCACGGATCCCGCGCAATTGAAACGGTCGCTCGTCGCCGCGGACGTGACGCTCGGCGAAGACGTGCTCACCGACATCGCGCTCACCCACAAAGCGCACCCGATGCCGTTCTGAGCTCTCGCTTTCCGCTTCGAAAACGTGAGACAAGAGCGCTCGAGAGGAGACGTCGGTGGTTCGAATTCCGAATGGAGCGGTCGCGGTCGGAGCGGGTGTCCTCGCTCTCGTCCTCCTGTCGGCCTGCCAGCCCGGCGAGACCGGGGATCTGCCGCCCGTGGGCGAGGAACTGGTCGCCGTCGAGAAGGCCCGGTGCGAGGCGCGGGACGGCATCTGGGGCAGGGCCAGCGATGCCGGCGGCTTCGTTTGCCTCGAGCGCACGCGCGATGCCAACACCAGCTGCACGAGGGGCACCGACTGCCAGGGGCTCTGCCTCGCGCGGTCGCGCACCTGCGCCCCCGTCGATCCCTTCCTGGGCTGCCATGAGGTGCTGACCGACAGCGGCGCGCGGGCCACGATATGCACCGACTGATCGCCGCTCTCGGCCTGTCCATCGTCCTCGCCGGCTGCGCGGGCGGCCCATCCGGCTACCGCGACACGTCGGTCACGATCGCCTCCGCCGCGGCCTTCGATCCGGTCCGCTACGCCGGCCGCTGGTACGAGATCGCCCGGTTCCCGGTGCCCTTCCAGACCGGCTGTACCGATACCGTCGCCGCGTATGCGCTGCGCGACGACGGCCGCCTCGGCGTGACGAACACCTGCCGCATCGACGGGCAGCCGAGACGGATCGAGGGGGACGCGCGCCTCGTCGGGCCCGGACGCCTCGCGGTGCGCTTCGACACGGTGCCGTTCCTGTCGGCGCCCTACTGGGTGCTCTGGGTGTCCGAGGACTACCGCTCGGCCGTGGTCGGCGTCCCCTCGGGCCGGGCCGGATGGATACTGCACCGCGATCCGGCGATGCCCGCCGACCGGCTTGCGGCCGCGCGGGAGGTGCTCGACTTCAACGGCTACGACGTGAGCCGGCTCGAGATGACGCCGCAGAGCGGTGCGGGACGCATCAGTCCCTGAGCGCGTCGCGTCGCGCCTGGATGTGGGCCGGAAACCCGCGCGCGGAAATCTCGGCCTCCCGCACCAGCCGGTCGAAATGCAGCGTGAAGGCGCGCACCCGTTCGGTGTCGCGGAAGGCGAGATAGTGCTGGCCCACGTAGATCACGGCCAGCAGAGGTCCGAAGATCGTCAGCGGGGCCGAGAGGAGCCGCCGCGCGTCGAACAGGAAGACCCTCAGCGACGGGTAGAGCTGTTCGTGAAGATCGACGAACCGTGCGATCTGTCGGTCCCGGACATCCTCGGGGAGAGATTCGTAATAGCCGGTCCGTGCGACGAAGGAGTCGATCTCGAACAGCGGGATCGCGATCTCGTAGTCCGATGACGACCGCCGCATCCACTCGAGCCGCACCTCGCTCGCCGCGATGGCGCGGGCGGCGTTGTGACCGAAATGCGGGGCGTATTCCCATTCCAGCATTTCCGGGGTCTTCAGGATGTCGGGCAGCTTGGCCGGCACGTTGCGGATCTTGTAGCCCTCCGCCTCGCGATGCCACTCGAAGATCTGCTCGTCGATCAGCGCGCGTTCGGCGGGCGGCATCGAGATCGTGGCGGCCAGCAGATCGGCCGCCTGCTCCGGGCGGTCGCTGAGCCCCAGAAGCCAGTCGCACGTCACCCCGAGCGCGGCGGCGCATTCCGCGACGACCTGCGCGTTCGGCAGGCGGGCTTCCTTTCCGGACAGAAGCTGGGAGATCGTCGACCGGTCGACGCCGATCGCCCGCGCGAGCGCCGCGCGCGACTGTGCCTTGGTCTGCATCGCCGTCGTCAGCCGGCGGCGGAAGAGCGATGCGCGGTCGCGTTTGTCTGTTTTGGTCACGGTTGGTGAGGAATGTCACGGATGTTGAATTGGTGTTGCCTAGATACAGGCTGCCACACGCGCAGTTCAAGTGCGAAAAACCTACCTCGGGCAATCACTTGTCCGAGCAAGGGGAACCATGAAGGAAAAGAACACGTCGCGCGTCGAATGGCCGACGCTTGTCTTGCTGTCGTTCTGCTATGCGCTCTGGATCGGCGCGACGACCGCTCTGTCCGCCTGGTGGCTGCCGGCGGGGGTCGCGCTCGCCGCCGTCGCGGTCGCGCTGCACGCCTCGATCACCCACGAGATCATCCACGGCCATCCGTTCCGAAACCCGCGCCTCAATGCCGCACTCGTCTGTCCGCCGCTGACGCTGGCGATCCCGTTCGAGCGGTTCCGCGACACCCATCTCGCGCACCATCTCGACTCCGTCCTGACCGATCCCTACGACGATCCGGAATCGAACTACCTCGACCCCGGCGCCTGGGAGCGTCTGCCGCGCTGGGTCCGGGTCGCGCTCGACCTCAACAACACGCTGGCGGGACGGCTGCTGATCGGACCGCTCGTGGGCCAGGTCGCGTTCATGGCCGGGGACTGGCGGCTCGCGCGGGCCGGGGACCGGCGGGTGGTGAGAGGCTGGCTGCTGCATCTTCCCGGCCTCGCGGCCGTGCTCGCGTGGATCGTCCTCGTCGCGGACATGCCGCTCTGGGCCTACTGCATCGCGGCCTATGCGGCGTTGTCGATCCTGAAGATCCGCACCTTCCTCGAGCACCAGGCGCACGAGCAGGCGCGCGGTCGCACGGTCATCATCGAGGACCGCGGCCCGCTCGCGCTGATGTTTCTCAACAACAACCTGCACGTGGTCCACCACATGCACCCGAAGGTGCCGTGGTACCGCCTGCCGCAGCTCTATTTCGCGAATCGCGAGAAGTACCTGACGCGGAACAATGGTTACATGTTCAGCAGTTACGCGGAGATCTTCCGCCGGTATCTCTTCGCCCGGAAGGACCCGGTGCCGCACCCGCTCTGGCGGCGCGGGGCGTGACGACAGGGGCGCCCGCGGGCACCCCTGTCCTCTGGTCCCGGACCGCCGGTCAGGCCTTGTTCGACGGGCAGGTGTCGATGCCGAGCATCGCGTAGAGCGGGCAGGTGCCGATCAGACCGGTCGCAAGCGGCACGATCCCGATCAGGAACGCCCAGCGATAGGCCGCTTCGGGCATCAGGAAGAAACCGGCGAGCAGGGCGAGGCCGACGATCACGCGCAGCGTGCGGTCGATCATGCCTTCGTTCTTCTTGAGCATGGGATGTCTCCTTTCCCTCATGTCATGGTCGTAGGGTAGGAGATTCGCGCCGCGCGGTATGTGACGTGGTCACAATGCCGGTTCGTCGGCGATCCGGTGCAGTGCCTCCGTGTCGCGGATCGTCACCCGGCCGCGCCCGTTCTCGAGCCAGCCGCGTTTCGCCAGCGCGTCGAGCCTGCGCGAGACGACCTCGCGCGCGCTGCCGATCGCCCGCGCGATGTCCTGCTGCGTCGCCTCGACCACGTCGTCCTCCGCCCGCGAGAGAAGCCAGGCGGCGAGCCGAGCCTCGACCTTCCGGAAGGCCACCTTCTCGACGAGTTGCATCATCGACTGCATGCGCTCGGCGAAGGCGGCGAAGACGACGGACCGGAAGGCGGCATCGGTGCCGAGAAGCTCCAGGAAGACCGCCTTCGGCAGCAGGACGAGGCGCGAGGGACGATCGGCCACCGCCTCGGCGGTGTAGTCGTCCCCGCCCAGAAGGCCCAGCGTCGACTGGATGCACGATTTTCCCGGAACGACGTCGTAGAGCAGGATGTCGCGGCCCGTGGGGCCGATCAGGTGGACCGCGATCCGTCCGCCGAGCACGATGACGTAACCCCTGACCGCGTCGCCGGGACGAAAAAGGACCGTCCCCGCGGGGACATCCATCGGATCGAGGTCCCCGAGCCGGCGCGCACTTGCCGCCGACAGGCCCGACAAGGCCGGAACGTCGCCCGTCCAGGTCATCCCCGGCGGCGCGTCTCGAAGCGCGGCAGCATGGCGGAGAAATCCTTGCCCCGGCCGTCCTCCTCTTCGACGAAGGCGGCGTAGAGATCGGTCGCGCGCGCGCCCATCGGGGTGTCGGCGTCCGCGGCCTGCGCCGCCATCTGCGAAAGGCGGAGGTCCTTCAGCATGAGATCTGCGGCGAAGCCCGGTTTGTAGCCGTTGTCGGCGGGGCTTTTCGGGCCGATGCCGGGGGCGGGGCAGTATGTGGTCATCGACCAGCTCTGCCCCGAGGAGGTCGAGACGACGTCGAACATCGCCTGCCGGTCGAGCCCCAGTTTGTCGGCCAGCGCGAAGGCCTCGCAGGTCACGAGCATCGTGGCCCCGAGGATCATGTTGTTGCAGATCTTCGCCGCCTGGCCGTTGCCCGGAGGGCCGCAGTGGACGGCCTTGGCGCCCATGATCCCGAACAGCGGTTCGGCCTTGGCGAAGGCCTCCTCGCTGCCGCCCGCCATGAAGGTGAGCGTGCCCGCCTCCGCTCCGCCGACGCCACCCGAGACCGGCGCGTCGACCGGGAGGAGCCCCGCCGCCATGGCCTCGGCGGCCACGGCGCGCGCGCTTTCGACATCGACGGTCGAGCAGTCGACGAAGGCCGCGCCCGCCTGCATCGCGGGGATGATGTCCTTGGACACCGCGCGAAGGATCTCGCCGTTGGGCAGCATGGTGATGACGACCTCGGCGCCCTGCGCCGCCTCGGCGGCCGAGGCCGCGGCGCGGACGCCGGAGGGCGCGGGGGCGGCCAGGTCGAACCCCGTCACCTCGTGGCCTGCCGCCGCGAGATTCCGCGCCATCGGCGCGCCCATGTTCCCCAATCCGATGAATCCGATCTTCACGGTGTCTCCTCCCTCAGAGTCTCAGCTCGTCCGGCCCGAGCGGCGCGAGCATGGCGGCGATTTCCTCTCCGGTGACGTCCCCGAGCGACGCGTGGCGCCAATGCGGGGTCCTGTCGCGGTCGATCAGCGCGGCGCGGATGCCTTCGATGAAATCCCCGTGTTCCGCCGCCCGCCAGGTGAAGCGGAATTCGGCCGCCAGCGCGTCGCGGATGCCGCGGCCCCTGACCCTCCGGATCGCTTCGTGGGTGCAGGCGGCCGACAGCGGGCTCTGGCGGTTCAGCGTCTCAAGCGTCGTTCGGGCGAACGGTGTGTCGTCGGCGCGGAGCGACGCGGCGACGTCGTGCAGCGAGCGATGGGCGAAGTGCCGGTCGATCGCGGGGCGGTCCCGGGCGAGCGGCGCATCCGGGGCAGGGGCCGCCGCGCCGGCGATGACGCCTGCCTCGCCCGAGCGCTCGAGCTCCGCGATCAGGGCCGGCCAGTCGTCCTCGGGGACAAGAACGTCCGCGAATCCGGCGAGCAGCGCATCGCCCGGGCCCATGCGATATCCCGTCGTGCCGAGGAATTCGCCGAGGTGTCCCGGCGCGCGCGACAGAAGATGCGTGCCGCCGACATCGGGAATGAGGCCGATGGCGCATTCCGGCATGGCGATCCGGGAGGTCTCGCCCACGATCCGGTGAGAGCCGTGGCCCGCGACGCCGACGCCGCCGCCCATAGTGTAGCCCTGCATGAAGGCGACGTAGGGCTTCGGAAACTCGGCGGTCTTCATGTCGAGACGGTATTCCGCGGTGAAGAAGCGGCGGCCGAAATCATAGTCGCCCTCGGATGCGGCGCGGTGCATGTCCGCGATGTCTCCGCCCGCGCAGAAAGCCTTGTCGCCGGCGCCATCGATCACCACGAGGGCGACCTCGGGATCCTCGCGCCACGCGTCGAGCGCGGCCTCCATCTCGGTGCACATCTCCCAGGTCAGCGCATTGAGTGCCTTGGGCCGGTTGAGCGTGATGCGGCCCGCCCGGCCCTGCGTGCGGATCAGGACATCGCTCATGCCCGACCGACCATCTGCCGCGCGACGATCATCCGCATGATCTCGTTCGTGCCCTCGAGGATCTGGTGGACCCGCAGGTCGCGGACGGTCTTCTCGATGCCGTAGTCGGCGAGATAGCCGTAGCCGCCGTGAAGCTGCAGGCACTGGTCGGCGATGCGGCTGCCCGCCTCGGTGACGAACTTCTTCGCCATCGCGCAGAACGTGCCGGCGTCGGGCGCGCCCTGGTCGAGCTTCCAGGCCGCCTGCCGCAGGAAGGTGCGCGCCGCCTGAAGCTCGATCTCCATGTCGGCGAGGCGGAACTGGAGCGCCTGGAACCGGTCGATCGTCTTTCCGAACGCCGTGCGCTCGGCCATGTAGGCGAGGGTGGCGTCGAGCGCCGCCTGCGCCGCGCCGAGAGAGCAGGCCGCGATGTTGAGCCGGCCGCCGTCGAGACCCGCCATCGCGTAGCGGAAGCCGTGGCCTTCCTCGCCCAGAAGGTTCGCGGCCGGGATCTGGCACTCGTCGAACTGCACGGCCCGCGTCGGCTGCGAGCGCCAGCCCATCTTGTCCTCCAGACCCCCGAAGGACAGCCCCGGCGTGCCGTCCTCCACCACGACGGAGGAAATCCCCGTAGGGCCTCCGTCCCCCGTCCGGCACATGACGACATAGGCGTCCGAATAGCCGCCGCCCGAGATGAAGGCCTTGGTGCCGCTGAGGCTGTAGCCCTCGTTCGTGCGCGCGGCCCTGGTCTTGAGCGCCGCCGCGTCCGACCCCGCGCCGGGCTCGGTCAGGCAGTAGGAGAACACCGTCTCCATCGTCAGCGCCTTCGGCAGGAAGCGCGCGCGCAGATCGTCGGAGCCGTAGCTCTCGATCATCTTGGCGCACATGTTGTGGATCGACAGGAACGCCGCCACGGAGGCGCAGGACATCGACAGCGCCTCGAAGACGAGCGTCGCGTCGAGCCGCGACAGGCCCGAGCCGCCGTGGTCCTCGGAGACGTAGATGCCGGCGAGGCCAAGCTCGGCCACCCTGGGCCAGAGATCCTTCGGGATCGTGCCCTCCGCCTCCCAGGTGCGGGCGTGCGGGGCGATGTGCTCGGCGCCGAAGGCGCGGGCCATGTCGAAGACCGCCTCCTGCTCGTCGCTCAGCGCGAAGTCCATGGTGTCCTCCCGGCGTCGAATTGAACGCATGTTTAATTACCCGCGCGGCGGCGATCAACCCGGAGCGCGCTCAGAGATCGGCGTGGAATTCCTCGACGAGATGCCGGACGACGCCACGCATCGCCGCCTCGCGATCCTGCCCCGCGTCGAGGGCGGCGGCAAGCTCCCGCCGCTGCCGCGCGGCGCTGGTGCCGCGTTCGACGATCCGGCGGGCGCCGACGATTTCCTCGGTCGACCGGAGCACCCCCGCGTCGGCCTCGACCAGCTCGATCCACTGGTCGACGATCTCCTCGAAGGGCAGGACGGTGCGTTCCCCGAAATCGATCAGCCCCTCGGCCGTTCCGTATCGTTGCGCCCGCCACCGGTTCTCGCCCACGAGGAAGCTGTCGTAGATCCGCCAGCGCTGGTTCTTGCGGGCGAGCCGGTAGAGCATCCGCATCGTGGCCTGGGTGAGCGCGGCGAGGCTGAGCGTGTCCTCGATCCTCGGCATCACGTCGCAGATCCGGCACTCGAGCGTGGGGAACCGCGCCGAGGGGCGCAGGTCCCACCAGATCTTCGTCGCGTCCTCGATGATCCCCAGATCGATCAGCACCTGCACCGACCGGTCGTATTCCGCCCAGCTGTGGAACCGGGGCGGCAGGCCGGTGCGGGGCAGGTTGTCGAAGATCGTCATCCGGTAGGAGGCGAGGCCGGTATCCTCGCCCTGCCAGAACGGCGAGGAGGTGGAGAGCGCGAGCAGATGCGGCAGGAAATAGCTGAACTGGCTCATCAGGTCGGCGCGCAGGTCGTCGTCGCCGATCCCCACGTGGACGTGCATGCCGGAGATCAGCATCCGCCGCGCCACGCCCGCGAGATCGCGGTGGAGCGCGTTGTAGCGGTCCTTGTTGGTGTGGT
>CAZPOK010000086.1:0-11620 GCA_964587905.1 uncultured Rhodobacterales bacterium | reverse complement strand
TGTCGCCCTCGGTGAAGAGCTTGTCGAACTGGCTGCCGTCGCGCTGGAATTCGGTGCCTTCGTTGAAGACCTTGCCGAAGGTGTCCTGCACGATGGTGATGTTCTCGCCGATGCCGATCTTTCCGCCCAGCTTCTCCTGGAGATACGGCGCGGCGGACAGGTGGTCGGCGTGGACGTGGGTTTCGATGATCCACTCGACCTTCAGGTCATTGTCCTCGACGTACTTGATGATCTCGTCCGCGCTGTCGGTCGTGATCCGACCGGCCGCGTAGTCGATGTCCATCACCGAATCGACGATGGCGCAGGCGTTCGAGTTCGGGTCTTTCACGACGAAGGAGGCCGTGAAGGTGGCCTCGTCGAAGAAGGCTTTCACCTCTGGCTTCACGTCGATCTTGGCTTGGTAGGTCATCTCGGATCCTCCGGCATTTGTCTTGCTGTTCGGAGGACGGTGTATCAGTCGGCGACCCGGCCTTCAGTGACGATGTCACCGAAACATTCGAACAACGGCATTTTTTCAGTCCGGGGCCCGCTCAGTCCTTTTGGGCAAGATCCTCTATCGCGCCGCGATCGAGCATCCGGATCTCGCCACGCGACTGCGCCACCCACTCTCGGCGCTGAAACTCGGCAAGCTGGCGCGAGATCACTTCGCGTGCCGTTCCCAGTTCCGCCGCCATCTGCTGATGCGTCGCGTGAACCACTCCGTTCTCCCCCGCAAGATCGAGAAGCTTCTGGGCAAGCCGGATGTCCATGCGCTTGAACGCGATTTCCTCGATGACGAGGAAGAGGTCGGTGATCCGTTTCGAGTAGGCGCGGAAGACGAAGTCCCGGAACTGGGGCGAATTCGCCATGAGGTCGTCGAAGACCGGGCGCGGAATCGCCACCGCCGAGACGGCCGTCTCGGCGATCCCCTCGGCCGAGTAGTCCTCGTAGGCCAGAAGACAGGCCGTCGTCAGGACGCAGCTTTCCCCGGCATGGACGCGGTAAAGCACGATCTCGCGCCCGTTCTCGGCGAGTTGCTGGACACGTACGGCCCCCTCCAGGAGGAGAAGCAGGTTTTCCGGCGACTTCCCCGGCCCGAAGATCACCGTGTCCTTGGGGACGTTGATGACGGTGCTCCGGTTGACGAGCATTTCGCGCACGGACGGATCGAGGCTCGACAGTCCCGCAAAACGTTCGATCCAGTTCATGACGGCATTCCCCCGCTTGATCCGCCCCATGTCGGTATCCCGATGAGGAATGGCAAGCGGTTCCAAAGCGTTTCCAGGACGCGTCGACGGATGACAAACCCGCGAAGATCGGGTTTCATCAATGCCGGCGCAGGACGAGAGGGGGAACGCCATGACGAGTATCTACGAAGTCGGGCTCGGGATGAACGCGGCAAATCATGTGCCGCTGACGCCGATCTCCCTCATCCGGCGCACGGCCGCCGTATATCCCGACCGCGTGGCTGTCATTCATGGCGACATCCACAGAACCTGGGCCGAGACCTACGCCCGCAGCCGCCGCCTTGCCTCGGCGCTGGCCAGGCACGGGATCGGGCGCGACGACACCGTCGCGATGATGGCGCCGAACATTCCCGAGCATGTCGAGGCGCATTTCGGGATCCCGATGGCGGGCGCGATCCTCAACGCGCTGAACACCCGCCTCGACGCCGCTGCGATCGCCTTCATCCTCGGCCATGGCGAGGCCAAGGTCCTGCTGACCGACACCGAATTCGCGCCGGTCATCGAGGATGCGCTCGCGATGCTCGGAACCCGGCCGCTCGTGATCGATATCGAGGATCCCGAAGGTCCGGGCGGCAAGCGCCTCGGCCAGATGACCTACGAGGAGTTCATCCGGACCGGCGACCCCGATTTCGCCGCCGTGATGCCCGATGACGAATGGCAGGCCATCGCGCTCAACTACACCTCCGGCACGACCGGTGACCCGAAGGGTGTCGTCTACCACCACCGTGGCGCCTACCTGAATGCGCTCGGCAACTCGGTGAGCTGGAGCATGGGCCAGTTCCCGGTCTATCTCTGGACGCTGCCGATGTTCCACTGCAACGGCTGGTGCTTTCCCTGGACGGTCACGGCGCTCGCCGGGACGCATGTCTGCCTCCGCCGGGTGGAGGCGCCGGCGATCTTCGACGCTTTCGCCAGCCATGGTGTCACCCACCTCTGCGGCGCACCCATCGTCATGTCGATGCTGGTGAACACGCCGGCTGACCAGCGCCCCGACTGGCCCCAGAAGATCCGCATGATGACGGCCGGCGCGGCGCCGCCGGCCGCGGTCATCGAAGGCATGGAGGGCATGGGCGTGGATGTGACGCACGTCTACGGTCTGACCGAGACCTATGGACCCTGCATGGTCTCAGCGTGGCATCCCGAGTGGGACGATCTCTCCGTCGAAGCGAAGGCCGCGAGGAAGGCGCGCCAGGGCGTCACCTACGAGGTGCAGGAAGCCGTGATGGTGGCCGACCCGGAAACTATGACCCCGGTGCCGCCGGACGGCGAGACCATGGGAGAGATATTCTTCCGCGGCAACATCACCATGAGAGGCTATCTGAAGAACCCGCACACGACCGAGAAGAGCTTCAAGGGCGGCTGGTTTCACACTGGCGATCTCGCCGTGATGCATTCCGACGGGTATCTCGAGATCCGCGACCGCTCCAAGGACATCATCATCTCGGGCGGCGAGAACATCTCGTCGATCGAGGTCGAAGGCGTGCTCTACCGGCATCCGGCCGTGGCCGCCGCGGCCGTCGTCGCAAAGAGCGATGAGAAATGGGGCGAAACCCCCTGCGCCTTCGTCGAACTACGCCCCGGCGCGTCGGCGACGCAGGACGATATCGTCGCCTTCTGCCGGGAGCGCATGGCACACTACAAGTGCCCGCGCCATGTGGTCTTCGAGGATCTCCCGAAGACCTCGACCGGAAAGATCCAGAAGTTCGCCCTCAGAGAACGCGCCAAGGCGCTCTGACGGTCACGCGGCTGGTCGCGCGTCCTGAGCCGGATCGACCAGAGCCTCTTTGCGAGCAGCGGCCGCGAAGGCCTCATGCTGATCGCGGCCCCACGCGGCGATGTCGTATTTCCGCACGCCCCGACGCAATTCGGCCATCCGCTTCTCACGCTCGTCCTTCTCCAAAGAGATCGCCTGAAGGAT
This sequence comes from uncultured Rhodobacterales bacterium, assembly GCA_964587905.1. Taxonomy (GTDB): domain Bacteria; phylum Pseudomonadota; class Alphaproteobacteria; order Rhodobacterales; family Rhodobacteraceae; genus DAINOF01. The sequence goes on along the minus strand of CAZPOK010000086.1, from coordinate 8,476 downwards.
CGCGCTGTCCATCGACTTGTGCGAATAGGGATTGGCGATGATCGCAGACCCCATCTCGACCGCGGCGCCAGCGAACTCCGACAGCACGAGCGCCCCGTCCCCGTCTGTCCGCGCCGCCACGTACTCCTTGCAGACGAGATTCATGCCGTCGACGAGCGGCGTGATCCACGCGACATCCGCCGCCCGGTAATAGGCGACGAGTTCGTCGAACGGGATCGCGCGTGAGATCAGCGACACCGGCTGCCATTCCAGCGTTCCGAAGCGTCCGTTGATGCGGCCGGCGACCTGCTCGATCTCGTTCTGGATGTTCTGGTAGATCGTCATGTTCCGGTTCGCGCTGACCGAGACGTGCATCAGCCGCACCTGCCCGCGCAGCCAGACGTTCTCCTCGAGCAACCGCTCGTAGCTTTCCAGTTGCTGGACCCCGCCCTTCGTGTAGTCGGTCCGGCCCACGGAAAGGATCAGTTGCGAGTCGCCCAGCCAATCCCTGATCTCGGCCGTGCGCGCCTCGGCCTCCTGGCTCTGCGCGCGGTCTTCGATATAGTCGACGTCCACCCCTACCGGAGACGCGATCACGCGCACGGTTTGTCCCTGGAACTCCAGCTCGAGCGGCATGCTCCGCTCGGTCAGGGCCGTGCCTTCGTTGATGAAGTCGGGGTTCACCTGTTCCCGGCGCGTGACCGACACATCGGTCAACGACCTGACGACCGACACGAAATTCGCCACGTAGCGCGGGATGTGAAATCCGACGACATCGCAGGCAAGGAGGCTCTCGGCGATCTCCTTGCGCCAGGGCAGCGCGTTGAAGACGTCCGCGGAGGGAAACGGCGTGTGATGGAAGAACGAGATGCGCACGTCGGGCCGCATCTTCCGGAGGTAGCCGGGCACGAGCCAGAGGTTGTAGTCGTGCACCCAGACCACCGCGCCCGGTGCCGCCTCGGCGGCGGCGGCCTCGGCGAAGGCCCAGTTGACGCGGCGGAACGTCGGCCAGTCGACCGGATCGTAATTGTACCGCTCCTTGAAGCCATGGAGGATCGGCCAGAACGCCTCCTTGGACGTGACGTGATAGAAGCTCTGCACGTCCTCCTCGGTCATCGGCAGACGCGACACCGTATACTCGCCATAGCTGTCCTCGATCTCGACCACGCGCTCGAAGTCCGGGTTCGACGGATCCTCGGCGAGCTTCCACGCGATCCACGCGCCATGCTCGGCGCGCCCGAAGAAACTCTTGAGCGTCGGCACGATCCCGTTCGGACTCTTGTTCTCGCGGAAGTGCGTCTTGCCGTCGATCTCCACCTCCTCGTAGGGCTGGCGGTGATAGACGATGACGAGATCCGAAGACATGTCAGGCTCCTTTCGGGGTGGGATGCAGGTTGAAGGCCTCGACGGCCTCGAGGATGCCGCCGGCGCCATGAGCGACGGCGCGATAGATCTGATCGTGCGCTGCGATCCGCTCGACGAGCGCCTCCTCGGAGTTGCCGACGGCCACGGCAGGCAGCCCGGAGACGAGCATCGAGAGATCATTGAGCGTATCGCCCGCGGCGAGCACGCGATGCTCCTCGACCTTCAGCCAGTTGACGAGACGACGGAGGGAGGGCCCCTTGCTCACGCCGCGCGGCAGAACGTCGAAGAAGCGGTTATCCGAGATCAGCACGTCAAAGCCCATCTCGCGCATCCGCGTCTCGGCGGTGGGATCGTAGGCGACGGGGTCGTAGTCGTAGCTCACGCGATAGCGGAACGCGGTCGGCTGAAGCGTCAGCCCGGGATGGCCGTCCAGCGCCTCGCGCACGCGCGCGCCCGCCCCGTTCCACGCGGTGGAGATCTCGGCCTCGAGCGCCGCGATGGGCTCGACCACTCCCTCGCGGAAATGCGCGATGGTCGTGCCGACATCGCCGACGACATAGTCCGGCGCGGGGACGTCTCCCGATGTCAGTTCACCGATGAAACCGGGATCGCGGCCGGTCACGAAGATCAGCCCGATGGTACGGCGGTTCTCCTCGATCCAGCCATAGAGAGCTTGCCGCTCCACCTCCGAACCACCAAGAAAGGTGCCGTCGAGGTCTGTCGCGAGAACGAAGGCACGATCGTTGAGAGCGCGCGTCGGAAGGGGGGCCATCTGGTTCATGCGCGCACTCCCGCCTCCACGCCGATCGGGTGATCGAACAGAAGGGACAAGCCCTTCGGCTCCCCCTCGATCGGACGGGACCAGAGCGCTGCGAAGGTCTCGCGCAGGTCTGCCGCTTCGTGCAGGATGTCGTGGACGGCTTCGCAGATCGGCATGCTGACCCCGACCCGGCGGGCAAGATCGATCACGGAAATCGCGTTGATCTCGCCTTCGACCACGACGGGTTCGCCGGAAAAGCAGTCGCCGCGCGCGATCCCCTGCCCCAGTTGCACCCCGAGCGACATGTTCCGCGAGGTCATGCTCGAGCAGGTGAGCGTGAGATCGCCCGCGCCGGACAGCCCCGTCACCGTCTCCCTGCGGCCGCCGAGCGCCTCGGCGAGCGCCTTCATCTCGTCCATGCCACGCGTGATGAGGGCGGCGCGCGTATTTTCCGCGAACCCGGAGCCGGTCATCATTCCGCAGGCGATGGCGATGACGTTCTTCACCGCCCCGCCGACCTCGACACCGACCAGATCGTCAGAGATGTAGAGCCGGAAGGCCCCGGAGCTGAGCGACACCGCGACACGCGCCGCCGGGCTGTCCTGCGGCGCGAGCCGGTGCGCGTAGTGGAACGGGAACGCGACGGTCGCCGCGGTCGGATGGTTGAGCGCGGTCTCCCGGGCGAAGGTCGGCCCCGAAAGGGCACCCACCGGCTGACCGGACAACTCCTCCTCCGCGACCTGTGTCATCAGAAGGCCGCTCTCGGCCTCGATGCCCTTCGCGCAGAGGACGACGGGCACGTCCTGGCCCAGATGCGAGGCTATTCGGCGGCAGATATCACGAAGCGTGCGCGAGGGCGTCACGATCAACACCGCATCGGCGCCTTCGACCGCGGTTTCGAGACTGGTCGTCGTGGAAATCCCGTCCGGCAGTTCCACGTCTGGCAGGTAGCGCGGATTCATCCGGCCACGCGACACGGCAGACAGAACCGCTTCGTCCCGCCCCCAGAGCGTGACGGATCGGCCCGCAGTCCGGGCGACCGACGCAAGTGCGGTCCCCCACGAGCCCGCGCCGATCACGGCTATCTTCCGGTAAGGTTCCACCCGTGCGGGAACCGTTTGCGCCCCCGGCGCATTCATATTCATGTCTCTCGCCTTTCTTTGCCTCGTTCGGCCCCGATCCGCGAGGACCGGGCGATAAGATGCGGCGCGGTCACGTTCTCTCGGCGCCGTCTTTGGCCATGCGAAGCTTCAATCGGAAGCTCGACGCGTGACCGAGGACTTAAGTCATGTGTCTCGACAATAAAGCACCTTCCAACCTGTTTGTCCAATTCGCAGGCGCAGAAAGAACGCCGCTATGACTGACGCGCCGCGATCGAGTCACTCAGAGGTCATTGATGCACAATTCCTGAGCAGAACTGGAGCGAGCCTGGTGACAGGGCGGTCCCGCAGAACAAGCGCACATCACACCGCAACGGCAACAGCGGCGGAACCTCGACGTTTCATATTACTTAACAATGCCTTGGTGGAGATCTGATGAATATCTCAGGACGCGGGGAACCAGAGCGCGCATCCTGCCGTTCACCTGACGAACACCATCGATGTGCGCCACCGTTTTTGACAAAGTTCGGTAAGCTGTTACATTGAAGGTGAATTCAAAAAGATGCCGCACCGCAGAATCCCATTCTGCCGCTCACGTGCATATCGCAACGGAGGTCAAGAATTTCATGCCCGCTCACAAGGTCAGAACGGTAATATTTCCGGTCGCAGGTCTCGGAACACGCTTCCTGCCCGCCACAAAGGCGACGCCAAAGGAACTGCTGCCGGTCCTCGACACGCCACTGATCCAGTTCGCCATCGACGAGGCGCGCGACGCGGGGGTGGAGCGGATGGTCTTCGTCAATCATCCGTCGAAATCGGCGATCGAGAAGTACGTCCTCGAAGACGAGGAGTTGTGCGAGACGCTGCGTCAGCGCGGCAAGGACAGGCTGGCCGAGGGGCTGGAACGCAACGCTCTCGATGACGACGAGCACGAGGTGCGGTTCGTGATGCAGGACGAACCGCTCGGCCTCGGCCACGCGGTGCTCTGCGCAAAGGACGAGGTTCTTCCCGGTCCCGTGGCGGTGGTTCTCCCGGACGATCTGATTCTCGGACCGAAAGGCTGCCTCGCGGAGATGATCGAAGCCTATAACCCGTCCAAGGCCGGCCATCTGGTCGCGGTCATGGATGTGCCTGCCGACCAGACCAGCGCCTACGGCATCCTCGACATCGATGCGAGGGACGGCAAACTTTCGATGGCCCGCGGGATGGTCGAGAAGCCCAAGCCGGAGGATGCGCCGTCGCGCACGGCGGTGGTCGGTCGCTACGTGCTCGATCCCGCGATCTTCAAGGCTCTCGAAACCCAGGAGCCGGGCGCCGGCAACGAGATCCAGTTGACCGACGCCATGGCGAAGGGGATCGGGACGCTCGGACTCGCCGGGTTCCACTTCTCCGGAACGCGGTTCGACTGCGGCTCGAAGGTCGGCATGCTCACCGCGAAGATGTACCTCGCGCGTCAGAAGCCGGAATATCGCGAGCTTTTTGAGACAGCGCCATCGCAGCTCGCCGCGGAGTAATCCGCAGAAGCCGGCGTGTCCGCGCCGGCATCGTTTTGACCGCAGCCGTCTCGATCCTGTCTCGACTCGGGCTGGTCCCGCCCCAGATACTCGGCAGGGGAAGGATCGGCCCGAACGCGCATGACAGTGAACGCGATGACCATTTCGGCGGGGGAGAGCCTGAAGGTTCTCCTTGCCGCATGGGACGCCCAGGACTCGGGCGCGCTGAAGGTGAGTTACATGCTCCACGGCCGGCCTGGGGTCGGCAAGACTCAGGTCGTCCAGCAGATGGCGGAGACGATCGGCGCGCGGCTCTTCGATCTCAGGCTCACCACGATCGAGCCCCAGGATCTGCGCGGCCTCCCCTACTACGACCACGAGACGAAGAAGACCGTCTGGTACCGACCGGAGGACTTGCCGGACGACGGCCCCGCCGTCCTCTTTCTTGACGAACTCACCGCCGCCTCGCCCTATCTTCAGCCCACGGTCTACGGCCTGCTGCAGGAGCGGCGCGTCGGACGCCATTCCCTGCCCGACACCGTCTTCGTGGTCGCGGCCGGAAACGCCGCCGAGGACGGCGCGATCGCATACGAGATGGGCACCGCCCTGTCCGACCGGCTGGTGCACCTGACCGTGCGCGCCACGGCGTCGGACTGGATCGACAACTTCGCCGTGCCCCGCGCGCTGCATCCCGCCGTGACGGCGTTCATCCGGACCCGGCCGGACCTCCTCGAGACGACCGAAGAGGCGCTCGAGAGGGGGCAGATGATCGCCGCCACGCCGCGATCCTGGGAGCGCGTGAGCCGGATCATGCACGTCGTGCCGGACCGCCGGACCCGCGACATCATGGTTGCCGGCACGGTCGGCGAAGCCATCGCCGCCGACTTCGCGACCGTCGCCGACGACATCGCCGCGACGGTCCAGGTGGACGAGATGCTGCGCGCCTCGCGGAAGGAGCGGGCGGCGCTCTATCCCACGTCGATGCACGGCCTGCACGCCCTCATCCACGGCCTCGCCGGCGCGATCTCGGAGGACAACGCGGCGGAGGCGATCGAGACGCTCGCGGATGTCCGCCGGCTCGCCGAACTGCGCGAGGACGCGGAATTCCGACGCATGCCGCTTGCGGAACTGACGACGCATGGCTTCGAGATGCTGATCCGCAAGGGCCTCGGCCTTGGCCTTCAGGACGCCTTCCTCGCCTCGCCGGCCTACAGGGAGTACGCCGAGGAACGGAAGGCGGCGGGCGTCGCCTGATGGGCTTGCACAGCGCCCGTGCGACACGCGCCCTGCAGCGCCTCGCCGAGACGGATCCGGCCTTCGCGTCCCTGTCGCTCTGGGTCGAACACGTGGACGGCGATGCGAGGACGCTGCCGGCGTGGTCCAGCGGCACGACCATCACCTACGGCCCGGCCTTCGAGGGTCTGACGCTCGATGAACAGGTCGGGACCTGCGGGCATCACATCCTCCACGTGGCGTTCCGGCATGCCGCGCGCGCAAACGCGATGAAATCGAGATACGGTGCGGACCACGACGAGACCCTGTTCAACATCGCATCGGACGCCGTGCTGAACGAGGCGATCTTCCGCGCCGGCTACATCCTGCCCAGGCCTTGCGTCCTGTTGTCGGAGCTTCTGGCGGACGCTCTCTCGCGGCCGTCCGCGCAAGATGCGGCTCTTGCGGAGTGGGACGCCGAGAAGCTCTACGTCCGGCTGATGTCGGATACCGGGCGCGGTGGCGGGTCATCCGGAGCAAGACGAGCGCACGACTATGCCGCCGGGCAGGGCTTCGAACGGGATCTCGAGCAGGGAGGCGACCCGTCGGAGGACTCCGACGAGGCCGCCGACTGGCGCCAGCGCATCGCCCGGGCGATGGAAACAGGGCGACTTGCAGGGCGCGGCATCGGCATGATCGGGCACCGGCTCGCCGACCTGCCGGAGGCCCGGACCCCTTGGGAGGTCGTTCTCCGGTCGCTCGTGACGAAGGCCGTCACCGAATTGCCCCGCCGAAGCTGGCAACGTCCCACGGGCCGCTGGCTGGCGCTCGACGCCGCGGGCCAATCCGCGCCGTTCGAGCCCGCGACCGCGCGCAATCGCCACGCACCGCGGATTGCCGTCTGCCTCGACAGTTCCGGCTCGATCGACGGCACGCGACTCTCGCTCTTTGCCGCGCAGGTCGCTGGTATCGCCAGACGCACCGGCGCCGAGACGCATGTCCTCGTCTTCGACGACGGCGTGCGTGCGCGACAGACGATGCGGGCCGGCCATTGGGAGCGAGCGATCACCGGGCTGGAGGTCTCGCGGGGCGGAGGCACCGACTATGCGGAGGTTCTGCGCGAAGCCGACCTGCTCGACCCCGCGGTCATCGTCGTGCTGACCGACCTCGACGCACCGGACCCGGAGAAACCCAGGGCGCCGGTAATCTGGGCGGTGCCGGACGACGATGCGCCGTCGCCACCCTTCGGACGACGGCTCAGCCTGACGCGGTAGCCAGCGCCTCGAGCCGGGCATGCGCGGAGACGGTCGAGGCGTCGAAGGCGACGCTCCTGAGAAACGTGTTCTCGGCGAGATTGACCCGGTGCAGAAGCGCCTCGTCGAACCGGCCGTCGAAGAGTTCGGTCTCGATGAGGTCCACCTCGCGATCGGTCAGATCGAGCACATGGGCGTCCCGCCCCGCCACCTGAACCGAGATGATCGTCAGGGGCGGCACCCGCGCCAGTTCGGACTGCTCCACGGCGAGAAACAACTCCCCAGACGTCATGTTCCGACCGGCGGCAATGCGCGACAGGATCGAGCCCCCCCTGATCCGGAACGTGTCGATCGCCCGCTCTGCGTCGGTCTTTTCGACGAGGTTTTTTCGCGCCTCGCGGGGCACCGCAAGAACACGGACTTCGACCAGCCAGATCAGCAGGAACATCAGCAGCGGCGCCTGGCTGATGGGAAGCGCGAGATGCGGCCAGATCGCCATCGCGACGAGGAAGGGGATCAGCGTGACAAGATACCGGAGCAGCTGAAATTCGATGACGAGCCGCCAGAAACCCGAGCGGAGCACCGTGCCGCGCGGCACGACGCCGAAGCCGCGCCCGAGGAATTTCCGCGGCGGGGACGATATTTCTAGAACCGACGCGTTCAGAACGCGGGAGGGGGAAGCGAAAAGGATCATGATCGGTCCGGGTTGCCGGGCTTCAAGTATGCCAAAAGCCCCCAAAGTCGATGCCGTTGCATCCCGTCCGAGCCGGCGTCATATACGGGACCGGAGCATGAGGACCGCCGGATGAAGAACTATCTCGACTTCGAGAAATCTCTCGCCGAGATCGAAGGCAAGGCCGAGGAACTGCGGGCGATGGCCCGCTCCAACGAGAAGATGGATGTCGAGAAGGAGGCCGCCGCGCTCGACAAGAAGGCCGGCGACATGCTTCGCGACCTCTACAAGGGTCTGACGCCATGGCAGAAATGCCAGGTCGCGCGCCATCCGGACCGGCCCCACTGCAAGGACTACATCGAGGATCTCTTCAGCGAGTACACGCCGCTCGCCGGTGACCGGAATTTCGCGGACGATCATGCTGTGATGGGCGGCCTCGCACGGCTCGACGACACGCCGGTCATCGTGATCGGGCACGAGAAGGGCCACGACACGAAGACGCGGATCGAGCGCAATTTCGGCATGGCCCGCCCGGAAGGGTACCGGAAAGCGATCCGGCTCATGGATCTCGCCAGCCGGTTCGGCCTGCCGGTCGTCACTCTCGTCGATACGCCCGGCGCCTATCCCGGCAAGGGCGCCGA
>CAZPOK010000085.1:0-11647 GCA_964587905.1 uncultured Rhodobacterales bacterium | reverse complement strand
GGCATCATCGTGGGTGTCATCAGCCTCACGGGCGTCGGCGCGCGCTTTTCGAACCTGCTTCTCGGGCTCGCCGGCGTCAGCCAGTTGCTCGCGCTGTTCTTCGCGATGTGCATCGCGATCCTGCTGGGCATGGGGATGCCCACGACGGCGGCCTACGCCGTGGCGGCCTCGGTCGTGGCTCCGGGCCTCGTGAACCTCGGCATCCCGACGCTCACCGCGCATTTCTTCGTGTTCTACTTCGCCGTCGTCTCGGCCATCACGCCCCCCGTGGCGCTGGCGAGCTATGCGGCGGCGGGCATCTCCGGCGCCAACCCCATGGAGACGTCCGTGGCGTCGTTCAAGATCGGCATCGCCGCCTTCATCGTGCCGTTCATGTTCTTCTACAACTCGGCGCTTCTCATGGAGGGCGCCTGGTTCGAGGTGCTCCGAGCGGGCCTCACCGCGGTGGTCGGGGTCTTCCTGCTCTCCTCGGGGGTGCAGGGCTGGTTCATGGGCGGCCGCGCGGCCTGGTTCATCCGGGCGGGCCTCGCCGCCGCGGCGCTCTTCATGATCGAGGGCGGCCTCTTCACCGACCTCGTCGGGATCAGCGTGGCCGTCGCGCTCTATCTGGTCCAGAAGGTCTTCCATCCCGACCCCGACGCGCAGATCGCCGTGAAGGGGGCCGACTGACGCCGTGCGCCGACTGCACCAGTCTCCGACCGACCCCGCCTTCGTCCAGGATCCCTACCCGTTCTACGACCGGGCGCGCACGGCGGGCGATATCGTGTTCTGGGAGGACTACGCCCTTCCCGTCGCCGTCAGTCACGCCGCCGTCAACGCGATCCTGAAGGACCGCCGCCTCGGGCGGGAGCCGACCGGGCCGGTCGAGGTGCCGGACCACCTCGCGCCGTTCTACGCGGTCGAGGCGCATTCGATGCTGGAGCTGGAGCCGCCGCGACACACACGGCTCCGCTCGCTCGTCCTGCGCGCCTTCACATCCCGGCGCATCAAGGCGATGGCGCCCGAGATGGTGACGCTATGCGAAGGCCTGGCGGACGGCTTCCCCGACGGCCCCTTCGATCTCATGCCCGCCTATGCCCAACGCATCCCGGTCGTCGTCATCGCGCGGCTTCTCGGCGTCCCCGAGGGGATGTCGGACCAGCTTCTCGCCTGGTCGAACGCCATGGTGGCGATGTATCAGGCGCGGCGGACACGGGAGATCGAGTGCGCCGCCGCGCAGGCCGCCTCCGAATTCGCCGCGTTCATGCGGAGCTATGTCGAGGACCGCCGCGCACGACCAGCCGACGACCTCATCACGAACCTGATCGCCGCGGAGGAGGCCGGAGAGAAACTCACCACGGACGAACTCATCACGACCTGCATCCTGCTTCTGAACGCCGGACACGAGGCCACGGTCCACGCGATAGGCAACGGAGTGAAGGCGCTTCTCGACCACGGAACATCCCCCGAGGCCCTCGCCCCGGACGCCATCGAGGCGACCGTCGAGGAGATCCTGCGCTTCGACCCGCCGCTGCACATGTTCACGCGCCACGTCTACGAGGACATGGACCTCTTCGGGCATCCCTTCCGGCGCGGCGATCAGGTCGGATGTCTTCTCGGCGCGGCCAACCGCGACCCCGACGTCTGGGCGGACCCGCACCGCTTCGAGCCGGCGCGGCCGATCCTGACCAACGCCGCCTTCGGCGCCGGGCTCCACTTCTGCGTCGGCGCGCCGCTTGCCCGCCTGGAGATGCAGATCGCGCTGCCCGTCCTGTTTCGCCGCCACCCCGGCCTGCGGCTCGCAGAGCCGCCGCGCTACGCCAACCTCTACCATTTCCACGGGCTGGAGCGGCTGATCGTCGAGACGTGAGGCTCGAGCGCTGTCCCCCGCGAGAGCGGCGGCCGAGCGGGAGCTCTCCCCAGTCCCCCCGTCAGACGGGAAGTTCGGTCGTTGCCTTGATCTCCTCCATGGAAAGCAGGGCCGTGACGTTGTAGATCTTCACCTCGGAGATCAACGCCTGGTAGAACTCGTCGTAGGCGCGCGCATTTCGCACCCGAACCTTGAGGATATAGTCTATCTCGCCGGCGAGCCGGTGCGCCTCCAGCACTTCGGGGCGCTCCCGCAGCGACCTGAGGAACTTCTCCTGCCACTCCGCCTCGTGCTCCGAGGTTCGGATCAGGACGAAGAAGCAGGCCTCGAGTCCCAGAGCCTCGGGATCGAGGACAACCGTCTGCTGACCGATGACACCCGCCTCCTTCATCTTGCGGATCCGGTTCCAGACCGGCGTCTTCGACGAGGCGACGGCCTTCGCGATCTCGTCGAGCGACTGGCTTGCGTCGCGCTGGAGCTCCCGCAGGATCTTCCGGTCGAGTTCGTCCAGACGGATCGACATTCCCTAAGCTCCTCATCACCAAGGATTCCAGTCCAAGATCGGCAGGATTTAGAACATCCGTCCTTTCTTGGAAAGAAGGATGGTGCGAATCCGGGAGAATCGTCTATGTTCGTTGAGGGGAAAACAGAGTGGGGACGCGAGCCAAGGGAGGATCTGCCATGACCAGGCTGTTCGGTTCGAAGCGTATCCGTGCATTTACCCGTGACAAACGTACCCTGTGGTTCACCGAGGACGATCGTTGGTGCCTCGACCCGGCCCAGGCAGAATTGATCGAGGACGAGGCGCATGCCGACATCAGACTGCTTGATGCGGAGATCCGTGCACCGCGTTTCGCTGCTGTGGGGCTCGTCGACGCGATGGAGGGCGACCGTCTGGCGTCTTGACTTCGGGATGCGCCGCGGGGGTTTATCTGACCTGTATCAAGGACTACGTCATGGAACGGAAGTATTGACCGTTCTATGACGAAGACAGAGCACATCCCCGTGAAAGATGCCGAAGAAATCCGGGCGCTGCCCGATGCCCAGACCGTCACCGAGGTCCAGCACTACACCGACAGGTTGTTCTCGTTCCGCGTGACGCGGCCACGTACGCTCCGCTTCAGGTCGGGGGAGTTCGTCATGATCGGCCTCATGGACGACAACGGCCGCCCGCTTCTGCGCGCCTACTCCATCGCCTCGCCCTCCTGGGACGAGGAACTGGAGTTCTACTCGATCAAGGTGCAGGACGGCCCGCTGACCTCGAAGCTCCAGCACATCCGGCCCGGCGACCAGATCATCCTGAAGCCCAAGCCGGTGGGCACCCTCGTCCACGACGCGCTCCTGCCGGGCAGGCGCATCTGGTTCTTCGCGACGGGAACCGGGATCGCGCCCTTTGCCTCGCTCGTCCGTGACCCGGAAACCTACGAGAACTACGACGAGGTCATCCTCACCCATACCTGCCGGGACGTGGCCGAGTTGAAATATGGCGAGGATCTTGTCGCGAAGACGCTCGACGATCCGCTCGTGGGCGAGGACGCCACGGCGAAGCTGCGCTATTATCCCACCACGACCCGGGAGCCGTCGCAAAAGATGGGCCGGATCACCACGCTGCTGCAGGACGGGACGATCTTCGCCGACCTCGGCATCGACGGGATTTCGCCCGAAACCGACCGGGCGATGGTCTGCGGGTCCATCGGGCTCAACACCGACATGAAGGACATCCTCGAGGCGCAGGGTCTCCGCGAGGGCGCCAATTCCGCCCCCGCGGAATACGTCGTCGAAAAGGCCTTCGTGGGCTGAGCGCTACCGCTCCGTTTCGAGAGCGGCGCGGACAGAGGCCAGCGCGGCCTCAAGCTCGGTCGTGTTTTCCTCGGCCTCGGCGAGCAGGTCAATCAGGTGTTCCTTGTCCACCTCCTCGAGTTCCGAGGTCTCGATCGCCTGCAGCACAGCCTCGCGATCAAAGCCTTCCGCCGTGAAATCGGCCGCGCCGACGGCACCGGTGGTGCTCGCGACGCTCCGGCTCGTCTCGAGCGACTCCTGAACCGGCGCTTCGCCCTCGAGTGCGCTCTCGAACGCCTCGTCCGTCGCGACGTCGGACGCTACGCGGTTCGAGACGTTCTCTTCGACCACCTCGCCCGCCATCTCGCTTTCCGTTCCGTCGTCGGCCACGGGCTCGTCGGCGAGACCGACGTCGTTGGCGATGGTGACATCGCCCGTGGGCTCCACCTCCGTCGTCTCGACGCCGGGACTGACGATGCCCCTGTCGGTGTCGACGATCGCGAACCAGCCAAGCACCACGATGACGAGGGCTCCAGCTGCAATCCAAAGGGTTCTGCTCATCTCTTGCTCCTTCCACTTCGGGAAATAGCGCGGCGCCCCTCGAAACCGGATCGCCCGGCGGGACGCGGCGCGTTCGGCTTGAAACGTCTGCATGCGGCAACGGGTTCCGCACAGCGTTTCAGCTTGAAACGGGGGGGCTGCCAAAGTATTTTCCTGCCTTACTCGACGTTTTCACAACAAAAGGACAAACGCCATCGCTCGAAGACCTCACAACGCCCCGCCGGCGCGTGACACAGGACCCCGTGTCAATGACAAAATCCGGGTCCCCGAAGTCCGGCTTATTGGAGCTGACGGAGAGAACCTCGGAGTCGTGACCCCGACCAAGGGGATGCAGCTCGCCGAGGATGCCGGGCTCGACCTTGTGGAAATCTCTCCCAACGCCTCCCCGCCCGTTTGCAAGATCATGGACTTCGGCAAGTTCAAGTACGAACAGCAGAAGCGGGAGAGCGAAGCGAAGAAGAAGCAGAAGACCATCGAGGTGAAAGAGGTCAAGTTTCGCCCCAACACCGACATTCACGACTACGACGTGAAGATGCGCAACGTGATGCGCTTTCTCGAGAACGGGGACAAGGTGAAGGTGACCCTTCGGTTCCGCGGCCGCGAGATGGCGCACCAGGATCTCGGGCGCAATCTGCTCGAACGGGTGGCGGACGATGTCCAGGAAGTCGGCAAGGTCGAGAACATGCCGAAGATGGAAGGCCGCCAGATGGTGATGATGATCGGCCCGGCCCGTTGAGGGCCGCGCCGCAGTCATGGCAGCCTCCCCCACGACACCGCACATCTCACGATACCGAACGCGGCTGACGGACGACGCGTCTGACGACCGCCTCTTCAGTCCGGTTTTCCAGAGGAACAGCCCCCCGCTCCTCGTCGCGCTCGCACCCTGGTTTGGCGGGCGGACGGGGTGCGTGCTCGAAATCGGGGCAGGCACCGGGCAGCATGCGGGCGCGTTCCGGCTCGCCTTCCCCGGTCTCGACTGGGTCGCGAGCGATCCCGACGAAGGTCACCGGGCATCCGTCCGCGCCTGGGCGCGGGAGCTGAAGCTTGGGGTGCGCGAGCCGCCGGAGCTCGATGCGGCGACCGACTGGGCCGCGCGCGTCGACATCCGGGCGCTCGGACCGCTCGCGGCTGTCGTCGCGATGAACGTCATCCACATCGCCCCTCTCGCCGTGGCCCGGGGCATCGTCCGTGGCGCAGGCATCGCGCTCGCGCCCGGCGGACTCCTCGTCTTCTATGGACCGTTCCGCGAGAACGGACGCCATGTCGGCGAAGGCAACAGGACCTTCGACGAGCGCCTGCGAGCGGAAAACCCCGAATGGGGCATTCGGGACGTCGTCGAGATGACGGATCTCGCGCGGGAGAGCGGCTTGGAGGCGGCCGCCGCCGTCGCGATGCCGGCGAACAACCGCCTCCTTCTCTTCCGCAGACCCCTCGCCTGACCGCGCCTCAGCGCAGGGCCGCGGTCTGGCCCCCGAGGAGCCCGGTGATGCGACGGACGTTCGCGCGTCGGTTCTCTCGCTCGGGCCCGGCCGTCGGCACCTTGAGATCCGATTCGCCATAGCCCTGAACCACGAGGTTCTCCGGCGGCACGTCGAAATATTCGGTCAGCGCCAGCGCGACCGACTCCGCCCGCCGGTCCGACAGCGCGAGGTTGTAGCTTGCATCGCCCACCGCGTCGGTGTGCCCTTCGACAAGGAACACGTCGCGCGGATTCTCCTCGATCAGCGCCGCCAGCGTCCGTCCGAGGGCGGCGAGCTGTTGCGCCTGACCCGGCTGGATGACCGCCGATCCGGACGGGAAGTTGATCTCGTCGATCTCGATCTCGGGCGCGAGATTCCGCACCTCGCGGATCTCTCTGATCTGCCGCAGCGAGAAGTCCCGGCCGACATCCTGCGCGACTGCCTGCGCCAGTGCGGCACGCAGCGCCGCCTCGTCCCCGGTATACTCGATGGCCTCCCGCGTCGGCGCCGGAAGCGCGGCGGTGTCGACCGGTTCCGCCCGCTCGGTCTGATCGAAGAGCACCACCCGGCGTCCATCGGGCAGCAGCCGCGTTCTGCGAAGCACCTCCCCGTCGGCCGCCCGGATCGTGACGATGCGGGAACCGTCGTCGCGCGTCACGGTCGTGCGGCTCGATCCGTCGTCAAAGGTCTCGGTCCGAACGTCGGCGCCCGGCTGACGCAACAGCACGTCGTCGTCGCGGATCACGCGAAGATCGCCGTCCCGCTGCCGGACCACGAGCCGGTCCCCGGTGTCCGACACCACTTCGGAGCCCTGTTCGAGGATGGTTCCGAGAACCGCCGCGCCGATGCCCAGCGCCACTGCGCGCTCCAGGCGTGAGGGACCTTCGTCTTCCTCGGCCGTCGCGGCAGGGGCCTCTTCGCCGATCGCCGTCGCGAATTCCTCGGTGCTCGACCGGGCCATCTCGTCGGTGACGGTCATCTCCTCGACCTCCGCCGGAGGCGCGGTCGCGCCCTCCTCGGCCGCTGCCGCAGCTGCGGCGAGCGGCGGCTCCTCCGCCGCCGCGGCCTCCTCCGGGACCTCGCTCTCGACCACCGGAATGTCGCTCTCGATGCTGTCTTCTGGCACGGGATCCTCCGCCGCGACGGAGGCGGGCTCGTCTGCCTGCGGGTCGCCGTCGGCGGCCGGCGCTTCCGTGACCTCCGGCTCCGCGGCAGCCGGATCGGCGGCCGTGGCCGCGTCTTCGGGGGCCTCGGCGGGCGTCTCGGCCGCCTCGGGCTCCGCTTCGTCAGCGGGATCGGCGTCGCCCGCGTCCTCCTCCGCCTCCGGCGGTTCCTCCGCCGCATCCTCTTCCACGACCGGCGCATCGACCACCGGCAGGTCCTCCACCGGCGCCTGTTCGGGGTCGATCTCCGCCTCCGCGCCCTCTTCCACGTTCTCGAGATAGACGTCGAGCGCCTCGGTCGTCTCGACCGTATTGCCCTCGTCCGTCACGCAGGGCAGATCGACGCCTTCCTCGCATTCGGGGAGGGCTCGCGCCACGGGATCGGCCGCGGCGTCCTCCGCATCGGCCGCATCCTCGCCCTCGGCGGGCACGTCGACCACCGGCAGGTCCTCCACAGGCGCCTGCTCGAGGTCGAGCTCCGCCTCCGCGCCCTCTTCCACGGTCTCGAGATAGACCTCAAGCGCCTCGGCCGTCTCCACGGTATTGCCGTCGTCCGTCACGCAGGGCAGGTCGACACCTTCCTCGCAGACGGGGAGGGCTTGAGCGCCGGCTTCGGCCGCGGCGTCCTCCGCATCGGCCGCATCCTCGCCCTCGGCGGGTACGTCGACCACCGGCAATTCCTCCACCGGCGCCTGCTCGAGGTCGAGCTCCGCCTCCGCGCCCTCTTCCACGGTCTCGAGATAGACCTCAAGCGCCTCGGCCGTCTCCACGGTATTGCCGTTGTCCGTCGTGCAGGGCAGGTCGACACCTTCCTCGCAGACGGGGAGGTCCTGCGACCAGCCAATGCCAGGCGCGGCAAGACCGGTGACCAGCGCGAGGGCGGTCGCGCTTCTGAGATGTTTCCGCATTTGGCTTCTCCTCTTCCCATGGCCACCCTCGGGTGGCGGGTCGGGAGGAGAACCGGATCGGCGCCCGAGTGTTCCCGCGGCCGCCCGTCAGGCGGCGGCGGCGACGGCCCGGCGCGCCACGACGCCAACCAGATGCGCCCGGTACTCCGGCGACCCGTGGATGTCGCCGATCATGCCGTCGGCCGGCGCCGAGAGAGAGGCGATCGCGTCAGGAGAGAAGTCGCCCGACAGCGCCTCCTCGGCCTCGGTCCATCGATAGACGCCCTCGTCCGACGCGCCCGTCACCGCCACGCGCACACCGTCGAAGAAGCGCGCGACGAAGACACCGACAAGCGCGAACCGCGACGCGGGCTGCGCGAACTTCACGTAGGCCGCCGCCTCCGGAACCGGGAAGACGACCTGGGTGACGATCTCGCCCGGCTCGAGCGCCGTCGCGAACATCCCTTCGAAGTATGTCTCCGCGTCGATGTCTCGCGCGTTGGTCCGGATGAGCGCGTCCGACCCCAGCGCCGCCGCAGGATAGCAGGCAGACGGGTCGTTGTTGGCAAGGCTGCCGCCGATCGTTCCGCGGCTCCGCACCGCCGGATCGCCGATCTGCCTCGCGAGAGCGGCGAGCGCCGGATAGGCCTCGGCCGCCTGCTGCGCGACCTCCGCGTGCGTCGTCGCCGCGCCGATGCAGACCCTGCCCTCGTCGTCCGTGCAGACGCCCCGAAGTTCGGGGATCGCCATCAGGCTCACCAGCGTCGTGGGCATCGCCAGCCGCTGTTTCATCGTCGGAAGAAGCGTCTGGCCGCCCGAGAGCGCCTGCGCATCCTCGTCCTCGGCCAGCGCCTTGACCGCCTCGTCGATCGTCCCGGCGCGAAGGAATTCGAAGTCGTACATCCCTGTCCCCTACTGCGCCGCCGCCATGACGGCCTTGACGATGTTGTGGTATCCCGTGCACCGGCAGAGGTTTCCCTCGAGCCAATGGCGCACATCGGCTTCGGTGGGCCGGGGGTTCTCCTTCAGGAGCACCGCCGCCGACATCACCATGCCCGGCGTGCAGAACCCGCACTGAAGCCCGTGGTGCTCCCGGAACGCCGCCTGGAGCGGCGTCAGCGTGCCGTCGGGCGCGGCCATCCCCTCGATCGTCGTCACCTGCGCCCCCTCGGCTTCGAGCGCCAGCATCGTGCAGGACTTGACCGGCCGACCATCGACGTGAACCGTGCAGGCACCGCACTGCGACGTGTCGCAGCCCACGTGCGTTCCGGTCAGTCCCAGCCCTTCGCGCAGGAACTCGACGAGAAGCGTGCGCCCCTCGACCTCGCCCTCCGCCGGCTGGCCGTTCACGGTCATGCTGACCTTCGGCATGTCGTCACTCCCTTGCTGTGCGCGACGACTTAACCACGGGCCGGCGGGAGAGTGAAGCCTCAGCCCTTGCGCAGGCGCAGGGTGATCTCGGCGAGGATCGACACGGCGATTTCGGCCGGACTCCGTGCTCCGATGTCTAGACCGACCGGAGCGTGGATCCGGGCGATCGCGTCGTCTGGAACGCCCGCCGCCCTCAGCCGGTCGAGCCTCTTCGCATGCGTTCGTCCGGACCCCAGGCACCCCAGGTAGAAACACTCCGATCCGAGCGCGGCCTCGATCGCGGGATCGTCGATCTTCGGGTCGTGCGACAGCGTGACAACGGCGGTCCGAGCGTCGGGGCCGAGCGCGGCCATGGCCTCGTCCGGCCAGTCGTGCAGGATCGTCTCGCCGGGAAACCGCGCGGCGGATCCGAAGGCCTCGCGCGGATCGATCAGCGTCACGTCATAGCCCGCGAGACGGGCCATCGGGATCAGCGCCTGCGCGATGTGCGCGGCGCCCACGACGATCATCCGGAGCGGCGGGTTGTGGACCGCCACGAAGGTTTCACCGTCCTCCTCGATCCCGGAGCGGTCCAGGCGGAACCGGTCGGGAAAGTCGTCCGGGCCGGCCATGCGCCGCTCCCAGGTTTCGAGGTTGACCACATAGGCCACCGGGCGACGCGCCGCCTGCGCGTCGGCGAGCGCCTCCGCAAACTCCGGGGGAAGCGCAGACCCGACAGGCTCCACCAGCACCCGGATCGTGCCGCCACAGGCGAGCCCGACCTCGAAGGCATCCTCGTCGCTGACGCCATAGGTGAGAAGCCTGGGCGCACCGTCCTTCAGCGCCTCCTGCGCCTCGAGGACCACCGCGCTCTCCACGCAGCCGCCCGAAACCGAGCCGGTCATCTCCCCGTCGCCCGCAACGGCGAGACGGCTGCCCACCGGCCGCGGCGCCGACCCCCAGGTCTCCACGACGGTTGCCAGAGCCGCGCCCCGACCCGCGCGATGCCAGCCGAGCGCCGTCCCGAGTTCGGCTTCATGGGTCGTCATCTGCGTTTCCTCCCGAAAAACAGGTGGTTGTAAACAATGCGCCTGCGCGGGTCCGATCGTTCCACGAACGGCGATGGCAAGGCAATGGCGCGCCTGCTTTTCGTTGCATCCGCCTGATACCGGAGCCTAGAGTGACGCGTTGAAGGGGCTGTGTGTGCATGAGTAGCGACGTTACGCTCTCCGAAGAGCTCACCGATGATGAGTGGCTCGCCGAAATCCAGGCGTTCGGCGAGACGAAGGGATTCTACCGGCCCCTCGGGGATTCCCATGCGGTCATCTTTGCCGACAACTCGCTGAAGACGCTCCTCGTCTATTTCGACACGGTTCAGGCCGCGCGGGCGAGCAATCCCTCGGGCCTGCCGCAACCGATCCGCATTGCCGAAGACCTCGGCTGGTCGCACATGACGCTTCTCGCGAAGAAGGCGACCTGGTTCCGGGATCTGCGGGTCTTCCGCTACTTCGACCGTCTCGTGGACGACGCCTTCCTGGAGGATTTCGACCGGGTCGTCTTCTTCGGCGTCGGCCCGAATGGCTATGCGGCGGCGGCCTTTTCGGTCACGGCCCCCGGAGCCACCGTGGTCGCCATCGCGCCTCAGGCGACTCTCGATCCCGCCGTCGCCGAGTGGGACGACCGCTTCATCGCGATGCGGCGCACCTCCTTCACCGACAGATACGGCTACGCGCCCGACATGGTCGAGGCGGCAGAGCGGGTCTTCATCCTCTACGATCCCCGCGTCGAACTCGACGCGATGCACGCCGCTCTCTTCCGGGGCGCCAACGTTGAGCGGATCCGCTTCCGGCACGCCGGCCCCGGCATCGGCCGGGAGATCATGGCAATGGGGGCTCTCCGGCCGATCCTGCAAGAGGCCGGGGCCGGCACGCTGACCGCGACCGCGGCCTATCGTGCCCTCAGAACGCGGCACAACTACCTGCCTTACCTCAGGAATCTCCTGAACGAGGTCCATGCGGAAGAGCGCGACTGGCTCACCGTCGTGCTCTGCCGCGCCGCGCTCGAGCGGAAGAACGCGCCGCGCTTCCAGCACCATCTCGAACTGGCGGAACAGCGGCTTCTCGGGTCCGGACGGCGACTGCCCGAGAGCCGGAGCGGCGCGGCGGGCGGCTGAGCCTCAGAGCCCGCCTTCCCGCTCGATGAACCGGACGACCTCGTCCACGCCCCGCCCGTCGCGAAGGGACGCCATGACGAAGGGCCGCTCCCCGCGCGCAGTGCGCGCGTCGCGTTCGAGCTGATCGACGTCGACCCCGACATGGGCCGCGAGATCGACCTTGTTCACGATCAGGACGTCCGACCGCGCGAGACCAGGTCCCTTCTTGCGCGGGATATCCTGGCCGGCGGCGGTATCGATCACGTAGATCGTCAGGTCGGCGAGTTCCGGGGAGAAGGTGGCGGCCAGGTTGTCGCCGCCCGACTCGATCAGGATCACGTCGAGATCATCGAAGGCCGCGCGCAGGTCGGCGACGGCCGCGAGGTTGATCGAGGCGTCCTCGCGGATCGCGGTGTGCGGGCAGCCGCCGGTCTCCACGCCGCGGA
>CAZPOK010000084.1:0-11889 GCA_964587905.1 uncultured Rhodobacterales bacterium | reverse complement strand
GGAGTTTGGCGTCGAGGTTCGACAGCGGCTCGTCGAAGAGAAAGACCGCCGGGTCCCGGACGATCGCGCGACCCATCGCCACGCGCTGCCTCTGCCCGCCCGACAACTCGCGCGGCTTGCGCGCGAGATAAGGCTCGAGCTGGAGCATCTTCGCCGCCACCTGCACCCGCTCCGCGATCTCGGTCTTGGGCTTGCCCGCGATCTTCAGCGCATAGCCCATGTTGTCCGCCACGCTCATGTGCGGGTAGAGCGCGTAGTTCTGGAACACCATGGCGATGTTGCGCTCCATCGGCTCGGCATCGTTGAGCCGTTCGCCGTCGATCATGAGATCGCCCCTCGTGATCGTCTCGAGCCCCGCGACCATCCGCAGGAGCGTCGATTTCCCGCAGCCCGAAGGCCCCACGATCACGATGAGCTCGCCCTCGGCTATGGCGAGGTCGATGCCGTGGATGACCGCGGTCTTGCCGTAGCTCTTGTGGATGCTTGTCAGGGTGACGGTCGCCATGGTCTCACTTCTCGCTGTCGACGAGGCCGCGGATGAAGAGCTTCTGCATGCCGATCACCACGATCACGGGCGGAAGCATCGCGAGGATCGAGGTCGCCATGATCACCGGCCAATCGGCCAGATCGTCGCCCGAGGGGAACATCTGCCTGATGCCCATCACGATGGTGTTCATCGACGGATCTGTGGTGATGAGAAGCGGCCAGAGATACTGGTTCCAGCCGTAAATGAACAGGATCACGAAGAGCGCCGCGATATTGGTCCGGCTCATCGGCACGAGGATGTCGACGAAGAAGCGCATCGGCCCCGCCCCGTCCACCCGCGCGGCCTCGGCAAGTTCGTCGGGCACGGTCAGGAAGAACTGCCGGAAGAGGAAGGTCGCCGTCGCCGAGGCGATGAGCGGCAGGATGAGGCCGGTGTAGCTGTTGAGCATCCCGAATCCCGCGATCACCTCGTAGGTGGGCACGATCCGGACCTCGACGGGCAGCATCAGCGTCAGGAAGATCAGCCAGAAGAACAGCATCCGGCCGGGAAAGCGGAAATAGACGATGGCAAACGCCGACAGGAGCGAGATCACGATCTTCCCGATGGCGATCCCCATCGCCATGACCATCGAGTTGAAGAGCATCCACGCCACCGGCGCGTTCACCCCCGCAACGAGCGCGCGGCGGTAGTTCTCGTAGAACTGGTCGCCAGGCAGAAGCGGCATCGGCGGGCGCACGATGTCCTGCTGGGACACTGTTGAGGCGACAAAGGCGAGCCAGATCGGGAAGAAGATGACAAGCACGCCGAGGATCAGCCCGGCATGGGTCAGCCAGTGCGAGACTCCGCGCCTCTCGACCATGCCGGACATCAGTAGTGCACCTTCCGCTCGATGTACTTGAACTGGATGACGGTGAGGATGCCCACGACGAACAGCAGGATCACCGACTGCGCGGCGGAGGAGCCGAGGTCCTGGCCCACGAACCCGTCGGCATAGACCTTGTAGACGAGGATCGTCGTCGCCTGCTGCGGGCCGCCACCGGTGATCGTGTGGATCACGCCGAAGGTTTCGAAGAAGGCGTAGACGATGTTCACGACGAGCAGGAAGAAGGTGACGGGCGACAGGAGCGGCCAGACGATTGTGCGGAAGCGGGTCCAGAAACGGGCGCCGTCGATTGCGGCGGCCTCGATCACGCTGCGGGGGATGGCCTGCAGCCCCGCGAGGAAGAACAGGAAGTTGTAGCTGATCCGCCCCCAGCTCGACGCGACGACGACAAGACCCATCGCCTCGGCCTCGTTCAGGACATGGTTCCAGTCGTAGCCGAGCTGGCCCAGGTACCACGTCACCACGCCGATGCGAGTGTTGAACATGAAGAGCCACAGGACTCCCGCCACGGCAGGCGCGACGGCATAGGGCCAGATCAGCAGCGTCCGGTAGGTGCCCGAGCCCTTGATGAGCCGGTCCGCCAGTACCGCTAGGTAAAGCGCGATGCCCATGGAGACGACCGTCACCGAGACCGAAAAGATCGCCGTGGTGACGAAGCTCGCGCGGTAGAAGCGGTTGCCGAACAGGTATTCGAAGTTGCCGAGACCCACGAACTGCATCGACAGCCCGAACGGGTCGGGAATGAAGAGCGACTGCCAGATCGCTTGGCCCGCGGGATAGAAGAAGAACACGGCTGTGACCAGCACCTGCGGCGCGAGCAGCAGGAGCGGCAGCCAGATGCCCTTGAAGGTGACGCGCTTTTCCATGCGGCGGCCCGGGGGCGGCGGTGCCGCCCCCGGAGGCCTGTCAGCGGTTGGCCATTTCGAAGCGACGCAGAAGCTCGTTGCCGCGTTCGGCAGCCGAGTTCAGCGCCGTCTCGGCGTCCTTGTCACCGGCCCAGACGCCTTCCAGCTCCTCGTCGATGATCGTGCGGATCTGGTCGAACGACCCGAGCCGCAGCCCCTTGGAGTTGGCCGTTGGCGGCTTCGCGGTCATCTGCGCGCCCGCGATCTCGGTGCCCGGGTTCGCCTGGTAGAAGCCCTGGCTCGCGGTCATTTCCGCGGCCGCGGTCGTGGCCGGCAGGTAGCCCGTGTCCTGGTGCCACTGGGCTTGCACTTCGGGCGAGGACATGAAGCCGAGGAAGGCCGCGACGCCCTTGTACTCCTCAGGCTCGTGGCCGGCCATCACCCAGAGCGACGCGCCCCCGATGATCGTGTTCTGCGGCGCGGCCTCGGCGGCGGTCCAGTAGGGCAGTGGCCGGATGTCCCAGTCGAACTGCGCTTCCGCCTTCACTCCGGCATAGCCCGCCGAGCTTTCCGTGAAGATCGCGCATTCGCCCGCGCGGAAGTTGGCGCCGGATTCGTTCCGACGGCCCGCATAGATGAACTTGCCGTCCTGCGCCCACTGGCCCAGCGTATCGATATGGGCGATCTGGAGCGGGCCGTTGAGCACGAGTTCGGTGTCTGTCCCCTCGAAGCCGTTCGAGCGCGTGGCGAAGGGCACGTCATGGTAGGCCGAGAAGCTTTCCAGATGCACCCAGCTCTGCCAGGCGGTCGTGAACGGACAGGCGACGCCCGCGTCCTTCAGCTGGTCCAGCACCGGCCCGACGGCCTCCCAGGTGGACAGATCCACGTCCGGGTCGATTCCCGCCTCCTCGAGCATCGTGCGGTTCACGTACATGACAGGCGTCGAGGCGTTGTAGGGGAAGGACAGCATGTTGCCCTCGGTGTCGGTGTAGTAGCCCGTGACCGAGGGAATGTAGGCCTGCGGATCGAAGGGCAGGCCTGAATCGGACATGACCTCGTAGACGGGGACGATGGCGCCGCGCGCGGCCATCATCGTGGCGGTGCCGACCTCGAAGACCTGGAGGATATGCGGCTGCTCGCCCGCGCGGAACGCGGCGATGCCGGCGTTCAGCGCTTCGGAGTAGTTGCCCTTGTGGGATGCCACGACCTGGTAGTCCGATTGGCTTTCATTGAACGCCGCCACCTGCGCATCGAGCAGCTCTCCGAGCCGGCCGGTGAAGGCGTGCCACCACTGGATTTCGGTCTGTGCCTGTGCGGCGGGCGCGATCGTCGCTGCCGCGGCGAGTGCAAGCAGACTGGTATGGAATCGTTTCATGTCGGTCAGGTTCTCCCTTGTTTACAGCAGCGCGTGTCTCCCGCAGCTTGGCTGGTAATCCACAAAATGCACAAGCACGTGACGATGCAAGCGGTTATTGTTCCGGTTCGCCCATTCTTTGCGCCGGTGGCCGGTCGGGTCGCGTGTCACCTGCTTTTCGTTTTGACTGTGCGGGACGGCGCTCCGGACCCTGCAGGTTGGGCTCGCCTTTGCCCGGCTTCCCTTTGATTTCCGTCTCGCTTGCCCGGATCACCGGGCCGCAGCCCCTCTCGGGTAACCGCGCCGTTTCCTCGGCCGCGATGCGGCGAAGGCCAGGTCTCCCGCCCTCTCCGGTCGACGATGGAGAGGGCGGCATGGACCGAGGCGGGTTCCGTCAGATGTCTGTCCGGGTTATTCCCCTGAAATCCAGGGCGAGGTCAGCGCCGAAGGCGTTGGAAGGAGTGTGGTATCCGGGCGTTACCTCGCCTGCCGCCACGCGCCGCGCAATCTCGAACGCCGTTTGCGCCGTCAGCTCATAGGGGTCCGGCGTCTGCATGAGGCTTGCCACGCGCTCGCCCTCCGAATCCCATGCCTCGCCGAGGATGAGGCCGCGCGCGATGCCTCTGCGCTTGGCGGAAGGTCCGGACGCGATCCGTCCGACCAGCCGCTTCAGGAGATCCTGGACGGGCTGCGACGCCAAAATGGGCCGGAGCTTTGGTGGCGTGCCGGCTACGACTCGGAGCGGAAACGACGCCTCGAAAAGCACGTCGATGTCCTGCGCTCCGGTTGAATGCCATGCAGTGGCGACATCACCCCAGCTCACCCCGACGGTCTGGACCGGACCTTCCCCGAAGTCGGCGCAGTGGCGCGGTGCGTTCTCGAGCTCCACGATCCTTCCGCCGCGCCGCACCATGGTTCCTCGCCCCAGCGCCTCGATCGCCGTTCGCGCAGTTCCTCGGCTGGCCTGCGTCAAGCCCGCAATCGATAGCCTCAGGCGATGCATCCCCGGTTGCCGCCGCTTGAGATGAGCGGCCAGGCAGTCGCTTGGCACCACATCGAAGCCAGCGCCCGGCAGCAGGACGACGCCGGACTTCCTTGCCGTCGTATCGAGAGCAGCGAGGCGCTCGAAGACGGCGATCTCGCCGGTGATGTCGACGTAGTGAGTCCCGCACGCGAGGCATGCCGCCACGAGCGGATCTGTTGTTTTCGAGAAGGGACCGGCAAGGTTCAGGACCGCCGCCACGTTTTCGACGGCGCGCCTTATCGCCGCTGGATCCTCCAGACTGAAGGCCGTCCATGGTGCCTCAAGGCGTCTCGCGAGCGAGCGGACCTTGCCCTCGCTTCGGCCGGCGAGCGCCGGAGGCTGTTCGGACACCGCCGCCGCATGTTCCGCAACCAGCGTTCCGGTGTACCCCGTTGCTCCATAGATCAGCAGGTCCTTCATTGGCATGTTCATCCTCTTTCGGCGTGGCAGGGCAAGCTGTCGTCTCTCGACAAGCTCAACAACGTTTGGCGCGGGGTTGTTCAAACCACGGCGGCGGCCGAAACGGAGTGATCATGAATCGGTTGTGGGATGGCAGATCTGAAGCCGATGTTGACTTCGCTCAGATGGCGGCGATGTCGACTGACTGCCCCGCGCGCGTGACCCAAAGCCTGCGTGAAGCGTCACGCAAGACGGTCGCCGGCGGCCTCGCCGCCATACAGCACGAGTTTCGAACGGGAAACGACAACGGGCGCCCTTTCGGACGCCCGTGTTGATCGTCACCCCCACACCATTCAATATACCAATCATACGACACTGCAGACGACACGGGTATGACCTATGTCATCACGGATGCGTGACCGGACCTCTTGTTGCAGTGCAGCAACGTCGATCAGAAGAGGCCGTCACCCCCGCGTTCCTCCTCGGCGATCGCGTCCGCGCCGATTGCCGCCACTCCGCCGATCGCCGCCGCGCAGCCCGTGAGCGCCGTTCCCGCCATCATCACCGCCAACACCTTGCAGAGCCTCGCCATTCATCTTCTCCCAGAACCCGCCGGCCCGCCGCCGGCTCCCGTCCGGGAAGATGCGCGAGGCGCGCGGCCCTGTCCACAAGGAAGGGCCACGCCGGGGCTCAGAACAACTCTTCGCCCGTCTCTTCCTCGTAAGCCTCGTCGGCCGCGACCGTCCCCGCCGCGCCCACGGCCGGGCCGCAGTTCGACAGGACTGTGCCGCCCAGCATCAGCGACAGGATGAGAAACAACTTCGTACGCATGGCGCGTCTCCTTTCTGGTTTCCGATTCGGGATTGAACGGCGCGCCGTCGCGTCTGTTCCCATCCGAATGGACTTCAGGCGCGTTCCCCGCGGTTTTGGCGCGCCGCGATCCCCTCGGCCCCGCAGAAACGGTCCGGCATCGCGCGCGCCGGTCATCCCCGCGTAACCCGGCTCCGCGCCAAGGCTTTTCCGGGTTCTCCACTTGATATCCCCAGGTCCATCAACTCTTTGATCCACAAGAAATTTTCATGCTGCAGCGCTTTTTTCTTGAGGGGGCGGCGGGCGAATGCAACGGTGATTTCACCGCAAGGGGTTGCAAGATCCGGAGCGGGCCGCGAAGGCCCCCGAGGCCGGGCGGGACGGCACCGGGACTTCGGACCCCGCGTCGCCCCTCCAGGGCAGGAGGCTCCGCCGGGGCAGTGTTTCCTCGGAGACATTGACACGGCGGTAGACTTCGCGGGCCGGGACGGCTCTTCGGAGCGGGACCGGTTGCCGAGGACCGCAAGGTCCGGAGCGAAACTGGACCGGGACGTCTCAGGACGGATCGGAACAGGAAGGCGTCAGGGCGCGTCCCTCGTGGGCGCGATGCAAGGACCGCGTCTGAGCACCTGACGCCTTTTCCTGTCCCGGAGTCTAAAACCCGGAACGCGAAACGGGGCCCCGCTGGATGAAAGCAGAACCCCGTCGCGTCAGTGATGCGATACCGCGTCTATTGCACCTGTAGGCAGATCCATACACCGGCCCGCGCGCGAGATCAACCACATCTCGCGCGCCTTGGCGCGTCCGGCGCTAGATAGGGGGGAGACGGCGTCTGGCGCGCACCGCATCCGGTGGCTCAACCGCCGGGCATGGAATGACCGCGGCCGCGGAGGGACTGCTTCTGAACCCACCGGAACCAACCGGCCGCCATCGTGCGTACAGGACACCTACGGCAGCGCGAACCTCTCCCACCGCCCGTCCGGCCTTTCCCGCCGTTCCCAGCGGTAAGGTGCCGCATCCCAGCAGACGATGTCGTCCACGAGATCGTCGAGCACGATTGTTCCCGCCGAGGTCTCGGCCAGAAGGACGGCGTGGGGGAAGAACTGCACTTCGTGGTGCACGATCGCCATCGTGAGCGCCGCTGACGACACGCCCCTCTCGACCAACCGCCGTCGTTTCTCGAGCGCGAAGTCCTCGCAGTCTCCCCATCCAGCGACCGGAAAGGACCACTTTTCCTCGAGTCCGGAGCACGCAAGGTCGGAATCCTTGCGCACGTCCGCATTCACCCCGGCGTTGACGGCCCGAAGAAGATCCCGAACCCCGGCCCAGGCGACGATCTCGGGTCCGCTGAGATCGCAGGCCTCCGGTTCCTCCGCGCAGAACTCCGCGTATTGCTGTGGCGGGCCCTCGACCCGCCAGATCGGAAGCTCGAGCGGCGTGCACCGCATTGCTCCCCCAGCGCCGACGGTTGGAATCGATGCGACGAAGAGAACGAGCAGGATGATTCTCGGGCTGCTCATCACTCCACGACCTTACCACATCGAAACCTCGTGGGAGGCTCGGTTCTGACTGATGTTGTGAAAAAGGAAGCAGCCAAAACAAGGGCATAGCTCCGACTGCATTCCGCAGCATACTTTTTCACCGTCCGGCACTGATCCGATGTCCGGCGTCGGGCGTAGTTCGATGTAAAGATGGCTTGACAGCGGGGAGGGCTCAAGGTGTCAGGTTTGATGCAACACATCTCCAAGGATTTCGAGAAGCGGATGACGGTTCGGCGCGGAATGCTCGCGCATCTCGGTCTCGCGTTCACAGACGAGGATGCCGCGCGGCTTCGCCCAGACATCCGCGAGACGCTGATCGCCTGTTCGTGTTGCGCAAACCCGGACACGTGCCGGGGGTGGGTCCGCCAGAAACGTCCGGGAACACCGATGTTCTGTCGTGCACGGGATGCTTTCCTGCGCCTCGAGGCGGCGACCGGGACCGTCGAGAAGGCGCGGCGCAGCGCCTGAACGGAACTTCAACAGGCCCGGGTCCGTTCCTCCGTAAAGGAGGAACTTAATGGACCGGCTGAGCATACTGATTACCCTTTTCACCGGGGCCGTCGTGACCGGCGCACTGGTGATCGGAGTCTTCACTTTGGGATATTATGGCTGGGGGCCGATCCTCGGCGCCGTGGCGATCGGATGGATTCTCGCGTGGCCGCTGGCCTACTGGATCTCCCGCAAGATCAAAAAGGAAGACCCGCAGTTCGACCACAAGCAGAAAACGGAAGCCAAGGTCGTTCCCGACCCCGACGCACGCGAGGTCTGAGGAAAGGAAAACGGGCGTCCGATCCGGACGCCCGTCCCACATACCCCCAATACCCTTACTCGCCGTCCTTGTCAGAGATCGGACTGCACATCGTCGGCCGAGTCCTGAAGGGCTTCCCCTCCAGTCTCGATGTCTTCGCCGAAACCCTCCACGGTCTCGCAGGCGGCAAGCGCGACCGGGATCGTGAAAATCAAGAAAATCCGCGTCATGTCCCCCTCCTTCCGTTCGCATGGTGAACGGTGCAGACCGGCTTTTGTTCCAGCGCATGTGGTGGAGAATTCAGGGGATCACCCGGCGATGTCCGACATCAGCTTCGCGAGGCCCCATGCGGGCCCAAGGGCCGCCCCGGCTGCGTTCCTCAGGCCGGAGGGGCTTGCTGATTCAGATCAAGGCCGTGCTTGCGAGGGTGACTACCATTCGGCTTGATAGTCAGAGGGAGCATTTCCATGATCCGCCTAACGCTTGTGCTGCTCACGTTCATTGGTGCCACGCTTGCGGGTTCCGCCGTGGTGGTCGCACTGACGATGGGGTACGACACGCTCGTTCCGATCGTGGTCGCCGCTGCGATCGGGTTTGTCGCCGCCGTGCCGGTGGCGTGGATCATCGCGCGCAAGCTCAGTGAGGAAGCCTGAGCCTGCCTCGCCTCAAGGCGATCCGTCCGCGCCGCGCTGCGCCTCGGGATGGGTCGCGATGAAGTGCTGGAGCACCACGAAGAGGTCCCGCGCATGCGCGACGTCGTCGCGATGCAGCGCGGCGCGGATGTCCTCCGAGATCATGCGGTTCACCATCTGCGGGCCCTTCTGGACGTGCATCATGTAGTCCGCGAGCGCCGCCGCGTTGACGTCCGGCAGGTGCTCGTGCTCGGCGATGGCCGCCACTTCTTCATGCGTGAGGTCGGTCATGTCCATAATGTCGTCAAGGTTGATCATCGTCCCCTCCTCTTGCAACACGGCAGGATCATAGCATGGACTTGCGTGTCCGGTCTTGACCGGCCGTAGCACGGCGTCCGGGACGCTGTCGGATATCCACGAGGCGCGGCGCGGTCGTCATCCACGAGGCCGTCCGGAAGACGGGACGTCGCGCTGGATGACGCGACCGGTCGACTAGGACAGGAAGGTCGCCACAGTCGCCGCGAATTCCCGCGGTTTCTCGGCGTGAAGCCAGTGTCCCGCGCCGGGGATCTTCGCGAAGCGGGCATTCGGGAAGAGCGACTTGATCCGGTCGCGGTGTTCGGGCTCGACGTAGTGAGACCCCGCGCCCGAAAGGAACAGCACCGGTCCCCCGAACGTGCCCCCGATCTTCGGGAATCCCACGATCCGGTCCATCTCGGCGGCGAGAACGGGCAGGTTGAGGCGCCAGCGTTTCTCCTTCACGTCGAGTGACTGGAGCAGGAACGCGCGAACGCCCTGGTCCTCGATCCCGGTCGCGAGCGCCCGGTCCGCGTCGCTTCTGAGGTCGATCCCGGAGAGGTCGAGACCCTCCATCGCCTCGATCAGATGCGACTGCGTGTGAGTGTAGGCGACCGGCGCGATGTCGGCCACGACGAGGCGATTGACGAGATCAGGCCGGGTAAGCGCCAGCACCATGGCCGCCTTGCCGCCCATGGAATGGCCAACCACGTCCGAAGGTCCGCTCATCGTGTCTGCGAGATCCTGGGCCAGGTCGTCGTAGCTGTGATTTTCGGCCCACGGGCTTTCGCCGTGGTTGCGCATGTCGACGGCCGTGACCCGCCGGTCCTCGGACAGCCGTTTCGCAATCACGCCCCAGTTCCGCGCCGAGCCGAAAAGGCCATGTGCGATCAGGAGGGAAGGACGGTCGCCGGCCTCTCCGTGCAGTTGCGTGGCGAGTTTCACAGGTTGGGATAGACCGGGAACCTGGCGCAGAGGTCGATCACCTCGTCCCTCACCTTGGCCTCGACATCGCCGTTGCCGTCCTCGCCGTTGGCAGAGAGTCCGTCCACCACCTCGACAATCCAGTCGGCCACCTGCCGGAACTCGGCCTCGCCGAAGCCGCGCGTCGTGCCGGCCGGGGAGCCGAGACGGACGCCCGAGGTGACCATCGGCTTTTCTGTGTCGAAAGGGATGCCGTTCTTGTTGCAGGTGATGTTCGCGCGGCCAAGTGCCTTTTCGGTGGCGTTGCCTTTCACGGCCTTGGGGCGCAGGTCGACAAGCATCAGGTGGCAGTCCGTGCCGCCCGTCACGATGTCGAGCCCGCCCTTCATGAGTTGGTCTGCCAGCGCCTGCGCGTTCTTCACGACCTGGCGTTGGTAGGTCTTGAACTCCGGCCGGAGCGCCTCGCCGAAGGCCACGGCCTTGGCGGCGATCACGTGCATCAGCGGTCCGCCCTGGATGCCGGGGAAGATCGCCGAATTGGCTTTCTTCGCGATGTCCTCGTCATTCGTCAGGATCATGCCGCCGCGCGGACCGCGCAGGGTCTTGTGCGTCGTGGTCGTGGCGACATGGGCATGCGGGAAGGGCGACGGATACTCGTCCGCCGCGATGAGACCCGCATAGTGCGCGACGTCGGCCAACAGATACGCGCCCACCGTGTCGGCAATCTCGCGCAGCTTGCCGAAGTCGATCACGCGCGGGATCGCCGAGCCGCCCGCGATGAGGAGCTTGGGCTTGTGCTCGGCGGTCAGCGCGGCGATCTGGTCGTAGTCGATCTCGAGATCCTGCCGGCGGACGCCGTACTGGATCGCGTTGAACCACTTGCCCGACTGGTTCGGCCTTGCGCCATGCGTCAGGTGCCCGCCCGCGTCGAGGCTCATGCCGAGGATCGTGTCGCCTGGCTGGAGAAGGGCCGTGAAGACGCCCTGGTTCGCCTGGCTGCCCGAGTTCGGCTGCACGTTGGCGAAGCCGCAGCCGAAGAGTTCCTTCGCCCGCTCGATCGCGAGGTTTTCGGCGATGTCGACGTATTCGCAGCCGCCGTAGTAGCGCCGGCCCGGATAGCCCTCGGCATACTTGTTGGTCATGACCGAGCCCTGCGCCTCCATCACGGCGGCGGAGACGATGTTCTCCGAGGCGATCAGCTCGATCTCGTTCTGCTGGCGGCCGAGTTCCTTGCGGATCGCGCCGAAAAGCTCCGGGTCTCGGCTCTCAAGGCGCTCTGTGAAGAAGCCGTCGTCGCGGTGCGGTGCGTTCATGGTCAGTCTCCTCGGCAGCAGTTGGGCGCTCTCATATCCGGTTTGAGATAGCGGAGGAAGCGGCGAATGCGACCCTCTCCGGGGGCGACGCGGCAGGACCTTCCTCATGCGAGCCTTGTGTTTCCGGCCCGCGCACGCGAAGACTTCGGCAAACGGGGGGGCGCGGGCATGGCAACGAGCGGAAAGATCGCGTTCGTCGCGAGCGAGGTGGAGATCGCCAGAACGGCACGCGAGGAACTCGTGGCGCTCTACGGCGACTGCGTCCCCGAGGAGGCCGAGGTGATCGTCGCGCTCGGCGGCGACGGCTTCATGTTGCAGACGCTTCACGGGACGATGCATATCGACGCGCCGGTCTACGGCATGAACCGCGGCACCATCGGCTTCCTCATGAACGAGTTCTCGGCCGATGGCCTGCCCGAGCGGCTCGCCGCCGCGCAGGAGGAAGTGATCAATCCGCTCGCCATGCGCGCGACCTGCACCGACGCGGCGGTCCACGAGGCGCTGGCGATCAACGAGGTCTCGCTCCTGCGCCAGGGCCCCCAGGCGGCGAAGCTCCGGATCAGCGTCGACGGCCGGGTGCGGATGGAGGAACTTGTCTGCGACGGGGCGCTGGTGGCGACGCCTGCGGGGTC
>CAZPOK010000083.1:0-12284 GCA_964587905.1 uncultured Rhodobacterales bacterium | reverse complement strand
GCGCGAAGGCGAAGACCATCACCACGTCGTTCACCGAGACCTGCAGAAGCGTGTACCCTTCGTCGCCACGGGTGAGCTGCGACCAGACGAAGACCATGGCGGTGCAGGGCGCGGCGCCGAGCAGGATCAGCCCCGCGATGTACTGCTGCGCGTCCTCGGGCGCGATGAGCTCCGCGAAGACCCCCTCGAAGAACAGCACCGCAAGCGCCGCCATGGTGAACGGCTTGATCAGCCAATTGACCACCAGGGTGATGAGAAGGCCGCGCGGCTGGCGCGCCACGTCCTTCAGCGCACCGGGATCGACGCCGACCATCATCGGGTAGACCATCGCCCAGATCAGCACCGCCACCACGAGGTTGACGCGCGCCACCTCGGCTGCGGCGATCGTGGAGACGAGCGCCGGCGCCGCGCTGCCGATCGCGATGCCCGCGACCATGGCCAGGGCCACCCACAGGGTGAGATAGCGCTCGAAGACGCTCATGCCGGGGCCGTCAGCGGCTGGTCGGGGCGGAGCCTCCCCGCTGCGAGGGCGCTGAGCGCGACCATCGCCGCCGCCGTCCCGAGCATGAGCGCAAGCCCGCCCGCCTGATAGGTGAGCCCGGATAGAACCGTGCCGAGGAGCCGCCCCCCCGCGTTCGCCATGTAATAGAATCCCACGTCCATCGTCACCCGCTCGGCCTTCGTGAAGGCGAGGATCAGGTAGGAATGGAGCGAGGAATTGATGGCGAAGATCGCGCCGAAGGCGAGAAGCCCCACGACGAGCGTGACGGTGAGCCAGGGTTGAGGGTCGGGCGAGGCGAGTGCGGCAGCGGTCAGCGCCGCCGGCACGAGAAACAGCAGCCCCGCCCAGCCGCGGGCGGCGCCGACGAGATCCGCCTCCGGCCGCGTCGCGGCGCGCAGGAGGCGGGGCGCGGCCGCCTGCACCGCGCCATAGAGGATGATCCAGACTGCCATGAAGGTGCCGATCAGGAAGAACGCCGCCCGGTTGCCCTCCTCGGTGCCGTCCGAAAGCACGGCGTAGAAGTAGATCGGGATGCCGACGACGAACCACACGTCGCGGGCCCCGAACAGGAACACCCGCGCGGCCGACAGCCAGTTGACGTTGGCCGACTTCGAGAAGACCTCGGAGAACTTGGTGCCCTTCCGGCCCTTGGGAAGCCCGGGCGGCATGAAGATCAGCACCGCGACGAGGATCGCCGCCAGAACCGCGGCCATCCCGAGCACCGCCCAGACGAAGCCGAGCGTCGCGAGCAGCGCCGCGCCCAGAAGGAATCCCAGCCCCTTCACCGCGTTCTTCGATCCCGTGAGGATCGCGACCCAACGGAACAGCCCGCCCTTCTCCGCAGGGGCGAGCAGCTTCACAGCCGACTTCGACGACATCTTGGCGAGGTCCTTCGCCACGCCCGAGGCGCCCTGAACAACCATCACGTAGCTGACCGAGAGGCCCACGGCCCAGCCCGGATCGAGCTGCGCCAGAGCGAGCAGCGCCACAACCTGCAGTCCGAGCCCTCCGTAGAGCGTCGAGGTCAGACCGAAGCGCGCGGCGATCCAGCCCGCCGAGAGGTTCGTCACCATCCCCGCGATCTCGTAGAGCACGAAGAGGTAGGCCAACTGGACCGGCGAGAAACCCAGCGTGTGGAAGTGCAGGAGCACCAGCATCCTCAGCGCGCCGTCGGTGAGCATGAAGGCCCAGTAGGCAGCCGTGACGGGGATGTAGGCGGACAGTCCCTCGGGCCGGGAGGTCACGTCGCGGCTCCCACCATCAGCGCCACGTCGACGAGCCGGTGCGCATAGCCCATCTCGTTGTCGTACCAGGCGTAGACCTTCACCTGCGTACCGTTCACGACCATCGTCGACGGGGCGTCGACGATCGACGACCGCGAGTCGTTGACATAGTCGGCCGATACCAGCGGCCGCTCCTCGCAGCCGAGGATCCCGGCGAGCGGCCCGTCGGCCGCCGTTCGGAAGAGCGCGTTCACCTCCTCGGCCGTCGTCTCTCGGTCGACCTCGAAGACGCAGTCGGTAAGGGACGCGTTGAGCAGCGGCACGCGCACCGCGTGGCCGTTCAGCCGGCCCTTCAGCTCGGGATAGATCAGCGTGATCGCCGTCGCGCTGCCCGTGGTCGTCGGGATCAGCGAGTTCATCGCCGACCGCGCGCGGCGGAGGTCCTTCGCGGGGCGGTCCACGATCGTCTGGGTGTTCGTCACGTCGTGGATCGTGGTGATCGAGCCGTGGCGGATGCCGATCGATTCGTGGATCACCTTGACCACCGGCGCGAGGCAGTTCGTCGTGCAGGACGCCGCCGTCACGATGCGGTGGCGCTCAGGATCATAAGTGTCTTCATTGACGCCATAGACGATGTTGGCGGCGTCGCCGTCCTTCACGGGCGCGGACACGACCACCGCCTTCACGCCGGCCTCGAAATAGGGCGCGAGCGTCGCTTCCGACCTGAAGACGCCGGTGCAGTCGATGACCACGTCGACCGCGTCCAGCGGCAGGGCGGCGAGCTCCCCTGTCCCGACGAAGGCAAGCCGCGCCCCGTCGATCGTCACCGAATCCTCGTCATGCGCGAAGACGGCGTTCCATCGCCCGTGCACGGTGTCGAACTCGAGAAGATGCGCGTGCATCGCCGGATCCCCGACGGCATCGTTGATCCAGGCGATCTTCACGCCCCGTTCGAGCAGAGGCTTCAGCGCGAGCTTGCCGATCCGCCCGAGGCCGTTCAGGGCGTAGGTGGTCATGCGGGCTGACCCGCATCGGTGCGGCCGATATCGTCCACCGCCTTCTGCAGCGAGATGCGGTCAAGCGACGCGATCGGCAAGGCCGTGAAGGCCGCGATCCGGTTCCGGAGCGCGCCGTAGGCGTGCTGGAAGGCGAGGCTCTTCTCGGCGTCGGAGCCGTCCACCCTGACCGGGTCGGGCATGCCCCAATGCGCGCTGACCGGCTGCCCGTGCCAGGGCGGGCACTCTTCGTTGGCCGCCTGATTGCAGACCGTGAACACGAAGTCGAATTTCGGAGCATCCGGGAGCTGAAACTCGGAGACGTGCTTGGCGCGCAGGACCGAGATGTCGTGACCCTTCTGCTTCAGCACCTCGAGCGCGGAGGGGTTCAGCTCCGATCGCGGCCTGGTGCCGGCGGAGTGGACCTCGAAGCGGTCGCCCGCTTCCTTTCGGAGGATCGATTCCGCGAAGATGGAGCGGGCCGAGTTGCCGGTGCAGATGAAGAGGACGCTGTATGTGCGGTCGGGCATGGCGATGGGTCCTGAGATCGATGACGACGATATGGGCGAGCAGAGCTCGGGCCGGCCGCGGCAGCAGTCGAGGAGCAGGTAATCGAAGGTCCGGCGCACCTGCGGCATATCGATGGAGTAGCGCAAGGACGTTCCTGCCCGCTCCTGCGTCACAAGATCGGCATGCATGAGCGCCGACAGATAGGCCGACAGCGTGGAGGGCTTGCAGCCCAGCGCCTCGGCAAGCTCACCCGCAGGGACGGGGTCCGGATACCGTCGCATCAGGAGCCGGAACAGCGCCAGCCGCTGAGGATGGCCGAGGGTGGCGAGACGCGCGGGAATCACTTTTTCCATATTTCATGGATATTCGAATAAGCGGAGCGAGGCAACATGCGGATGCCGATGGACAATCGGATCGTCGTGCTCGCAGCCGGCGCGACTTGCATCCTGCTCCCGCTTGCGGTTGCTCTCTTGCCGGGTGCGGCGGGACAAGAAAATGCCCCGTGCCGGGGACGAGGACGGCACGGGGCGTGACCTGCAGCTAACTCACCAGGAACACACGCTACAGGTCGTCCACCAACTCCGTTCCTCTTTTCAGACGGAGCCACCGCTCGGTTGGGGAGAACAGGGATTCCGAGCGGTCGGGGATGGAAGCGAATGGGGTGGAACGGCAGGGCCTGCCGTGATTGCGTGGCCGTTGTGCGTGCGGCCGTCGTGCGCGATGGCGATCGTGTGGCTCGAGCTCGGATCCCTCGCCGCGCCGCGCCGCATCTGCACCGCTCGTGTCGTCGCGCGGGCCCGGTCGCATCCGTCCACCTCCAGAAATTCATCCGTTTCGGATCGGCGGGCCCAGCCGGGCCGTCGTCCGATGGCCTTGACGCTAGGTCAGTCGCATCAGCCCTCCGTTAGGCCGCGCGCCGGATCGCGAACAAAACCGCGTCAAAAGGCCTCCGGTCCCGAACGCGCCCGGTACGGGATCGACGGCCAGGTAGCTGTCGGGACAAGGGATTATCCGAAATGCCGACGAATTAATGCCGTTTTAACGGGAGGCTCGACGCCTCATTCACGTGGCTCGGCGACAGTGACGTCAACCCTGCGAGACGGGAAAGGAGCGGTTTCAGGTGAGCTTTTTCATTGCCATGCACAACCGGCGGGCCATGGCAAGCTATTGGCACCCCCAGACGATCATCGGTGAGGGTCACGAGTTCATTGTCGTATCGCGATCGGGTGGGCGGAACGAGTATTTGTGGATCTCCAACGCCGGCGCGTGCACGGGGCAAGAGCGCGAGGCACCCTCGGACCTCGAGCCCGGTCTCGTGATTTTCGCAACGCTCGTCTCGCAGGGCCTAAACGGCGGAGAAATCTTTCTGATCGAACGCGAGGTGCCGAAGGGCGCTACGGTGACCGGCACGCACATCGGCGGCGACGGCTACCTTCTACTCGACGAATCCGGCGAGGGAGGCGTCACCATCAAGGGGGCGGCGCGTCTCCGCGCGGGGCCCAGGATCCGCCGGGGGAGCGGTCTATGCGTCCTTCTCGAGGAAGGCCAGCCGGGCGCGACGGTCCATTTCGACGCGGTCTACGTGCCTTGGGCGCGTGAAGTCCTGCCGGACCGTTTCGACCGCCGTCGCCGCGCAGGGCCCGGGAAATGAACGCCGTCGGACGAAAAAACGAATCCATGCACGCCTTTGGCGGTTCACAGAGCCATGCAGTTGAGCATACTCTGGCCTCTTATTGCCTCGTACGGGTGGGGGCGGACGACGGATTTGGCGGGGACGGCCCGATGGGCAAGATCACCGGTCGTGACGCGAACCGGCTCGTTCTCTCGGTCGTGGGCAATTTTCGCCTCGGCGATCCCGAGGGACGCGAGATCCGGATCACGGAGAAGAAGGCGCGTGCGCTCCTCGTCATGCTGGCGACGGCGCGCGATCACCGCCGCTCGCGCGAATGGCTGAAGTCGCGCCTTTGGGGGCGGTCGTTCGAGGCCCAGGCGAGCAACTCCCTGCGCCAGTGCCTGCACGTTCTGCGCAAGTCCCTGTACCCTTGGAGCGACGCGATCCAGGCCGACTACGATCATGTCTGGCTGCAAGGGGTGGACGCGCAACTCGACCCCGGCGGAGATCACCGCGCGGAGTTCTTCGAAGACGCGCCGCGTCTCGACGAGGCGGGCGAGGACTGGCTCCGGGAAGAGCGTCAGGCCTTTGCCGCCCGGCTGGAGGATGCACCGCAGGTGATGGTCGATGCGGGCACGTCCGTGCCGATCGCGCCGGTGACCTACGAGGTCGCGCCCTGCATCCTGATCGGGACGCCGGTCGTCGTGTCAGACGACATGCGCGCCACCGTGGTGGCCGAGCGGATCACCAACGCCATGCAGGACACCTTCCGGCAGAACGGCTACGTCGAAACCTACGACCTGCGCGACGTCCAGACCAATCAGCTCGAGGGCCGCCGGGCGGAGTCGGTGTCGCGGCCGCCGGTGCTCGTCGAAGTGCGGGTGTCGCTCGTGGGGCTGGAGTTGCAGGCGACGATCATCGCGCGCGTGCCTGCGACGGGGAAGGTCGTCTGGACCGCGTCGATCGCGAGCGACCCCGACGCCGCGCTCCCGATCGCGTCGGAGACGATGATGGAATTCGTCACGGGGGCCGTGGATTCGATCGAGGCTCTGATCCTTCGCCAGCCGGGGCTCACGGTGAAGCCGACGCTCTACACGGCGGTGCATCAGCTCTTCGGCCTGTCGCGCGAAGGGATCGAGGACGCCTGCTCCCTTCTGCGTCAGTTCCTGCACGGATCGGATTACTCCGCCAATGCCGAGGGATGGCTCGGCTTCACGACGGGACTTCAGGTGGGGGAAAGCCACGGGGCGGGGGAGGACCGGCTCGACGCGGCGACCGCCCATTTCGAGCACGCGATGGAGATGGAGCCGTCGAACGCCCTCGTGCTGGCGCTCGCGGGTCATTTCGAGGGCTATGTCCGCCGGGACATGGTCCTGGGACGGCAATACCTCGCGGAAAGCCGGCGCATCCTTCCCAATCTCGCGATCGGGTGGGATGCCACGGCGATGAACCTGATCTACACCGACCACCTCGACCGCGGCGCGGAGGCGGCGGAGATTGCCCGCCGGCTCGGTCGCTACAGCCCCTACAAGTTCTGGTACGACGCCTCGGCGGTCATCGCCGCGAGCCTTCAGGGCAGGCATCAGGACGCGATCCGCATCGGGAACCGCGTTCTCGCGAAAAGGAAATTCCTTCCTGTCATGCGCCACATGTTCGCGAGCCATGCGCAACTCGGCAACGTCCCGGATGCGATGGAGCTGTACCGCAGCCTGCGTCTTCTGGATCCCGCCTTCGGGACCGGGGCGATGGCGTCGCCGACCTACGGTATGCCCTCGCCGCGGAGCCTCGCTCTGATCGAGGACGGCCTGAGACGCGTCGGCCTGATCGAGAACAAGCTGGGTGACGGCGCGGGTTGACACGAGAGGGTCGGACCCGGGCGACGCGGGCGTGAGCATCTGCACAACCAAGCGGGGGAGGGACTCGCCGTGACGAAGACGAAGACCAAAACGAAGACAAAGACCAAGACCAAGACGAAGACGAAAACCAAGACCAAGTCGAGCCTGTCGCTCGGCACATGGTCGGTCGTCGACGACCGGTTCCGGCGAACGCTCTACCAACGCCTCGACGACGTCATCGCCATCCTCGATGCAGCGGGCACGCCCCCTGCACCTGCGTACACGGGCGACGCGGTCCGGCGGGAACTCGACGATATCCTCGAAAAGCAGGACTCCGACGAACGTCTGTCAAGACAGCCGGAAATCGACGCGGAGATCGACGATATCCTCTCGCCCTTCCTCGACATCTTCGAGAACGCCGCCGGCGCCCCCGTGAGCCTGATTCGGCTTCTCGCCCTCCTGCAGGATGCGGGCCTCGCGCTCGCCGCGCACTACAAGGCCAGGTTCGACCGGCCGCGGCCGCATCTCATGGATCACGGCATCGACCCGTCGGTCACGGTGCCAAACCACGCGGCCTATCCCAGCGGGCACGCCACCCAAGCCTACCTCATCGCGCACGGCATGGCCGAGGTCTTCGGCCACGATCCGGGCGTGATCGCCGAGGCGTTCGACGTCGCCTTCCGCATCCGGGAAAACCGCGAATGGGCTGGGGTGCATTACGCCTCGGACGGCGACTGCGGCGCGATCATCGCGGAGGGCGCGTTCACCAGCCTTCGGGAGATCTATGACGAACTGTTCGTCGAGGCGATCCGCGATGTGCAGGCCTACGACCCCGGACCGTCCCCCTACCTCGGCACCGGGCCGGTCATGGAGCGGCTGCCGGCGCCGAAGCCGGACGTGCCGATAGAGCAATGGACGCTCGCCCGGATGGGGATCAGCGCGGCGGCCGGAAATCTCGAGAGCGGTGGCGTGGACGTGACGGTCGCGCTCGTCGACGCGCCGGTCGACATCACGCATCCGACATTCGCCCGCGGCAGCGACAACGCGATCGACCGCCACCTCGCGCAGACCGCCAATCCCGCGGCCTGGGACGCCTCCGAGGCGGCGATCAATCTCGATTACCCGATTTCCAACGATGGGAGGGCCGCGTTCGGCTCGAAGGGCGGGGGGCACGGAACCTCGATGGGCGGGCTCATCGTCGGGACACCGGATGATCTCTGTCCCATCTGGGGCACAGCGCCCGACGCACGGCTGCTGCCGGTGCGGTGCATGACGAAGCTCTCGGACACGCATGCCAACCGCATGGCCGTCGGCGGAGCGATCCTGAAGATGGTCTTCGCCTTCAGAGAGCCGCCCGATCTCGTTCTGGTCGGCCCGCCGTTCGTGCGTCCGGCCGAAGGGGCCTATCCCGACTGGTCGAAGGACGTGACCCTCGCGGATCACGCGGGCCCCTGCGATCCGCTGGCGCTCGCCATCCTCGCCGCCAGCCTCAGGGTGCCGGTCGTGATTCCGGCCGGAAACGACGGAACGAGCGCGATCTCCTATCCGGGCGCCCCGTCGGATTTTGCCGGCGTTCAATCCGCGCTCGCCGAAGCCGACGGTCGCGCGGCCGTCGGCGCCATGCTGGACGCGGCGGGTCTCTCCGCTCCCGATGATGTGCTCACGGCCTGCGCCACGGTGCTTGCCGCGGGGGATGACCCGTTCGAGGATACCGGCATCATCGTCGTCGGCTCGGCCACGCTGCGCGATCCGCTCGATCCGACGTCGGATCTCGATCCGGCCCGCTACAGCCAGTACGGACCGGGGCTGTTCTGCCTCGCGCCCAGCGATCGCGACGAGGATCCTACCGCGAGGCCGCCCACGGACGGAAAGATGCGATACAACTACGTGCCCGCGCCGGACATCCTCGGGCATGGCGGCTATGCCGAAGAGCCCGCGAGCCTCGTGTCCCGGCACTCGGGCGAATACGGGTTCGGCGGTACCTCGGCGGCATCGGCGCAGGCCGCCGGCGTGATCGCCCGGATGATAGAGGCACGCCGCACGTCGAAGGAACCGCTCGACGGCCCCGCGGTCCGCGCCGCCCTCGCGGCGAGGCTCGGACCCTACCGGTCCGACCGGGAAGGTTACGGGCTCTTGACCGTCTAGCATCGCAGAGGCCCGGCGGCCGCCGCGTTGCCCTGCACGGCCGAGCGGGTCCGGCAGCCCTCGCCTGCGCGGGCATGGCTTGGCACATTCTCGCCGACGGTGGACCCGCACCCGCCACACTGATGCCTAAGTGACAGTGCAGCAGGGGGACGTCATCACGGGACGGGTCGATTCATGGGTGTCATACGTGCGATTGCAGGCTGGTTGATGGACGCGAGCACGCTTCTGGCGTTCGCGGGCGTGCTTGCCGTGGCCGGACTCGCCGGCGGCTACATCAACGTCCAGCAGAAGGCCGAACGCGAGCTTGCCTTGCGTCAGGGCGCGCCGGCGCCGGTCGCGATCGAAGCCTTCATCCCCGGCGTCAACACCGGTCCGGCCCGCGAGGTCCGGGTCAGGGCGGCGACGAATCTTGATGATCCGCTGATCCTGACGCTTCCCGACACCGGTGAGACTGCGATCGCCCTGCCGCTCTTTCCGCTGACCGGGCCGCGCACCGCCGCGCTCGGCGTGATCCTGATCGACGTCCGGGCCGCGGACGCGCCTCCCGTTCCCGCGGATCTCGTCACGGTCACCGCAAGCGGTGCCGGAGGCACGGAGGTCGAGGTCGGTGGCTTCGCCGGGCGTGGCGGCGATTTCGAGCTGATGGTGGCCGGGGCGTTGAGCGCCGATGGTCTGCGCCTCGCGGGATCAGCCCTGACGGTCCGGCCGTTCCTCAACGGGCGCGCGGCGGCGCTTCAGGTGCCCGAGACCCCGCCGACCTGGTGGCTCTGGTGCCTGAGCCTCGCCTCCATCGTCGTGGCATTCGCGGGCTATCGCGGGCTCTGGGCCGCGCCCCGGGCGCTCGAGCGGACACGGCTCTATGCCGAGGAGCGGGCGCGAACGGACCGGTCCCTCTCGCGCCCCGTCGTCAGTTCCCGTTTCGACCCGCTTCCGAGCCAGGAGGAGGTGAACGGCGTCGATGATTGGGAGGAAAGGGAGCCGTCGCGACTTGCGAAAGCCCTGTTCTCCATGGCGGCGGCGCTTCGCCATGCGGTTCAGACGGCGGTCGCATTCGTCCTGCGCCCGCTGATCGAACGGCTCTCCGATCTCAGAAGTCCACGCTGACCTCCGGCAGGCGCAGGGATTTCACGAGGTCACGCAGTTCCTGACGCGCTGCGACGTTCGAGATGTTCATCTGCCCTTTCACGCCGATGTCGCGCAGGTCGAGAAGCGTGAGGCCGCG
Organism: uncultured Rhodobacterales bacterium; assembly: GCA_964587905.1. Taxonomy (GTDB): domain Bacteria; phylum Pseudomonadota; class Alphaproteobacteria; order Rhodobacterales; family Rhodobacteraceae; genus DAINOF01. The sequence continues at coordinate 2,240 of CAZPOK010000083.1, read as the reverse complement.
TGGAAAGAGCTCCCGGAAGATCACCCGCTCGGAAAACCCCTGAACGACCCGGAATCCGATCCGGCGGGCAAGTTCGTTCAGCGCCTCGCCCATCTTGCGCTTGTTGTGCATCTGCTGTGCGCCGAGCCGGTTGCGCACGACCACCCAGTCGATCGGCGGAAGTCCCGCCTGCGCGCGGATCTGGCGCGCGTTCCAGACCATCTCGGAGTAGATCGACGGTCCGACGATACGGTTCGACTCGCTGTCGAAGCGGGCCAGCAGATCGAAGTCGACGAAGCTGTCGTTGAGCGGCGAGACGAGCGTGTCGGCGAGGGAGTGGGCGACCTGGCTCAGCCGGGTGTGCGAGCCGGGGCAGTCGATCAGGATGAAGTCGAATTCGCCCTCCATCTGCGCGACGGCGGCCGAGAGCCGGCGGTCATAGACGTTTTCGCCGGGCGCGAGCTGTTCCTTCGGGATATCGGGCAGGTCGACGTAGGCCGGCGTCGGAAGGTCGACCCCGTGACGCTTGCAGTAGAGACGCCGGTTGTCGACGTAGCGCCCGAGGCTTCTCTGCCGCAGGTCGAGGTCTAGCGCCCCGACCGTATGGCCCATGCGCGCCAGCGCCGTGGCCAGATGCATCGATGTGGTCGATTTGCCGGAACCGCCCTTTTCGTTCCCGACGACGATGATGTGCGCCATGACCCTGCCCTTTGAGATTCGAAGGGACAGCGCAGCCCCTCGATTTGCGCCACTATATGTTGTGGGCCGGGACGAGGAAAGGGAGTCGGATGGTCGCGCACGCGATTCTGTGTGGATATTCGTGCGTCAGGGCGCCATGCCGGCGCGCGCAGCGCCTGCCAAAGGCGCCGTCATCCTCGAGGTCGCCCCGAAGCGGCGAGGCTTGCCGCCGCCTGAACCGGGCATCCGCCGCCGGCGCCAGGGGGTTTCCGCCGGGCGCCGGATGTGGTGTGATAGTCGCGGTAACGGTCCCGCTGACGGAAATGGAAGATGAGGACACTCCTGCCCGCACTGGCGTTCGCGGCGCTTTCGGGGCTTCCGGGTTGCTTCGGGCCGCGCGAGCCCGTTCCGCCTTTCGAACTCGCCGGACCCTATCGGGAGCCCAACGACGCCTGCCGCCTCGTCCGTTCGGTGACCTATACCGACAGGTTCGACGATATCCGGGGCGATCTCGTCGCCTGTCCCCAGACCATGCCGCGCCTCGACCTGTTCGCGGCGGACGTGAACGGCATCGCCGTCGACCGGGTGGCGGGGTTCGTGCTCTACTCCGTTCCACCGCCGTGAGCGTCGCATGATCCGCGACATTCGGCTGATATGACCGTGATGTCGGCAGCGGCGAGGCGCGCATGATCCGGAGCTACGTCAACGAGAACCACCGGCTCATCTGTCGGCAGGACGAGGTGAAGCCGGATCCGAATGCGCTCTGGCTCGACCTGCTGTCGCCCGAGGAGGACAACATCCGGACGGTCGAGGCGTTGAGCGGGGTGGATCTCCCCTCGCGAGAGGAACGCGAGGAGATCGAGGTCTCCTCGCGCGTCTACACCGAGGACGGCGCACTCTTCATGACGGCGCTCCTGCCGGCGCAGGCCGATACCGACCGGCCTATCATGTCACCGGTGTCCTTCATCCTCGCCGGCGGCCGGATCGTCACGATCCGCGATCACGAGCCGCGCGCGTTCGAGACCTTCGCGCGCCGGGCCGAGAGGACTCCGATCGGCTGCACCACGGGCGAGGAGGTCTTCGTCAATCTCCTCGACGCCGTGATCGACCGGCTGGCGGACGTTCTGGAGCGGGTGGCGCGCGAGATCGACGAGTTGTCGCGGGGGATCTTCGACGAGGGCAGGGCGGGCCGAAGGGGGCGCACCTATCGGCCGGTCCTGCAGGAGATCGGGCGGAAGGGCGATTTCACGTCGAACATCCGCGAAAGCCTCGTCACGCTCGAGCGCGTCGTGAGCTTCGTCTCGGCCCATGCGCGGGCCGATCCCGCGTTCAAGACGCATCGCGATGCGGTCCGCTCGCTCGCCTCGGACATCCAGTCGCTGACTGACCACGCGGACTCCTTGAGCCAGAAGATCAACTTCCTGCTCGACGCGACGCTGGGGCTGATCTCCATCGCGCAGAATGGCATCATGGCGACCTTCTCGGTCGTCGCGGTCGTGTTCCTGCCGCCCACCCTGGTGGCCTCGATCTACGGGATGAACTTCGAGGTGATGCCGGAGCTGTCGTGGCCCTGGGGCTATCCG
>CAZPOK010000082.1:0-12377 GCA_964587905.1 uncultured Rhodobacterales bacterium | reverse complement strand
ACGGCGCTGTTCTTCCTCGCTCTCAGTCATCAAACTTCTTCTGTCCCCAGCGCCCCTTTTCGGGCGGTGTTACCATTAAGGTTGCAAATGGTTAACCGTTGCAAGGCCAATCTCCCGACCCGAAATGACGAAGTCCATTCACGAAGCGCGAATGTCACGGGTTTAGGCGGACAATGTCCCATTCGTCCTCCCCGCCGGATCTCCGCCAGCGGAATCTGTCGTGCAGCCGGAACGCCGCGTCGGCCCAGAACTCGATCTCGACCGGGCGCATGCGGAAGCCCCCCCAGAATGGCGGGCGTGTCGGATTCGGGCCTTTCTGCACGGTGATCTTCGCCACCTCGGCCATCAGCGCCTCGCGGGACGCGAGCGGCCGGGATTGCCGCGATCCCCACGCCCCGAGGCGGGACTGGAGCGCGCGGGTTCTGAAATAGGCGTCAGCCAACTCGTCTTCGACCTTCGATAGAGTGCCACGCACACGGACCTGCCTGCGCAGCGATTTCCAGTGTAGCACGAAGGCGGCTTTTCCCGATGTCTCGATTTCACGCCCCTTGGCGCTTTCGAAATTCGTGTAGAACACGAATGCGTCGTCCTCGATCTCCTTGAGAAGAACCATCCGCACGTTGGGCAGCCCGTCGGGATCGACCGTCGCCAGCGCGATCGCGTTCGGATCGTTGATCTCTTCGCGCTCCGCCTCCGCCAGCCAGCGGCGTGCGATCACGAAGGGGTCGTCGCCCGCGAATATTCCAGAGAGTTCCGCCATGTCCGTCCTCACGCCCCCGGCACCTAACCGCGTACCGCGTGCTGCGCAATCCCGACCCGAGGGTAGCGGACTTGATGAGGGGCGGACAATCGCTTACAGCACGCCAGACAAGATATGGTGGACTGGAAGGGACGCATGACAACTCCTCTCATGGCCGGGAAACGCGGCCTGATCATGGGGCTCGCCAACGAAAAGTCCATCGCCTGGGGCATCGCGCGCGCCGTGGCCGATCAGGGCGCGGAGCTCGCGTTCTCCTACCAGGGAGAGGCCCTGAAGAAGCGCGTCGGGCCGCTCGCCGCGCAACTGGGCTCGGACTTCCTGACCGAGTGCGACGTGGCCGACGAGAGCTCCCTCGACGCCCTCTTCGCCACCATTGGCGAGCGCTGGGACACGCTCGATTTCGTCGTCCACGCCATCGGCTTTTCCGACAAGAACGAATTGCGCGGCCGCTATGTCGACACGAGCCGCGCGAATTTCGCGATGTCGATGGACATCTCCGTCTATTCCTTCACCGCCGTCTGCCAGCGGGCCTGCGCGATGATGGCGCCGGGCGGCTCGCTCCTGACCCTGACCTACTACGGCGCCGAGAAGGTGATGCCACATTACAACGTCATGGGCGTGGCGAAGGCCGCGCTCGAGGCCTCGGTGCGCTACATCGCCGAGGACCTCGGCAAGGACGGCATCCGCTGCAACGCGATCAGCGCGGGACCGATCAAGACGCTCGCGGCCTCCGGGATCGGCGACTTCCGCTACATCATGAAGTGGAACGAACTGAACTCGCCGCTCCGCCGGAACGTCACGATCGACGACGTCGGCCGCTCGGCGCTCTATCTGCTGTCGGACCTGGGCTCCGGCGTCACCGGCGAAGTGCTGCACGTCGATGCAGGCTACCACGCCGTCGGCATGAAGGCCGTCGACGCGCCCGACATCTCCACGGTGTGAGGGGGAGCGCGCGATGAACGACCGCCTGCCGCACGAAAAGGGGTTCCACGTCAGCTGGGACCAGATCCACCGCGACAGCCGGGCGCTTGCCTGGCGGCTCGACAAGCAGGGCCCGCTCGAGGGCGGCGGCTGGACCGGCGTGGTCGCGATCACCCGCGGCGGCATGGCGCCGGCGATGATCGTGAGCCGCGAGCTCGGCATCCGCGAGGTCGATACGATCAGCGTGAAGAGCTACAACCACCAGGAACAGACCGAACCCAGGGTCATCAAGGCCCCGAACCCCGACCTGATGGGCGAAGACGGCACGGGCGTCCTCGTCGTCGACGACCTCGTCGACACCGGCAAGACGCTGGAACTCGTCCGCAGGCTCTATCCGAAGGCGCATTTCGCCACCGTCTACGCCAAGCCGATGGGCCGGCCGATGGTCGACACCTTTATCACCGAAGTGAGCCAGGATACCTGGATCTTCTTTCCCTGGGACATGGCGCTGCAATACGTCGAACCCTACCGCGGGCGGGACTGAGACGGCGGAGGGGGGCTGTCGGCCCCCCGCCTCCCTTCGGTCGGCTCCCCCCGAGAGTATTTGCCCCCGAGATGAAGGAGCAGGGCGTGGTCTTTCCCCTCAATCCGGCGATGGCCGCGACCGAACCGCCTCCGGTCATGGAGGCGCGGCGCTGGCTCGAGGGGGCGGTCTTCCCGTCGGACCGCCCGCTGATCAACGTCAGCCAGGCCGCGCCGGTCGAACCGCCCCCCGAGGCGATGCGGCGGGCGATCGCTGAGGCGGCGCTCTCGGACCCCGGCGCGCATCTCTACGGGCCGGTGCTGGGACTGCCGGACTTGCGGGCGGAGCTGGCGGCGCGCTGGTCCGCGGACTACGGCGGAGAGATCGCCGAGGGCCAGGTCGCGATCACCTCGGGATGCAACCAGGCGTTCTGCGCGGCATTGGCGACTCTGGCCGGGCCGGGAGATGAAGTCCTTCTGCCAACGCCCTGGTATTTCAATCACAAGATGTGGCTCGACATGGCCGGCGTGCGGGCCGTGCCGTTGCCGCCCGGCCCCGGGCTTCTGCCCGATCCGGCGGAGGCGGCGCGGCGGATCACCGACCGCACCCGCGCGATGGTCCTGGTGACACCGAACAACCCGGGCGGGGTCGAATACCCCGCCGATCTGGTCCGCGCCTTCCGCGATCTCGCCCGCGTCCGCGGCATCGCTCTCGTCGTCGACGAGACCTACCGCGATTTCGACAGCCGCTCCGGCGCGCCGCACGACCTGTTCGCCGATCCGGAGTGGGACGAGGCGCTGATCCACCTCTATTCCTTCTCGAAGGCCTACCGGCTCACCGGCCATCGCGTGGGCGCGATGGTGGCGGGCGCGGCCCGGCTCGCGGAGGTGGAGAAGTTCCTCGACACGGTGACGATCTGCCCCAACCAGCTCGGCCAGCGGGCGGCGCTCTGGGGCATGCGGAACCTGTCGCAATGGCTCGCCGGCGAGCGCGCCGAGATCCTCGACCGCCGGGCGGCGATGGCCGACGGCTTCGCCCGCCTCGACGGCTGGCGGCTACTGGGCTGCGGGGCCTACTTCGCCTATGTCGAGCATCCCTTCGCCCTGCCCTCCGACGCGGCGGCGCGGCGGCTCGTGTCCGAGGCGGGCGTGCTGATGCTGCCGGGGACGATGTTCATGCCGGGCGACAGCTCGGACGGACGCCGGCAGCTGCGGATCGCCTTCGCCAACGTGGACCGCGCCGGGATCGATCAGCTTTTCGAGAGGCTGGCGGCAGTCCGGCTGTGAGGCTTGCGGGCCCCCGGCCCCTCGCATAGACAGGGCCGACCAGACACGCGGGAGAGCGACAGACCATGGCCAAAGGCGGGGCTTCCAGATTCTTCGTATGGGTGATCCTGCTTCTTCTGATCGTGGGCCTCGCGGGCTTCGGCGCGACCAACTTCGGCGGCGGCATCCGGTCGGTGGGCACGGTCGGCGACACCGAGATCGACCTCGACCGCTATGCGCGGGAGCTTCAGCAGGAGCTTCGCGCGCTCTCCGCGCAGACCGGCCGCAGCGTCACGCTCACCGAGGCGCAGGGCCTCGGCGTGCCGCAGGCGGTGCTGTCGCGGATGGTGCGTCTCACCGCGCTCGAGGACGAAGCCGCGGAGCTCGGAATATCGGTCGGCGACGAGGTCGTGAGCGAACAGGTGCTCGCGATATCGGCGTTCCAGGGGGTCGACGGAGAGTTCGACCGGGACGCCTACCGCTTCGTTCTGGAACAGACGGGCCTCTCGGTCGCCGAGTTCGAGGAGCGCGTCCGGGTCGAGACGGCGGCGAGCGTCGTGCAGAACGCGGTCGCCTCCGGCACGGTCTTTCCGCCAGCTTATACCGACACGATCTACGCCTACGCGCGCGAGGCGCGGGACGCGACATGGGCACGGCTGTCGCCGGACGATCTGCGCGGCGAGATCCCCGAACCCACGCAAGCCCAACTCGCCGAATTCCACGAGGAGAACGCCGAGCGCTTCACCCTGCCCGAGACGCGGGCCATCACCTACGCCTGGGTGACGCCGGACATGCTGCTCGACACGATCGAGCCGGACGAGGACGCGCTGCGGGCGATCTACGAGGACCGGATCGACGAATACGTCCAGCCCGAGCGGCGGCTCGTGGAACGGCTCGTCTTCTCGACCGAGGCCGCGGCGACCGAAGCGCTCGACCGGATCCGCGACGGCGAGATCACCTTCGACGCGCTGGTCGAGGCGCGTGGACTGACGCTTGACGACATCGACCTCGGCGATGTCGCCCGGGACGAGCTCGGCGAGGCGGGCGAGGCCGTCTTCGCCACGGACGAGCCCGGCATCGTCGGCCCGGCGCCGAGCACGCTCGGCCCCGCCCTGTTCCGCGTGATCGCGATCCTCGCGCCGCGCGACATCCCCTTCGAGGAGGCGCGCGACGAGCTTCTGCCGGAGGTGCAGGCCGACCGCGCCCGGCGGATCATCCAGAACAGCCTCGAAGACTACGACGACCTGCTCGCCGGCGGCGCGACGCTTGAGGATCTCGCCGCCGAGACGGAGATGGAGCTCGGCCGGATCGAGTGGAACCCCGAGGTCTCCGAAGGCATCGCCGCCTACCAGGACTTCCGCGACGCGGCCGCCGCGGCGCAGGAGGGCGATTTTCCCGAGATTCTCGAGATCGAGGAAGGCGGTGTCTTCGCGCTGCGCGTCGATGAGGTGCGTCCGCCGAGCCTTCCGCCTCTGGAGGCGGTCCGGGACGAGGTGGCGGAGGCCTGGCGCGAGCAGGCGATCGCCGACCGGCTCACCGAGCAGGCCGAGTCGCTAGCCGAGGAGGTCCGTCAGGGACGCGAGATGGCCTCGCTTCCGGCCGAGTTCGGCACCGACCGCGACCTGACGCGCGAGACCTTCGTCGACGGCACGCCGGAGGCCTTCGTGCCCGCCCTCTTCGAGATGGAGCCCGGCGAGATCCGGGTCGTCGCCGACGAGACCGGCGCATGGATCGTACGTCTCGACGCGGTCACGCCGGCCGATCAGGACTCCGCGGAGGCGCAGGCGCTGAAGCCGCTTTTCGCCCAGCAGGCGGCGCAGGGCGCGGCGGACGACGTGCTCGACGCCTTCACGCGCGCGCTCACGCTCGACAAGGGGATCGAGATCAACCAGTCCGCCATCAACGCGGTTCACGCGCAGTTCCCCTGATGGCGCTCCGGCCCGCCCTCGACGCCTTCGCCACCGGCTACGAGGCCGGGCGTAACCAGATCGTCTGGACCCGGCTCGCGGCCGATCTCGACACTGCGGTGTCGCTGATGCTCAAACTGACCGAGGCGCGGGCGGATTCGTTCATGCTCGAGTCGGTGACCGGCGGCGAGGTGCGCGGGCGCTACTCGATCATCGGGATGAAGCCCGATCTCGTCTGGGAGTGCCGGGGCGAGACCAGCCGGATCAACCGCGAGGCCCGGTTCGACCGGGACGCGTTCGGGGATCTCGACGGGCCACCGCTCGACACGCTGCGGGCGCTGATCGCGGAGTGCCGCATCGATCTGCCCGAGGACATGCCGGCGGCCTCCGCCGGCCTCTTCGGCTATCTCGGCTACGACATGATCCGGCTGGTGGAGCGGCTCCCGGACGTGAACCCCGACCCCCTGGGCCTGCCCGACGCGGTGCTGCTGCGGCCCTCCGTCGTGGCGGTGCTCGACGGCGTGAAGGGCGAGGTGACGGTGGTATCGCCCGCCTGGGCCGGATCCGGTCTCTCTGCGCGGGCGGCCTATGCGCAGGCGGCCGAGCGGGTGATGGACGCGGTGCGCGACCTCGAACGCGCGGTGCCCGGGGAAGGCCGGGGACTGGGGGAGACGGCCCCGATCGCCGAGCCGGTCTCGAACGTCGCCAAACCGGACTACCTCGCCGCGGTCGAGACGGCGAAGGCGTACATTCGCGCCGGCGACATCTTCCAGGTCGTGCCGTCGCAGCGGTGGGCACAGCGGTTCGAGCTTCCGCCCTTCGCGCTTTATCGTTCCCTGAGAAGGACGAACCCGTCGCCCTTCATGTTCTACTTCAACTTCGGCGGCTTCCAGGTGATCGGGGCCAGCCCGGAGATCCTCGTCCGCGTCTTCAAGGGCGAGGTCACGATCCGGCCCATCGCGGGGACGCGGCCGAGGGGTGCGACACCGGAGGAAGACAAGACGCTCGAGGCCGATCTGCTGGCCGACGAGAAAGAGCTGGCCGAACACCTCATGCTGCTCGACCTCGGACGCAACGACGTGGGCCGGGTCGCGAAGATCGGCAGCGTCCGCCCGACCGAGCAGTTCATCATCGAGCGCTACAGCCACGTGATGCACATCGTGTCGAACGTGGTGGGCGAGCTGCGCGAGGACGAGGATGCGCTCTCGGCGCTTCTGGCGGGGCTGCCCGCAGGCACGGTCAGCGGCGCCCCGAAGGTCCGCGCGATGGAGATCATCGACGAGCTGGAACCGGAAAAGCGCGGCGTCTACGGCGGCGGCGTGGGCTACTTCGCCGCGAACGGCGACATGGACATGTGCATCGCGCTGCGCACGGCGGTGCTGAAGGACAAGACGCTCTACATCCAGGCGGGGGGCGGCGTCGTCTACGACAGCGACCCCGAGGCCGAGTACCAGGAGACGGTGAACAAGGCGAAGGCGATCCGCCGGGCCGCCGAGGACGCGGGGCTCTTCGCCGGCTCCGGCAACGCCTGAGCTTTTCACGCGGGACGCCACGCGGTAGGACGGACGCATGACCACGGTTCTGGACAAGATCAAGGCCTACAAGCTCGAGGAAGTCGCGGCGGCGAAGGTCGCGCGGCCTTTCGCGGAGGTCGAGGCGGCGGCACAGGCGGCCCCTGCCCCGCGCGGCTTCGCGGCCGCGCTGCGGCGGGCGTCGGAGACCGGCTACGGCCTGATTGCCGAAATCAAGAAGGCGAGCCCCTCGAAGGGTCTCATCCGCGCCGACTTCGACCCGCCGGCGCTGGCGCGGGCCTACGAGGCGGGCGGCGCGGCCTGTCTTTCGGTGCTGACCGACACGCCGTCCTTCCAGGGCGCGCCGGACTACCTGACAGCCGCGCGGCAGGCCACGTCGCTCCCCGCGCTGCGCAAGGACTTCCTCTACGACCCCTATCAGGTCGCCGAAGCGCGCGCCTGGGGCGCGGACTGCATCCTGATCATCATGGCCTCGGTCGAGGATGCGCAGGCGCAGGAACTGGAGGACGCGGCCGCCGGCTGGGGCATGGACGTGCTCGTGGAGGTCCATGACGAGGCGGAACTGGAGCGGACGCTGGCGCATCTGTCCTCGCCGCTCCTGGGGATAAACAACCGCGATCTCAGGACGTTCGTGACCGATGTCGATACCACCCGACGGTTGGCCGCGCGCGTCCCGGCCGACCGGCTGGTGATCTCGGAAAGCGGCCTCGACACGCCCGAGGATCTGGCGGGGCTCGCGGCCGAGGGCGTGCGCAGCTTCCTCGTCGGCGAGAGCCTGATGCGCCGGCCAGACGTCGAGGCGGCGACGCGGCGGCTTCTGGCCGACCCGCTGCGAAAGGCCGTCTGATGGCGCTGTCGCATTTCGACGCCAAGGGCCGGGCCCATATGGTCGATGTCTCCGACAAGGAGACGACCGCACGGACGGCCATCGCGACGGGTTGGGTGAAGATGCGCCCGGAAACCCTTGAAATGGCAGCCTCCGGCACGGCGAAGAAGGGCGACGTCATGGGCGTGGCGCGGCTCGCCGGGATCATGGGAGCCAAGAAGACGGCCGAACTGATCCCGCTCTGCCACCCGCTGCCCGTGACGAAGGTCGCGGTGGACCTGACGCCCGACGAAAGCCTGCCCGGCATCCGCGTCGAGGCGACGGTGAAGACCACCGGCCAGACCGGGGTCGAGATGGAGGCGCTGACGGCGGTCTCGACGACCTGCCTCACGCTCTACGACATGCTGAAGGCGGTCGAGAAGGGCATGGAGATCGGCGGCATCCGCCTGACCCTCAAGGACGGCGGCAAGTCGGGCCGCTACGAGGCATGATTTCCGTCGACGAGGCGCTGGCCCGGATCTTCGCGCTCTGCGACGTCATGGAGACCGAGGCGGTGCCGCTGGCGGACGCGGCCGGGCGCGTCCTGGCGGCCCCGGTGACGGCACGGCGCGACCAGCCGCCGTTCCGCGCCGCCGTCATGGACGGTTACGCCGTGCGTGGCGACGCGGTCGCGGTCGGAGCGCGGTTCGGCGTCATCGGCGATGTCCCCGCGGGGACATCGTTTCGCGGAGTGGTCGGCACCGGCGAGGCGGTCCGCATCTTCACCGGCGCGCCGATGCCCGAGGGGACGGACCATGTGGTGATCCAGGAGGACGTGGACCGCGACGGCGACCGGATCACGCTGAAGGACACGCTCGACCCCAAGCCCAACGTGCGCGCCATCGGCACCGATTTCCGCGCCGGCGACACGGTCGATGCGCCGCGCCGCCTCGGACCCGCCGATCTCGCGCTCGTCGCCGCGATGAACGTGCCGGCGGTCACCGTCCGCCGGAGGCCGGTCGTCGCCATCCTGGCCACCGGGGACGAGCTCGTCATGCCCGGCGGCGACCCGGGGCCCGACCAGATCATCGCCTCGAACGCCTTCGCGCTGAAGGCGATGCTCGAGGCCGAGGGCGCGGAGGCGCGGATGCTGCCGATCGCGCGGGACGATCCGGCAAGCCTCGCCGCCGCGTTCCGGCTGGCCGACGGCGCCGACCTGCTGCTGACCATCGGCGGCGCGTCGGTGGGAGATTACGACCTCGTGGGCAGCGCGGCGGAAGAGCACGGGGTCGCGCGCGCCTTCTACAAGGTCGCGATGCGTCCCGGAAAGCCGCTGATGGCGGGCAAGGCGGACGGCATGGTGATGATCGGGCTGCCGGGAAATCCCGTATCCGCCATCGTCTGCGGGTTGATCTTCGTCCTGCCGGCGGTGCGGGCGATGCTCGGGTGCGGGGCGCATCCGGCCCCGCGGTCGCGCGCTCCGCTGGCCGCGCCCCTCGGCGCCAACGGACCTCGCGAACACTACATGCGCGCGGTGCTCTCCGACGGCACGCTGACCGCCATGGCGAGCCAGGACAGTTCACTCCTGTCGATCCTGTCGACCGCGAACGCGCTGATCGTGCGGCCACTGGGCGACGGGCCGCGGCAGGCGGGCGAGATCGTCGACTACCTGACCCTCTGACCCAACAGGTTGACACAAAAGGGGAACATGGGTAGAACATCCGCGAACGGTCCCTGAGGGCCAGTCGAGGAGGTTCGGTCGATGCTGACCCGCAAGCAACTGCAACTGCTGGATTTCATCAACAAGCGGATGGAGCGCGACGGGGTGCCGCCGTCATTCGACGAGATGAAGGACGCGCTCGACCTGCGGTCGAAATCGGGCATTCACCGCCTGATCACGGCGCTCGAGGAACGCGGCTTCATCCGGCGCCTGCCGCACCGGGCCCGCGCGCTCGAGATCGTCAAGCTGCCCGACGCGATGGGCAAGCAGGGCTTCGTGCCCCGGGTGATCGAGGGCGACAAGTCGGACCGGCCGAAACGGGCAATGCCGGTCGCGGCCGACGCGCTGGAGATCCCCGTCATGGGCCGGATCGCGGCCGGCGTGCCGATCGAGGCGATCGAGACCGTGTCGCACCACGTGGCCGTGCCGGGGCAGATGCTGTCGGGCCGCGGCCATCATTACGCGCTCGAGGTGAAGGGCGATTCGATGATCGACGCGGGCATCAACGACGGCGATGTCGTGGTGATCCGCGAGGCCTCGACGGCCGAGAACGGCGACATCGTGGTCGCCCTCGTCGAGGATCAGGAGGCGACGCTCAAGCGGTTCCGCAGGAACGGCTCGGCCATCGCGCTCGAAGCGGCGAACCCCGCCTACGAGACGCGGGTCTACCGTGAGGATCAGGTGAAGGTGCAGGGCACGCTCGTCGGGCTGATCCGCACCTACTGAGCGTTCCAGGGACGGCGCCCGATCCGGTTCCGCACGGTCACAAAACGCGGGCCGCCGGGCTCCGCCCAGATCGCGATGGCGCCCGTCGCGCTGAGCGCGGCCCGGTCGAACAGCCGGCACGGCCCCGCACCCCCGGCCTCTCCCGAAAAGACGACGACGGTCCCCTCCGTGCAGGCCTCCGGCAGCCGGTCGCGTCCGCCCCGGCCGGTGACATGCACGACCCGGTCCGCGCCGAGCGGGACTTCTAGCGCGCCCGCCTCTCCGCCGAACCCGGTCCTGAGCGCGGCCTCCGCCTGCCCGGCCGGGTCGCCGTCGTTCTCCAGCCAGCTCGACGCCGCGAAGCCGTCGCCCCTCGGCTTGGACAGGGCGCGGCCATCGGGCGTCAGCACGCCCACGAGACCACCGGTCTCCGCGATCAGCAGGTCGGGCCGCTGGACCTGCGTCCAGACGAGCAGCGCGGCGGCCATCGGCACCACGCCGAGCGCCCGCGCGCGCCCCTGCCAGATCACCAGCCAGAGGCCGCCCAGGGCGAGCACCGGAAGGACCGCGATCTGTGGCGACGGCACGAAGGAGAGCGCCCCGTCGAGCCCCGCCACCCATTCCGCGACGCGCAGGATCCACTCGATCGCGGGCCGCATGATCGCGAGGCCGATCCAGTGGAGCCCAAGGGGCGCCAGGAGGGCGGCGAGAACGGCGGCGGGCATGATGATCGTGCCCATCATCGGCACTGAGAGCGTGTTCGCGAGGAGCCCGTAATGCGGCACCTGGTTGAAATGCGCCGCCGCGATGGGCGCCGTGGCGGCCCCAGCGACGCCCGAGGAGACGAGCAGCGCGAGGAGCGGCCGCGTCCATCGCGGCGCGCGCCACGTCTCCCAGTCGCGGAGCTTTGCGAAGACCGCGATCAGCGCCGTCGTGGCGGCGAATGACATCTGGAATCCGGGCCCGGTCAGCGCCTCGGGCCGGAGCGTCAGCACGATGAGCGCGGCCATGGCGACGGCCCGCAGCGTGAGCGCACGGCGGTCGAACAGCACCGCCACGAGAACGACGGCGACCATGACGAAGGCCCGTTCGGTCGCGACGTTGCCGCCCGAGAGCGCGAGGTAGACGGCGCCGGCCGCGAGCGCCACGACCGCCGCGATCTTCTTGAGCGGCGCGCGCAGCGCGAGCGTCGGCACCGCCGCGAGCCCGTAGCGCACCGCGCCGAAGACGAAGGCGGTCAGAAGCCCCATGTGAAGCCCGGATATCGCGAGGAGATGGGCGAGGTTCGACGCGCGGAGCGCCTCCAGCGTCCCGGCGTCGATGGCGGACCGGTCGCCCGTCGTGATCGCCACCGCGAAGGCCCCCGCCCGCCCCGGCATCGCCTCGAGCACGGCGGCCGAAATCGCCATGCGGGTGCGGTAGACGAAGAGTCCGGCGCGGCCGTCCTCCGCGGGGCGGAACGTCAGGACCGGGGTTCGCGTGTAGCCGACCGCGCCCAGACGGTCGAAAAAAGCCTGCCGCTGAAAGTCGAAGCCGCCCGGCTCCACCGGGCCGGAAGGCGGCGAGAGGTGGCCCGTGAGGATCGCCGTCAGCCCCGGCTCCGGCGCGATCCAGCGCTGGTCGCCGTGGAGGGACACGCGGACGCGCGCCGGGGTTCGCTCCGGCGGCATGTCGCGCAGGACGACCCGGTCGAGGGTGAGGCGCGGCTTGTCGGACCGGGACCGGTCGATGCCGACGACACGGCCCTCGATCGGTCCGTAGTAGCGAAAGCCAAGAACCGGCTCCGCGACGCCGTGGGTCCTGAGTCCGGCGACGGCGAGCCCGGCCCCCATGGCAAGCAGCGCGACGAGGAGCGGGCGGGATCGCAGCACAGTGGCCGCCGCGAGGACGCCGAGCGCCAGGGCGACGCCGAGGGCCGCCCAGTCCCGCGCGTCGGGCTCGGTCTTCAGCGCGAAGTAGGCGCCGATCCCGATCGCGTAGCACACCGGCACCCAGGGGAAGAGATGGCCGCGCTGGCGGTCGAGGAGGCCGGAGATCAGCGGACCCGGGCGCACCCTTGTCCTGAAAGTCTCGGTTGGATACACCCGGCGAGGCTAGTTCCCCATGGTTTCCGGAAGGTTAATGCGCCCCATGTCCGAGCGTCCCCCCGAACGCCCCGTGGTCACCCGTTTCGCCCCCTCGCCGACGGGATACCTGCACATCGGCGGCGCGCGGACGGCGCTTTTCAACTGGCTTTACG
>CAZPOK010000081.1:0-12429 GCA_964587905.1 uncultured Rhodobacterales bacterium | reverse complement strand
GATGGCGCAGCGCGGTTCACCGGAGACGGTCAAGAGGAAGGAGCTTGTCGGCAAGCTCGACCCGCTGTGCCTCAAGGCGTTCTCCGCGGCGGCTCAGGCGGCGAAGGCGCGCGGCAATCCGTTCGTCGAACTCGTCCATTTCGTGACGGCCCTCGCCGACACGGAACGCTCCGATTTCCAGATACTCCTGCGCGCCGCCGGCGTGGACGAGCACAAGCTGACCGGCGATCTTTTGCGCGCGACGGACGCGCTGCCGCACGGCGCAGGATCCGTCGAGGAATTCTCCGACCACATCTTCCGGGCGATCCAGGAGGGCTGGACCTACGGCAAGCTCAACCACGACGACGAGGACGTCCGCTCGGCCTACATCCTGCTGGGTGCGATGAAGTCGGGCGTCTTGGAGGCGATGCTCTACAAGATCAGTCTCGAGTTCGACAAGATCGACGCCGACGCGATGGCCGACCAGCTCGATGACCTGCTGGCGGACTCGGTGGAAGGCGCGCCGGCGGGCGAGGCCGCCGAACATCCGGCAAGGAAGGCGGCGCCCGGCGGCAAGTCCGCGCTCGCGCTCTACGCCACGAACCTGACCGAACGGGCCCGCGACGGCGAGATCGACCCGGTCGTCGGCCGCGATCCCGAGATCCGGCAGATCGTCGACATCCTGATGCGCCGCCGCCAGAACAATCCGATCATGACCGGCGAGGCGGGGGTCGGGAAGACGGCGGTCGTCGAGGGCTTCGCGCTTCGCCTTGCCCGGGGCGACGTGCCGCCTCAGCTTCGCAACGTCGACCTGCACATGCTCGATGTCGGCCTGATGCAGGCGGGCGCGAGCGTGAAGGGCGAATTCGAGAAGCGTCTCAAGCAGGTGATCGACGAAGTTCAATCGAGCCCGACGCCCATCATCCTGTTCATCGACGAGGCGCACACGCTGATCGGCGCGGGTGGGGCCGCCGGGACGGGCGATGCCGCGAACCTTCTCAAGCCGGCGCTGGCACGGGGAGAGCTTCGCACGATCGCGGCCACGACCTGGGCCGAGTACAAGCAGCATATCGAGCCCGACCCGGCGCTGACCCGGCGGTTTCAGGTCGTGCGGGTGGAGGAGCCGGACGAGGAGGCCGCCATCCGGATGTGCCGTGGTGTCGCCGGTGTGCTCGAACGGCATCACAAGGTGGAAATTCTCGACGAGGCGATCGAGGCCTGCGTGCGGCTTTCGCACCGCTACATTCCATCCCGGCAGCTTCCCGACAAGGCGATCAGCCTTCTCGACACGGCGTGCGCGCGGGTCGCCGTCAGCCAGCACGCGACTCCGGCGCAGGTCGAGGACATCGAGCGCCGGATCTCCGCGCTCGAAATCGAACTGGGCATCGCCGAGCGGGAAGCCGAAATCGGCATCGACGCGGCTGACCGGATCGCGGCGGCGCAGGCGGGGCTCGACGAGGCGACTGCCGAACTCGACGTCGTGAACGCCCGCTGGGAGCAGGAAAAGGCGCTCGTGGACGAGATCATCGAGGCCCGTGCGACGCTGCGCCGGGCCGGCGAGCCGCTCGACGAGACCGGCGAGACCGGCGAGACGCCGCCCCCCGAGAGCGATGACGACGACGCCCCCGCCACCGGCGCGATGAGCGACCAGGAGCGGACGGAGACGCTTGCGATCCTGCGCGACAGGATGGCGGCCCTGGCAGAGGCACAGGGGGAACTGCCCCTGATCCTGCCGTCGGTGGATCGCAACGCCGTCGCCGCCGTCGTGCAGGACTGGACCGGCATCCCCACGGGCCGGATGCTCGCCAGCCAGACGGAGCGGGCGTTGAGACTGTCCGGCATCCTGTCGGAACGGGTCGTCGGGCAGGACCACGCGATGGAGATGATCGCGAACAGGATCCAGACCTCGTCTGCCGGACTGGGCGCGCCGGAGAAGCCCATCGGCGTGTTCATGCTCTGCGGCCCCTCCGGCGTCGGCAAGACCGAGACGGCGCTGGCGTTGGCCGAGACGCTCTACGGTGGCGAGCAGAACCTCATCTCGATCAACATGAGCGAGTTTCAGGAGGCGCATACCGTCTCGACGCTCAAGGGCGCGCCCCCGGGCTACGTGGGCTACGGCAAGGGCGGCATCCTGACGGAAGCCGTGCGGCGGCGGCCCTATTCGGTGGTCCTGCTCGACGAGGTCGAGAAGGCGCATCCCGACGTCCACGAGATTTTCTTTCAGGTCTTCGACAAGGGGATGATGGACGACAGCGAGGGGCGCAGGATCGACTTCAAGAACACGCTGATCCTTCTGACGTCCAACGTCGGGTCCGACGAGATCATGGCGATGACGGAGAACGGCTCGAAGAAGGCCCTGCAGGACGATCTGGTCCACGCGCTCCGCGCGCCGCTTCTCAACGTCTTCCCGGCCGCCCTTCTCGGGCGCGTGGTGACGATCCCCTACTACCCTCTTTCGGACGCGATGATCGAGGCGATCGCGGGCCACAAGCTCGGCTCGATCGCCAAGCGGTTGGCCTCGGGGCATGAAGCGGAACTGGTTATCGGCGATGGCGCGATGGATCTCATCAAGGCACGCTGCACCGAGATCGAATCGGGTGGCCGGATGATCGACGCGATCCTGACGAACACGCTCCTTCCGGAGCTGAGCCGCCAGGTGCTGAACCGGACGCTGGAGGGGCAGCCGCTGTCCCGCGTCACGGTCAGGGGCGGCGACGGCGGCTTCGTCTACGAGTTCGAGTGAGGCGGCAGGCGTGCGCATTCTGAACCAGACGGGATTTCCCACCGAGTTCACGATGGGCATGGACGTGGCGGGGCGCGAATACCTCTCGCTCGTCGTCAAGGGCACCTACGATTTCCCCGAAGACGGCGCGGCCGAACCGGCGAAGGCGGCCGAGCAGAGGCCACCGGTCAGGGCGGATGAATTCACCGGTGCGCCGGGCTATTCGGCGACCCTCTGGGAGACCGACTTCGCCTTCCGCAAGCAGCGTTGCGACGTCGTCGCCCAGGGCGCGGCCTATGCGCCGGACGGCAAGCCCGCCGAACGGGTCCGTGTCGGGCTCAAGGTCGGGGGCTGGTCGAAGCAGTTCGACGTCGTCGGCGCACGCGAGTGGCGGGTCGTGGGCCCCGCGATCACCGCCACGAAGCCCTATCCGTTCCGGCGGATGGCGTTCTCCTATGACACCGCCTTCGGCGGCGTCGACAGGCTCGACCCCGAAGACGAGACGCCCGCCGCCTACGACGCGAACCCGGTCGGAACGGGGTTCTCGACGGTCAAGAACCAGTCGCGGCTCTCCGGCCTGGCGCTTCCCAACACCGAAGAGGCGGGCCAGGAGATCCGCTCGCCCTACGAGGCCTACTGTCCCATGGCACTGGGCCCGATCGGACGCGGCTGGCCGGAGCGGCGGCGCTACGCGGGCACCTACGATCAGGACTGGCAGGACAACGTGTTTCCGTTTCTGCCGAAGGACTTCGACGAACGCTACTACCAGATGGCCGGCGCAGATCAGCAGATCGACCCGCCGCGGGCGGGCACGCCGGTGATCGTCGCCGGCATGACCCCGCGTGGGCGCGAGCAGTTCCGCCTTCCCGAAACGGCGCTGCCGCTCAAGGTATTCCGGGGCAGGGAGGTCGTCTTCGACGACCGCCGTCTTCCCGACACTCTCGCATTCGATACGGAAGCCCGCCAGGTGATGCTGACCTGGCGTATATGGATCCCCATGAAGAGGATCATCACGGAATTCACCGAAGCCTGGATCGGACCGCCGACCGACGCCATGGTCCGCGCGCGGGACGGAGGCCGGGCCTACATCCGGGACGTCTCGACCGGCGCGACCGAGGAGGAAGAGGCCTGAGCGCGCCGCTCCATATCCATGCCGCGGGCATGGTCACGGCCGTCGGCCTCGACGCGCCGTCGTCCTGCGCGGCGCTCCGGGCGCGCCTCGACGGGTTCCGCGAAACGCGCTTCGTCGGTCCGGCCGGGGACTGGCTGATCGGCGCCGCGGTCCCTCTCCCACGCAACTGGATCGGCATGAAGCGGATGGCCCACATGGCCGCCGGCGCCATCGTCGAAGTCCTGCGGCAGGTGTCCGGCGCCGAGGCGGACGCCGCGCTGATCCTGTGTCTTCCCGAAGACGACCGGCCCGGTCGCCCGATCCCCGACGCAGACGCCTTCGCGCGCGAGGTCGCCCGGATTGTCGAACTGCCCGCGCAGACCCGGACCCGCATCGTGGCGCACGGACGGCCGTCGGGCTTCGTCGCGCTCGAGCGCGCGCGGCGGCTTCTGAGCGAGGGCGAGACACGCCACGTCGTGATCGCGGGCGTGGACAGCTACCTCACGGGACCGGCGGTGGCGCATTATCTCGCCTCGAACCGCCTTCTGACGCCGGACAATGCGAACGGCTTCATTCCCGGTGAGGCGGCGGCGGCCATCCTGTGTTCCGCGGATCCGGACGGCCTGCGTCTCGCGGGCCTCGGCCTCGCCCGCGAGGAGGCGCATATCTACAACGGCAAGGGAGAGGACGGCCTCGACCTGCCGCTGAGAGGGGACGGGATGACGCAAAGCTACGCGCTGGCCCTCGACGAGGCCGGCACAGGGCTCTCAGGGGTCGAATACCGGGTCGCAGACCTCATCGGCGAGCAGTTCTTCTTCAAGCAGACAGCGCTTGCGGCCCTCCGTCTCGAACGGGGGCGCAGCGAGTTCCAGGATCTCTGGAGCCCGGGCGAGAGCCTCGGAAACATCGGGGCTGCGGTCGTCCCGCTGATGGTCGGTCACGCCCTTGTCGCGGCCCGCAAGGCCTATGCGATGGGCAGTCCCGTTCTCGTGGAAGCTTCGGGCGACGACGGGGCCTGCGGGACGGCGGTGTTCGACGAGGCCGTTGCCCGAGCGGCGAGGGCGGCCTGATGAGCGTCTTCGCCAATGGATTGGAGATCTCCGGCAAGGCCGTGCAGGCGCAAACCATCGCGGCCTTCCCCGACGTCTGCTTCACGCCGCCCCAGACGCCCGCGACCCCTCCCGGCGTGCCGATCCCCTATCCGAGTTTCGGGATGGCGGCGGACACGGAGAAGGGCACCTCGACCGTCAAGATCAAGGGCAAGACGGTCAACATCAAGAACAAGTCGGACCTGAAGCGGACCAGCGGCACCGAGGCTGGTTGCGCTCCGAAGAAAGGCGTCATCACCTCGAAGAACATGGGGAAGGAGTACTTCAACAGTTGGTCGAACGACGTGAAGATGGACGGCGAGCCGGTGATCCGGATGAGCGATCTCGCGACGAACAACCACGCGTCTCCGTCAGGGAACACACCGCCGTGGGTTCATGTGGCGGGCGTCAACTATTCCCGTGCTGATTGCGCGAAGATCCTCGCGGATTTCGGCCTGAGCGTCCACAAGCACGAAGACAAGCAGGATGCCTGCGACTGGAAGTCGACGAAGCGTGAATCGGACCACTGTCCACAGGCGACGTGTTTCACGACGGGAACGCGTCACGACTCCGGGATGACGTTTCCCAAGGGGCAGTACGATATCAACAAGGCACCGTGCGTATGCATGGAAGACGGGACCAGGCTTTCGACCGAACATGGCAAGAAGTCCGAGTTCCAGAGGTGGCGAGCGACGACATGGCAGAAGAGAAAGGCGAAGGATCCGTCCTGGAACCCGACCTACAAGGATGCGATGAACATGAACCTCCATGGAATTCGCTATGCGAAGTCTCCCGCACTGAACCCGGATGAGGACGGGAATCCCCATCCCGCGCTTGAGTGTCTGAGAGCTGAGCTCGATGCCTACTTCAAGGATGAACTCGGCATGGACGACGATACTCCGGTCGCGATTCCCGATCAGAAATACGTTGGCAAGAAGTACAAGGCGCGGGCCCGCAAGTTCCGCGCGCCGCTGACGGCTCCGCGATCATGACGGACGTTCAGCCGGACAGCCCCACCACGATTGCGCATATGCAATTCGTGAACGCCGATGCGCTTGTCGTTCTGGTGAACGAAGGTGCGGATCCAGGCGAAGGTCTGTCGCTTCTCTATGCCGTCGACATCGGAACGCTGCGCGAGGCACGAGAAATCCCGGAGGCGTTCGCCGAATTTGAAGGATGGCTGACGACGTTCTGGGTGCTCGACCCGGACAGTATGTTTATCGGCACGGCGGATGGAGTAGTCCTGATAACGGGCGGCGATGATTTCGAGGAGTTCGAGATTTCCGACAGAGGCGTCACCTCGATCGTCGGGTCGGCGAGGGATGACGCCTACGCCGCGACAGTGGGCGGAGAGGTGTTTCGCTGGGACGGGCGCACCTGGAACGATCTCGCCGCGCCTTTCCAAGGCGCGGTCTACGCCCTTGCGATCGGGGCCGACGGATCCCTGTTTGCCTGCGGAGCCGACGCATCGTTTGCGATTTTTGACGGAACCGCTTGGGCGGTCGTCGAGATGCCGACGAACGCGCAACTCAACGGGCTCCTCGTCGAGCCAGGCGGCATCGTGGTTTCCGGAAACTCGGGGATTGTCGCCAGGCTATCCGCGGGCGAGTTGGAAGTGCGTCCGCCGGTCGGGTCGAACGCTTTTGATCTGGCCAGGT
Organism: uncultured Rhodobacterales bacterium; assembly: GCA_964587905.1. Classification (GTDB taxonomy): domain Bacteria; phylum Pseudomonadota; class Alphaproteobacteria; order Rhodobacterales; family Rhodobacteraceae; genus DAINOF01. The sequence goes on along the minus strand of CAZPOK010000081.1, from coordinate 5,871 downwards.
TCGGCACGGATTTGTGCGTGGCGGCATCGGATTCGGGCGTTCTTGCGTTCAAGGACGAAGAATGGGAGCCGATCAACGATGCCTTCGTCGCCTTTGGGCTTGCGTCAAACGACCGTTTCCTCGTTGCAGCAGGAGCGGATGAGCTCGCCATCTTCGATCGCGACGTGTGGACGACTGTAACATTTAGGAGGAACTAGGCTGGCTCCTGCAATCTCGACGCCAGAAACGCCCGCACCTTCCCCAGATCCAGTTCCACCACCCGCAGCCCCTCCGCTCCCGGCTGCAGCATCCGCACCACGAACAGTTCGCCGGCTTCGGGGTATTCGGCATACCGCTCCTCGGCGATCCGCAGGCCGTCCGGCCCCGCCACCCGCAGCCCGTCGAGATGCGCTTCGAACCGCTCGACGAAGCGGGCGAGGGCTTCCTCGTCCATGTCCTCGTTCTCGTCCGGGTTCAGGAGGTGGTGGTCGTAGACCGTCCAGAGGAACGCGGCCTGCTCGGCATGCTGGCGGACGATGTCCTCGACCACCGGGGCGCGGTAGTCGTCGGTCATCAGTTGAGGTTGACCGATCCGCCGCGGATGCGGTTTGCGGCCGAGGCGTGGCTCACCAGGTAGCTGCCCCGGATGGTGATGTGGCCGTCGGCCTCCATGATGATCGATGCCTTGCCCACGCGCAGCTCGATCCGCTCCTTGGCGGCGATCTTCACCGTCTCGCCGTCGCGGACGACATGAGGCGCGGCATCGGCACGCACCGGCTCGACCACGCGGCCCACGATAAGCGGCCGGTCGCGCCGGCCGTCCTCGAACAGGAGCGCCACCTCGGATCCTGCATCCTCGGCCGTTAGCCGGGCGAGGCTTCGCGCCGGGATCGCTCCATCCGACGGGTTGCCGGGAAAGACGACCAGCGGACGCTCGGCCTCGAAGCCCAGAAAGACTCCGATGACGACGCCTTCGACGGTGTCCGCGATCTGCATGGCCTTCGCCCTCCGCTTGATCCGGCTGCATGTTCACATGGATCGCCTCATCCGCCAAGCGGTGTCGTCTGGAATGCGTCACCTGCCGGTCCGCGGCCGCTGGAGGATGGAGCGGACGATGCCCTGCTCTTGCCCGATTTGTTGCCTAAAGCGACACGGCGCGCGTCGCGACCGCTCCGTCCGCGGGAAAAACCGCTGGAGTTTCGCGGCCCGGCGCACCACATCTGAATCGCGCAGCCCGGCGCCGTGTCGGAGGCTGGCATGCGCATTGCGGCGAGTGAACTCGGGAAAAGAACCAGGTGCCGAAAAAGAAACGGGTTCTGGCCATCGCCTCTGCGGGCGGGCACTGGCAGCAGCTGATGCTGCTCCGGCCCGCCTACGACGTCCATGACGTGCACTTCGCGACAACGCTCGAAGGGCTCGATGCGTCCTATGGTGCGCACCCCTGCCACGTCGTGCCCGACTGCAACCGGAACGAGCGGATCGCGATGGTGCGGAGCGCTGCCGCCGTCTTTTCGCTCGTTCTGAAGCTCAGGCCGGATATCGTCGTCACGACCGGGGCGCTTCCCGGGGTCATGGCCCTCGTCGCGGCGCGTCTGGTCCGGGCGCGCACCGTCTGGATCGACAGCGTCGCGAATGCCGAAGAGATGTCGATGTCCGGGCGTCTGGCGCGTCGGTTCGCGGATCTCTGGCTCTCGCAGTGGGAGTCCGTCGCCGAGCGCGAGGGCGCGGGCTACGAGGGCTCTGTCCTGTGATTTTCGTGACGGTGGGAACCCAGCTGGCCTTCGACCGTCTCGTCTGCGCGGTCGACGACTGGGCCTCGGGACACGAGGAGAGGGTCGTGGTTCAGGCGGGGCCGGACGCCGACGGCGCGCGCTGGCCCAACATCGAGGCGAAGGGGCACATGGCCCCGAAGGACTATGAAGCGCAGTTCTCGACCGCCCGTGTCGTCGTCGGGCATGCGGGCATCGGGACGATCCTATCGGCCCAGCGGTTCGGCAAGCCGCTCGTCATCCTGCCGCGGCGGCAGGTACTCGGCGAACACAGAAACGACCACCAGATGGCGACGGCGCGCGAGGTCAGCCGATTGAAGGGCATTCACATCGCGTGGGAGGCCGCGGAGATACCTGCGCTTCTGGCGCAGGATCTCGTCGCGGCCGAGACGGATGGGGGCGACAGCCGCGGGCGGCTGATCTCCAGACTGCGGATCTTCATCGACGAGGCCTGAGCGCCCTGTTCAGAACGGGACGAACCGGGGCAGCTTCTGCAGGTTCACGCGCATGAAGGACTGCAGGCGCGCATCGGCATCCGCGATCGTCTCTCCCGGTCGGATCTCTGTGACATAGCGGACGAGCGCTCCGTCGGTGCGGCCTTTCGAGAACCCGTCCCAGAGGACCCGCAGCTTGGCGACAACGTCGTTGGTCATCCGGACGCCGCGCTGCTCGAACCAGTAGTAGACCAGCATCTGCTCGAGCCCCTTCTGGATGACCGCGCGATTGAGGTCGAAGGTTCCGTAGGGCGTATCGGTCATGTCGACGGTATGCGGCGCGATCGAGAAGATCTCCCATCCGCCCGACGGAAGGCAGACCTCGGGCGAATGGATCCCCTGGCCCTCCGTCTGCTTGTGGTAGAAGGCGACGAAGAAGCTGACCGGAACCTCTCCCGGCGCGCTGTAGGTCGCGGTGATGTAATCGTCGGCGGCCAGCACGCGCTCGACGGCCGGTTCGAGCGTCTGCGTGGCGCCCCGCCAGTCTCCGATCGAGCGGGGGTAGATCGCGAAGGGATCGCGCTCGATCCTCGGCGCCTCCGGCGCGTCGTAGACCACGAAGGCCGACGAAATGGCGACGGTCAGGGCCGCGGCCACGGCCATAGCGGTCGAGGCACGGATCGCGAAGATGCGGGTGATCACGCCGCCGAAGCCCTCGACATCGAGGTCGATGGCCTCGGCAAGCGGGAGCGGCTCGGACCGGAGGCGCTGGAGCGCCACCGCCATGCCGAAGAGGATGAGCACGCAGGCGACGAAGATGATCCAGCCTTCGAAGAAGTGCGAGAAGCCTTCGGCATGTTCGATGCCGAAGTAGTTGACCATCACGCCGACGATGCCGATCCGCAGCGAATTCATGAAGACCGTCAGCGGCGCGGCCGACAGCAGCAGCAGCGCCTTGTGCCAGAGCGGTCCCCGGTAGAGAATCGAGAAGAGGTAGGAGAACGACAGGATCGGGAACAGGTACCGAAGCCCCGAACAGGCCTCCGCGACCTGCAGCTTGTAGACGCCGAGATCGATGACGTTGCCCTCGAGGAAAACGGGCACGCCGGCCAGCTTGATGAACCAGACGCCGAGTTCGGACGAGACGCCCTGAAGGAACACGTTCATGTTCCAGTAGAGCACCTGCGGCAGGGGCAGCATGAAGACGAGGTGAAACACCGGCAGTTGGTGGCGAACGCCGCGCTTCCAGCCGAAGACCGTGAGGACGACCCCGCTGACCCAGATGATGAAGGCGTAGGTGACGATGTCGGGAATGCGGGCCAGATTGCCCAGAACCGCCAGCGCCAGCGCGCCGGCAATGACGAACACGCCGGGAAGACGGTCGGAGACATACTCCTCGGTCGGCGGGGCCCGCCGCAGTTCCCTCAGAAAGAGGTAGAGCGAGATGATTGGGATCAGCGGGCCGTGGCTGTACTCGGGCGTGCTCCACGCCGCGATGAGCGACTCAAAGCCGAGCCAGAACACCGGCAGCGACGCCGCGCAAAGCACCGCGAAAAGCGCAAGGCCGACAGGATTGACGGTCAGCCCTGAAACAGACTTGCCGAAAGAGCGTTCGCTGATGGACATGAAATGAAACCCAGAACCTTGCTACCGACCTAACCCTTGAAGACATACAGCAGACGCGCTGCCTGTTCCATAGCATTGGCAGGCCGGCCGCCGCAGGTGAACAAAGCTCCCCGCGACCGGGAACTGTCGAGGTCCGATGCACGCGAGGGGCGCGCGGGGACAGGGTTTTCGCTGGAACGCCATGCCGCACAGGGCTTTGTCGTGGATGAGGGCGCCTGTCGCATCTCGTCTCCGCGCCGCACCGTCACCTGTCCGGACATCTCCGGCCCCAGGCCGCCGCTCGCACAAACGTGACCGTCCGCGCGTCGCGCTAGGCGGAATAGCCGTCGGTCCGATGCCATCGCCAGGCGTCGCGGAGGATTGTTGCCAGATCGGATCGCTCGAGCGTCCAGCCGAGTTCCTCGGTCGCGCGTGCGCTTCCCGAGACGAGCGCCGCGGCGTCGCCCGCCCGGCGCGGGCCTTCGGTGGCCGGAACCTCCCGGTTCGTCACGACCCTGGCCGCGTCGATCACCTCGCGTACGGAGTATCCGGTGCCGGTGCCGAGGTTGAAGACCCGGCTGTCGCGCCCGTCCAGCAGCCACTCGAGGCCGAGGATGTGCGCGCGGACGAGATCGAGGACATGGACGTAGTCGCGCACGCAGGTTCCGTCGGGGGTGCCGTAGTCGGTTCCGTTGAGGATCAGCGCCTCGCGCCGTCCCAGCACGGTGTCGAGCACGAGGGGCACGAGATGCGTCTCGGGACGGTGGTGCTCTCCGACCTCCGCGTCGGGGTCGGCGCCGGCGACGTTGAAGTACCGGAAGACGACCGACCCGAGCCCGTAAGTGTCCCCGTAGGTCGCGATGATGTTCTCGACCGCCCGCTTGGAGGCCGCGTAGGCATTGATCGGCGCCTCGGACGCGGATTCGTCCAGAACCACGCCATCCTGATCTCCGTAGACGGCGCAGGTCGACGAGAACACAAGTCTGTCGCACCCCGCCTCACGCATCGCGTCGAGCAGGTTGAGGCTGCCGACGACGTTGTTTCTCCAGTACTTCGCCGGATTGCGGACGCTCTCTCCGACATCGGAGGCTGCCGCGAAATGCAGCACCGCCACCGGCTCGAAGTCGCTGAAGAGGCTGTCGAGGGCCGTGCGGTCGAGAAGGTCGCCGCGAACGAGAGGGCCGAATTTCACGGCGTCCTTCCAGCCGGTCGACAGGTTGTCGAACGCGACCGGAGTGTACCCGGCCCGGGCGAGCGACTTGCACGCATGGCTGCCGATGTATCCGGCGCCCCCTGTGACGATGATGTTGGGCGACACGATGCGGATCCCGCTGACCTTTTTTCGCGCGCACCCTAGGTCCGCGCCGCGTCGGTTTGCAAGCGAGAGACAGCGGGAGACCGGTTCGGGAAACAGAGACGGAAAGGGCGACCGTTTGGCCGCCTCATTCAGTCGGGACCGGCGCTCTCAGCGCCCCCAGGTCCTGACGGGGCCGCAGTCCATGTGGACGAAGTTCGACCGGGAGTACTTCCCGACGCCCCCGGCGGCGCAGGCCGAGGCCGCGCGGGCCATCTGCTGGACGCTGCGGGCCTTCATGCGGAGATCGGCCGCCTGGCCTTTCATGTGCAGCGAATTGCGCGCAACCCCTCTCGACCGGCTTCGGAGCATCGCGTTCGTTTGCGGGCTGCGATATCCCGAAAGGAGCATGTAAGGCTCTTCCACGTCGAGCAGGGAATGCGACGCCGCCATGATGTCCACGGCGCGTGCGTCGATTTGGGTGACCTCGTTGGAGCGCCAGTCGCGCATGAGATGGTTTATCTCGGCCAGAGCCTCGGGAATATACTCTCCATCGATCCAATAGATCGTATCAAGCATTTCCCCGGACCGGGTCGAATACATCCGAAGCCGCCGAATGTCGCCCGACCCCCTCAGGAAGCCGAAGGCATTGGCATAGGTCGGTGCCGCTGCCACTGCCGATGCTGCGAACGTGCGGAGGAGGCCCCGCCGCGTCAGGCCGTTCGATTGTGCGTCTCGCATAAGTCCCTGTGCGTCCCGTCGCTTTCTTTGGCGACTACGGTTCGGACCG
>CAZPOK010000080.1:0-12513 GCA_964587905.1 uncultured Rhodobacterales bacterium | reverse complement strand
ACACCGATCCCGCCCAGGAGATCAAGGCGATGATGGGCCGCACCGGCCGCCCCGCAGCCGCGCGTCAGGCCTATTCGATCAGCGCGGTGGACGAATACGGCCCCGTCATCGACGACATCTACGACTTCGCCGAGGCGCAGGGCTTCGAGATCGACGGCATCACCCAGGAGGGCGGGGCGGGCCAGGTGGAGATCAACCTCCGCCATGGAAACCCGGTCAAGCTCGCCGACGAGATCTTCTACTTCAAGCGCCTCATACGCGAGGCCGCGCTGCGCCACGACTGTTTCGCGACCTTCATGGCCAAGCCCATCGAGGGCGAGCCCGGCAGCGCCATGCACATCCACCACTCGGTGGCGGACAAGAAGACCGGAAAGACCATGTTCGCCGGACCCAACGGCGGCGAGACCGACGCCTTCTTCCACTTCATCGGCGGGCTGCAGAAACACATGCCGCAGGTCATCGCGATCCTGGCACCCTATGTGAACAGCTACCGCCGCTACGTGAAGGATTTCGCCGCTCCCATCAATCTCGCCTGGGGCCGCGACAACCGCACCACCGGCCTGCGCATCCCGATTTCCGACCCCGAGGGCCGCCGGATCGAGAACCGCCTCGCCGGGATGGACACCAACCCCTACCTCGGCATCGCCGCCTCCCTCGCCTGCGGCTATCTCGGCCTCGTCAACGAGGACTGGCCGTCGCAATCCTTCAAGGGCGAAGCCTATGCCGACGAAACCGGCGACTACGACATCCCCAAGTCGATGCACGAGGCGCTCGAACTCTTCGAGGAGGCGACCGCGATCCGCGAGATCCTCGGCGAGGAATTCTGCCGCGTCTACGACACGGTGAAGCGGAGCGAATACGACGAATTCCTCCAGGTCATCAGCCCCTGGGAGCGCGAGCACCTGCTCCTTAACGTATGAACCCGCTCTTCCGCAACGACCCTCAGGGCGCGTATCCCGACAGCTGGTATGTGGCCTCCTCGGACATCCCGCCGCCGCGCCCCGCGCTCGAGGGCAGCGTCACCGCCGACGTGGCGATCCTCGGCGCGGGCTACACCGGTCTCTGCGCCGCGCTGTACCTCGCCGGGCGCGGCTACAGCGTCGCCGTCCTCGACGCCCACCGCGCGGCCTTCGGCGCCTCGGGCCGGAACGGCGGTCAGGTCGGCAGCGGGTTCAACAAGAGCCAGCGCTGGCTGGAAGCCAATGTCGGCCATAACCGCGCCCGCGCGCTCTGGGACATGGCCGAGGCCGCCAAGGCGCAGCTCCGCGATCTCGCGGCGGACCATGCACCCGAGGCCCGCTACACACCCGGTGTCGCCCATGGCGAATACACCGAGGCCGACGCGCGCGAGGCGCAGGCGGCGGTCGACCACCTCGCCGCCCGCTACGGCTACGACCAGGCAGAGGTCCTTCCTGGCGACGCGCTCCGCGACATCGTCCGAACGCCGCTCTACAAGGGCGGCGTCCTCGATATGGGCGCGGGCCACATCCATCCGCTGCGCTATGGCCTCGGCCTCGCCCGCGCGGCCGAGGATGCCGGCGCCACGATCTACGAGCACACCGAGGTCACCGGCATCTCGCACGGGGCGACCGTCACCTTCCACACGCCGCGTGGCACCGTCCGCGCACGGCACGCGATCCTCGCCGGCAACGGCTACCTGCCGGTGATCGAGCGGAAGGTCTCCGCCCGCGTCATGCCGATCAACAGCTTCATCGCCGCCACCGAACCGCTGGGGGACCGCGCGGCCGAGGTCCTGACCCGTGACATCGCCGTGGCCGATTCCAAGTTCGTCGTGAACTACTACCGGATGAGCGAGGACAAACGCTTGCTCTTCGGCGGCCGCGAGAGCTATTCCATCGGCTTCCCGACCGACATCACGACGGCGCTGCGCAGACGCATGGAAACCCTCTTCCCGCAACTCGCGGGCGTGCGCATCGACCACGTCTGGGGCGGCACGCTCGGCATCACGATGACCCGCCTGCCGCTCGTCACCCGCGTCGCGCCGAACGTGCTCAACGCTTCGGGCTTCTCCGGCCACGGCGTCGCGCTTTCCGGTTTCGCGGGCCGCGTGATGGCGGAGGCGATCGCCGGCCAGTCCGAACGTTTCGACGTCCTCTCCGATCTGCCGATCACGCCGTTCCCGGGCGGAGCCAGCCTGCGCGCACCGCTCCTGTCCCTCGCGATGTCCTGGTATTCGCTTCGGGACCGGCTCGGGGTGTAGGCCTCTCCTGCCCGGACCACTCGACCCGAACGGCCCGGTAATCGGGGGCCGGGTCTCTGTTCCGTCGCGTTACTCCTGAAGCGACTGCAGGTAGAGCGCGAGGGATAGCACGCGGCCGCGCGTCTCGATCTCCGCCGCGTAGTTCCCCGCCTCCGAGGTTTCGACCTTGAAGCGGTCTCCCCAGACCGGCATCGGGAATCCGTGGCCGCGAATGCCCGACCGCCCGTCGATGGTCATGATGACGTCGAGCATCGGGAACTCGCCGTCGTTCTGGGCCGAAAGCTGGGTGAGATCGGGGAGATCGACGGTCATGAGGTCGGCGAGCGGACCGTCGCCGGTGCCGGACGCGCCATGGCAAGTCGCACAGGAATTCAGGTATTCCTGCTCCCCCGCGTCCTGCGCGAGGGCCGACGTCGAGACGGCCGCGATGGCCAGAGTGCTGAGTGCAATGCGTTTGAACATGATCTTCCTTTCTACCGGATCGGGCCATGCCATTGGCCCGCGCGCCCCTGACTCTAGCCAGACAGCGATCCGGCGCTTGACTATCGTCAATTGGCGGCCTGCTCCGTTGCTAGCGGTATCTGTAGCTTTTCCAGATACTTGAACGCCGTCCGAGCTCGGACACCTAGCGAAGCCACACCCGCGCGTAAGGCGGTAGCGCGACGTTATCGGACTCCGTCCGGACAGGCCGGTCCGACAACTCGTCGAAGAAATCCGCCACCCCTTCCGCCCGGCACCACCCCGCCGGAACTCGGGCCGCCTCCTCGGAGAAGTTGAACAGGCACAGCATCGTCCCCATCGGCGCCTGCCGGGCGAAGGCGAAGACCCGCGCGTCGCCGGGGTCGAGGATCACTGTCGGATACCCCCCGTGAAAGAACGGCACCGCCGCCCGCCGGGCGAGGATGTGCCTTATCCCTGCATGGACCCGCGCCGCCAGCATCCCGCCCGCGCCGAGCGCCGCCACCGCCTCCCAATCCATCCGGGGGCGGTGGATCCATCGACTGTCATGGGCATGCTCGGGGGTCTGGACGTAGGCGTAGTCGTTCAGGAGCGCGATCTCGTCGCCCATGTAGATCAGCGGAATGCCCCCGAAGCTCGCGATCAGCGCATGGCCCGTCAGGATCCGGTCGACCGCGCGGTCGATGCCCGCCTGGTCACCCTCCGCGCAGGCCTTCTCAAGCCCGGCAAGCGAGGCGCAAGTCCCGCTGATCCGCTTGTCGCCGGTCTCGGGATTGAACTGGAACAGCGCCCCGCGCGAGAACGAGCCGGGAAACACGCCTTCGTAGAAGTCAGACAGGAACGCCCGGTGGGCGAGCCCCGAAAGCCCGACCGCCGCGGCATCCTCGTCCGTGACCGCCCAGCCGATATCGTCGTGGCAGCGCAAATAGGTGGCGTAGGTCGCGTTCGGGAGCGACGGCGGGAAGTGCGTCCGCAGCACATGGGCCATCATGCGCGTATCCCGCGCCGCGAGCGACGACCAGAACTGCACCATCAGCGAGTTGTGGTAAGCGAGGTTGCCCTCCTTGCCGGCATGCTCGCCCTTCCCGAGGTAGGGAATCATCTCCTGCGGCCCGACGATCGCCTCCTCGAGATGGATGACGGCTGGCGCCGCGATCCGGTTCGCGGCCCGCAACGCCTGCAGGATCATGTGGACCTCGGACTCGGACTGGCACTTCGTGCCCATCCGCTTCCACATGAAGGCCACCGCATCGAAGCGCAGCACATCGACCCCCCGGTTCGAGAGGTAGAGCATGATCTCCGCCATCTCGAGAAAGACCCAGGGGTTCGCCCAGTTCAGGTCCCACTGGTGCTCGTTGAAGGTCGTCCAGACCCATCGCGCGATGTCCGGATACCAGGTGAAACTGCCCGGTGCGTTCTCCGGGAAGACCTCGACCAGCGTCTCCTCGTATTGCTTCGGAAGCCGGTCGTCCTCGAAAAACAGATAGTAATCACGGTACGTCGGATCTCCCGCCCGCGCCTTCTTCGCCCAGGCATGCTCCTTCGCCGTGTGATTCAGCACCATGTCGACGCAGACGCTGATCCCGTTGTCCCGGTAAAGCCGCGCCGTCTCCTCGAGATCCCTCATCGTCCCGTAAGCGGGGTTCACCTTTCGGTAGTCCATCACCGAATAGCCGCCATCGCTGTCGCCCGGGCGCGGCTTCAGGCAGGGCATGAAGTGGACGTAGGTGATCCCGAGATCCTTCAGATATGGCAGCTTCTCCCGCGCCCCCGCGAGATTGCCGGCGAAGCGATCGAGGTAGAAGACGTAGCCGGCCATGTCCGGTCGCTGGAACCAGTCGGGTTCGAGATCGCGCTTCAGGTCGAGCCACTTGAGGTCCTGTGGCCGCTTCTTCCACGCCGCCTTCAGCGTCTCCTCGAGCGCCGCGCAGAAGGCTGCATAATCCGGATGCGCGCCGTAAAGCCGCTCCAGCATGCCGTAGAGGTCTTGGCGGCTCCGCTCGAACCGGAGGCGGAAGAGTTCGTCGTTGAAGGCCGTTGCCGCCATCCGTGCGGTCCCTGCGAATCCTTGCCGGTCGTCCCATATCAACGAAGCACTCCGCCCGCCGCAACAGCCCGTCGCGCGACAAGCGGCCGGAACGCTTCGCGCTTGCGGCCCGCGCCGCCCTGGTGTCCACTCGCGCAAAACGAAGAGGCCGGGCATGCGCAGAACCCTTATCCTTCTGGTCCTCGGCGTCGCCGTCGCGGCCGCCATCGCCTTCGCTCTGGGACGCATGCAGGCGACCGAGCAGGACCTCTCCGAGGCGCCCGAACGGCGGGCGACCGTGCCATCGGTCCCCGAGGCCCCCTCAAGCCTGCAGCTCCGGCTCGTCCTGCCGACCGACGCGCTGACGGACGCGCTCGACCAGGCCATGCCGGGAAGCCACCGCATCGAGGGGCGGCAGCGGATCTGCATCGACGTCCGCGAGAAGGTGCGCGAAAGCGTCCGGGAACAGGTCGGCGGAGACCTTGGCCGCCTTCTCGGCGACCTCGCAGGCCAGATCGCGGATGAGGCCGCCGGCCCCCGGACGCGCGAGGTCTGCCAGGACGTCGACTACGACGTGACGATCCGCAAGAACGGTGCCCCCCGGGTGCGGAGCACGGGCGACGCCCTCGAGGTCGTTCTGCCGATCGCCGCCGAAGGACGCGCCGGATTTCCCGGAGAACTCGCCCGCGCCCTCGGCTTCGACGCCAGGAACTTCCGCGGCGCGCTGGACGCCATCGCCCGCGTGTCGCTGGACCTTACCTCCGACTGGTGCCCGCGCATCACGGCGGACGCCGATTTCCGATGGACGGACAAGGCCCAGCTCGAACTGGTCGACGGCTGGTGGATCGACATCGACAAGCCCGCCGGGGCCGAGCTTCGCCGCCGAATCGAGGCCGGGATCGCCGCGCTCGACGACACCGTCACCTGCGACATGGTCCGCGACGCGATCGCGCCGGAATGGCGTGAGATCGACGTGGCCCTGCCGGTCCCCGACGCCGGCGACGACCTTGCGCATCTGCATGTCCGACCGACCGGCGCTGGCTTCTCGGGCATCGACTACGGCACGGACCGTGTCGCGGCGGCGGTCCAGATCGACGGCGTGACCGAGCTTCGCTCCGGGCCCGCTCCCGGAGCCTCCCGCCGTCTCGACCTGCCAAGGCTGGAGCGGATCGATACGACCGCGAACCGGGTCGAGATCAACCTGCCCGTCCGGCTCGGCTACGACCGGCTCGTCACCGAACTGAACCGCCAGCTTGCAGGGAAGACCTTCACCGGCACTGTTCCCTCGGGCGATGCGCGCGTCACGGTCGAGGAGGTCACGCTCTATCCCTCGGGCGACCGCCTCGCCGCCGGGCTTCGCTTCACGGCCGATCTCGACACGCGAATCCTCGACACCTCCGGCTGGGCCTATCTCGCCGCGCGGCCGGTGCTGTCGGAAGACGGCAGCACGCTCCGGCTCGAGGACGTGACGCTGACCCGCCAGCTCGACAACGAGCTCTGGTCGCTTCTGTCTGGCATCTTCAAAGACCAGATCGCCGGACAGGTGACGCAGTCCGCGGTGTTCCCGCTCGACGAGGCGGTCGAGGCCGCCAGAGACCACCTCGCCACCGCGCTGCACGACCTCGAGGACGAAACCGGCATCCGCGTCTCGCTGGACGATCCCGAGATCGCGCTCACGGCGCTCGTCCCCGCGGCAGAGGCGCTGGAGGCCGTCGCCCGGTTCCGGACCCGCGCCGAGGTGTCGGCGGTGTCGCTGAGGTAGCACAGGCTCACCGCCGCACCCCGACGGCCGCGAAAGCTTTCGCGGAACTGTCACGTTCATGCTATAGAGAAGCCGAAAACAGTTTTCAGGAAATCCGAAAATGTCGAGCGCACCGAACACCTACGACGCCGAGCCCATCCCGGACGCCGCCCGCGCCGAAGTCGAGCGTCTGCTGATGTCCGGCGACCTCTTCCGCTACACCGCGCCCGCCGACGCGCCGGTCGCCCTTCTCGAGAGGGAGTTCGCCGAGTTCATCGGCGCGAAATACGCCCTCGCGGTCGCCTCCTGCTCCGCCGCGCTATTCCTGTCGATGAAGGCCCTCGACCTTCCGCGCGGCGCAAAGGTCCTGATCCCCGCCTTCACCTTCGCCGCCGTGCCCTCCGCCGTCGTCCATGCCGACTGCGAGCCGGTCCTTGTCGAGGTGGGCGACAACTACAGGATCGACCTCGATGATTTCCGCGCGAAGCTGCCCGGAGCCGACGCCGTTCTCATCAGCCACATGCGCGGCCACACCTCGGACATGGACGCCATCATGGCGCTGGCCGATGCCGCGGGCCTGCCCGTCATCGAGGACGCGGCCCATTCTCTCGGCACCACATGGGCCGGCCGCAACATCGGCACGCTCGGCCGCGTCGGCTGCTTCTCGTTCCAGTCCTACAAGCTTCTCAACGCCGGCGAGGGCGGGATCCTGATCACCGACGACGCCGACCTCATCGCCCGGGCCGTCATCATGTCGGGGGCCTACGAGCACAACTGGAAGAAGCACCCGGTCCTCAAGGACGCGTTCTCCCGCTGGCAGAACAAGCTGCCGCTCTACAACACGCGCCTGAACAATCTCTCCGCCGCCGTGATCCGGCCCCAGATCGCGGAGATTCCGCGCCGCGTCCGCGACGGGCGCCGGAACCACGATCATGTCGCGACCCGCCTGAACACGTCGCACTGGCTCACCGTGCCCGCGAAACTCGCCGCCGAGGAGCGCGCACCCGACTCGATCCAGTTCAACCTCGTCGGCATGTCCGACGACGAGGTCGCCGCCTTCGCCGCCGCCGCGAAAGATCGCGGCGTTCCGGTTCAGGTCTTCGGTCTGTCCGGGGACAATGCCCGCGCCTTCTGGAACTGGCAGTTCCTCGGAGAGACGCCGCATCTTCCGAAGACGCGCGCCATGCTGATGCGCGCCTGCGACGCGCGGCTTCCGGCCCGCCTCACGCGCGAGGACTGCGATTACATCGCCGACGCGCTCCTCGCCGCCGCGGAGGAGGCTATGGGGTCACAGCACGCGAAGGCTGTCGCCTAGCCACGGCATCCGCTCCCGGCAGGGCATCACGATCAGTTCGGAGATCAACGGCTTCAGCCGCGCCGTAACGCGCTCGGGCATGTCCAGCAGCACGTTGCGCCGCGCTGTCAGCACGATCGTCCGCGACAGGGGGGCGAATGGCAACGGCAGCACGTCCGCCCGGTCGCGGAACCGCCCGGCGCGCATGAATCCCAGGGGCGTCAGAATGCTCCAGCCCGCGCCGGCCGCGACCATCGACATGATCGCGTGATAGCTGTCGAGCTCGAACCGATGGTCGAGACGGAGGTTCTGGCGGGCGAGATGCGCAGCGATCTGCCGACCCATCCGGTGCCGCGACGTGTACTGCACAAGCGGCATCTCCCGAAGCACGGCGAGCGCATCCGCGCCCTCCGGCACCGCCCCTTTCGGCACGGCGGCGACGAAGGGCTCCTCCATCAGCGGATGCGCTTCGCTCCAGTCCGGGGCGACCCCGATATCGGCGGCCACGATCATGTCGAGCGTCCGCGCCTCGAGCAGGTCGAAGAGCCGGTGGCTCGCGCCCGTCTCCAGAAGGAACCGCGTATGCGCCAGCTCTTCGCCCATCTCCGCCAGGAGCCGCGGCGTCACATCGGCGTCGAAATCCTCGATCATCCCGAGGTTGACCCGGGAGAGCCGCGAAAGATCGGCCATGGCCAGTTCCGCCCGCGCCTCCGCGGCCTCGTTCAGGATCGCCTGCGCGCGGGCGCGGAAGAGCTCTCCCGCGGGCGTGAGCGCGACGGGCCGCACGTGCCGTTCGACGAGCGTCGCGCCCAGCGCTGCCTCGAGATTGGTGAGTTGCTGGCTCGCCGCCGAGACGCTCGCGCCGAGCCGCCGCGCGGCAGCCGAGATCGACCGCTCCTCGGCGATCGCCGCGAAAACCTCGATCCCCCAGAGGGTCACCTTCCCCGGTGTGTCGACCATGCCCGCGCCTCCCGCGAGGGAGGCTATGCCGTCCGCGTGCAAACGACAATCGGCGAGGCCACATTGCCTTCCCAAAGCCCTTCCCGTTGCATCGTGCCGCAGTACGGCTAGACCGGGATGCGAAACAGGAACGTGGAGAGCCAGAACGATGTCCACCCACGGCCATTGCCTCTGCGGCGCGGTCCGCTTCTCCTTCGACGCCGCGGGCGCTCTCCGGCGCGGCCACTGCCACTGCGAGAGCTGCCGCCGCGCCACCTCCTCGCCCTTCACCACCTGGCTCTCGGTGCGCAGCTCGGCCTGGCGCTGGACCGGGGACGAACCGGGGATCTACCGCTCCTTCTGCTCCACCTGCGGGAGCCCGAGCGCCTGTGCCTCGATCCACCGCCCAGGGCAGACCGATTTCGTCGCCGCGAGCCTGCAGGACGCTTCCGACTCCGCGCCGGAGGCCCACGTGCATTTCGCCGAG
This sequence comes from uncultured Rhodobacterales bacterium, assembly GCA_964587905.1. Lineage (GTDB taxonomy): Bacteria > Pseudomonadota > Alphaproteobacteria > Rhodobacterales > Rhodobacteraceae > DAINOF01. The sequence continues at coordinate 3,346 of CAZPOK010000080.1, read as the reverse complement.
AAACTCCCCTGGATCCATCTATCCGACGACCTGCCCCGGCACTCTGGCGCATCTAGGATCAAGAGCGATTGAAGCCATCCGGGTGAAGGACTAGCGTCGCGGCGACCCCACCGATGGAGTGCATGATGCCGGACGACATCAAGACCAGCTGGGAAGCCCGCGCCGAGGAATTCTCGTTTTACGGCTTCACCGACCTGCCCTCGATCCGCGACCGGGGCACCGTCGTGCTGACCCATGGAGAGGGGCCGTACGTCGTCGACGTCCACGGCAAGCGGTACCTCGACGCCAATTCGGGCCTCTGGAACATGGTTGCAGGCTTCGACCATCCGGGCCTCGCCGCCGCCGCCAAGGCGCAGTACGACCGTTTCCCGGGCTACCACGCCTTCTTCGGGCGCATGGCCGACCAGACCGTGATGCTCTCGGAAAAGCTTATCGAGGTTTCCCCCTTCGACCGCGGCCGGGTCTTCTACACGAACTCCGGAAGCGAGGCGAACGACACTCTGGTCAAGATGCTCTGGTTCCTCGCCCGAGCCGAGGAGCAGCCGCAGCGCACCAAGATCCTGACGCGGATCAACGCCTACCACGGCGTCACCGTCGTCTCGGCCTCGATGACCGGCAAGCCCTACAACAGCCTGTTCGGCCTGCCGCTGCCGGGCTTCCTCCACCTCACCTGCCCGCACTACTGGCGGGAAGGCATAGGGGGTGAAACCGAAGCCGAGTTCACCGCCCGCCTGGGCCGCGAACTCGAAGAGGTGATCGCGCGCGAAGGCGCCGACACGATCGCGGCATTCGTGGCCGAACCGGTCATTGGCGCAGGCGGCGTGATCCCACCGTCGGAAGGCTATTTCCAGACGATCCAGCCGATCCTGAACCGCCACGGCATCCCGCTCGTGGCCGACGAGGTGATCTGCGGTTTCGGCCGGACGGGCGAGATCTGGGGCAGCCAGAGCTACGACTTCGTACCCGACGCGATCATCGCGTCGAAGGCGATGACGGCGGGCTACTTCCCGATGGGCGCGATCATCCTCGGCCCGGATCTTTCCGACCGGCTCCACGAGGCCTCGCTCGCGGTCGAGGAGTTCCCGCACGGCTTCACGGCCTCGGGCCATCCCGTGGGGGCGGCGATCTCGCTCAAGGCCATCGACGTGATCCTCCGCGGCGACGAGAGCCACGGACCGCTGATCGACAACGTGCGCCGGCTGACACCGCGGTTCGAGTCCGGCCTGCGCTATCTCGCGGAGAACCCCAACATCGGCGAGGCACGTGGCAAGGGCCTCATGGGGGCACTCGAGGCCGTCATGGACAAGACCTCGAAGACCCCCTTCCCCGGCCATCTGTCGGTCTCCGAACGGATCGCCAATACCTGCACCGACCACGGGTTGATCTGCCGGCCGCTCGGCCAGTCGATCGTGCTCTGTCCTCCGTTCGTCATGACCGACGCGCAGATGGACGAGATGTTCGAGAAACTGGACGCGGCCCTCAGGACGGTCTTCGCCGAGGTCTCCTGACCGCCAACGGGCGGGGGCTCTGCCCCCGTCGCGCCGTGCGCGACTCCCCCGGGATATTTCCGGACAGATGGAGGCGCGGGCCTACGACTTCTTGTCGAGCTTGGACAGTTGCGTCTGAAGATCGGCGAGTTGCTTCTTGATCTCGTCGAGATCGTCCGTCTTCGCCGGCTCGTCCTCGCCCTCCTCGCCCGCCGGCCCCGACGGCCAGGCGGCCATGCCGCCGGTCATCGCCTTCATGAAGGCCTCCTGCTGGGCCTTCATCGCCTCGAACCCCGGCATCGCGCCCATCGGCGAGATCTTGGTCATGTTCTCCATCACCTTCGACTGCCCCTCGCGGAGCATCTCGAAGCTCATCGCGAGGAACTGCGGCACCACCGACTGCGCCTGCGTGGTATAGCTGCGGACGAGGTCGGTCAGCACGCCGAGCGGCAGGACGCTTTCGCCCCGGCTCTCGTGTTCGGCGATGATCTGGAGGAGGTACTGCCGCGTGAGGTCGTCACCGGACTTCAGGTCGATGATCTGCACTTCGCGGCCGTCGCGGATGAACGAGGCGATGTCCTCGAGCGTCACGTAATCGCTCGTCTCCGTGTTGTAGAGGCGGCGGCTCGCGTACCGCTTGATCAGAAGCGGTGTCTGACTTCCGTCGGGCATTCCATCCTCCCCGGGTTTCGTGCGCCGCAGAAAACGTTACGGCAGCGCAGAAGAAAAAGAAAGGGCGGGTTCCGAAGAACCCGCCCAGGGTATGACGCCGGCAGGGAGGAGCCAGTCGTCAATGTCCCCGATGACTTACTTCGCGGCGGCCGAGGCCTTCTTCGCGGCAGTCGTCATGTCGGTCGTGGCCTTCTTCACGGCGGCGGTCGCGTCTTCCGACATGTCCTTGCCGGCGGCGAGCATCAGTTCGACCGTCTCCATCTGGACCTTCTTCGCGACCTCGGCGAAGGCGGCCATGTTCTCGGCGGCGTATTCGGCCTGAGCCGATGCGAAATCGGTCATCGCCTTGCCGTAGTCGGCCGGCTCGTCCTTGACGGTCGTCAGGCTGCCGAACTGGCCGAGGGTATCCTTCGTCCACTTCGTCGAGATCTCGGTCGACTTCTCGGCGGCCTCGAGGGCGACCTTCGACATCTTCTCGGTCAGCGCGGCCTGCGTCTTGAACACGTCCTGCATCGCGGTCATGTCGACCGGGAACGCGCCCATCATGTCTTTCATCATCTTGGTGTAGTCCTGCGATTTCGTAGCCATGTCTATCTCCTGCGTTCGCGGGACCGACCCGCTCTGTACGACTGCAGGGGATATACATGCTGCACCGCAGCATTGCAAGACTGATTGCTGCGGTGCAGCAAAAAACTCCTCCGGCGGATCAGCCGGCGGTTTCGCCGGCCTCCGGCGCCTCGGTGACATAGGTGCCCGGCGCCGGTGCCAGGACCGGGTGGTCGGCATCGCCCGGCACGCGCGCCGGGATCTGCGCCCCGGACCGCCTCGACAGCCAAGCCTCCCAGCGCGGCCACCACGAGCCTTCGTGGAAGTCGGCCGTCTTCAGCCAGTCGTCCGGCTCGATGCCGAGAGCGTCGTTGGTGTAGTGGCCGTACTTCTTCTTCGACGGCGGATTGACGATCCCGGCGATATGGCCCGACTCCGAGAGGATGAAGGTCTTGGATTTCGAGCCCATCTGGCGCACGCCGTTGTAGCTCGATTTCCACGCCGCGATGTGATCGGTCTCGCAGGCGACCGCGCAGACCGGCACCTTCACGTCCCGTATCTTCACCGTCTCGCCGCAGATCTCGAAACCGTCCTGCGCGAAGGTATCGTTCTGGCAGAGACCGCGGAGATATTCGACTGAC
>CAZPOK010000079.1:0-12596 GCA_964587905.1 uncultured Rhodobacterales bacterium | reverse complement strand
AGCGCGCGATGATGTCCCAGTGCAGATCGACGGCGTTGAGCTCGATATGCGCGACAGCGTGAAGCAGCGCGATGCGCCCCTCGGGCGTTCCGGGACGCCGACGCGGCACGTCCCGTGGCGAGAGCAGCTCGGGCGTCTGCGGCCGGGCCGGGCGGAGTGGCGGTTCGGCCGATCCGACGGCGATCGTCCCCCCGGCCTCGCGCGCCGCCCGCCATCGCGCCGCGTGGTCCCGGCTGATTGCCGTCTTCGTGCGGCCGTCGGCTGTCGTCAGCACGTCGACGGCCATCTCCGCCAGCGAGATCACAGCGCCTTCGCGGCCTCGAGCACCTCGTCGGCATGTCCCGGCACCTTCACCTTGCGCCAGACGTTCCGGATCACCCCGTCCCGGTCGATCAGGAAGGTGGAGCGCTCTATCCCCATGAATTTCTTTCCATACATGCTCTTCTCGACCCAGACGCCGTAGGTCTCGCAGACATCGGAGCTCTCGTCCGACGCCAGGATCACGCCGAGATCGTACTTGGCGACGAACCTGTCGTGTTTCGCGACGCTGTCCTTCGACACGCCGATGACGACGGCACCGGCCGTGTCGAAGGCACCGGCATGTTCGGTGAAGGCCTGCGCCTCCTTCGTGCAGCCGGACGTATCGTCTTTCGGGTAGAAGTAGAGCACAACCGCCTTCGGCTTCATGGCCGAGAGCGTCACGTCGCCTCCGCCGTCCCGCGGCAGCGTGAAATCCGGGGCGGCTTGTCCCACGTCGGTCATGTTGAGTGCCTTTGACTGGTTGCTGTGCGGTTTTCGTTCTAGAACGCTCTGACCTAAGTTGTAACCCGAACTCCGCGCGAAGCCAGGCCGTGACAGACACACCTCCGGAAAAGACCGCAACGAGGCTGCGCCGCAGACGGCGCGGGCGGATCGGCGTTCTGCCGGTCCTCTGGGCTGTCACCGTCTCGGTCCTTCTCGGAGTGGCCCTGATGTCGGTCTCCGGCGTGCCTCTCAAGCTTCCGGGCGTTCTGACGGAGCGGATCGAGCGCGCGGTGAACGCGCAACTCGCCGGGGCGGGGCTGCGGCTCGGGAGCGTCGACTTCCAGGTCGACGAGGCCGGGCTCCCCCGGTTCCGGCTTCGCAACGTGGTGGTGACCGACGAGGCGGGGAACGGCATCGCGCATCTCAACGAACTCGGCGCGGGTCTGTCCTTTCCAGCTCTCCTCAGCGGCAGGCTCGAGCCCGCGGTCGTGCGCCTCGCGGGTGCGCAGATCACCATCAGGCGCAGCGCCGACGGCGCGTTCTCGCTCGCGTTCGGAGGCGCGGGACAGATCGCGGAGGGGGCGGGGATCGGTGACGTGCTCGACACCATCGACGCCTTCTTCGCGCGGCGGTCGATCGCCGCGACCCGGCGGGTCGAGGCGCGCGACCTGACGATCACCCTCGAGGATGCGCGATCCGGGCGGATCTGGCAGGCCACGGGCGGGACGCTTACCATCCTCAACGAGGATGACGCCATCGCGATCACCGTGGTCTCCGAGGTCTTCAACGGGACCGAGGAGCTTGCCGAGGTGGAGCTTTCCTTCCGCTCCGAGAAAGGCAGTCCCGCGGCCACGCTCGGGGTGCAGTTCGAGAACGCCGCGGCGGCCGATATCGCGTTGCAGTCTCCCGTGCTCTCTGTCCTCGGCATCCTGGACGCGCCGATCTCGGGGTCGATGCGCGTCTCCGTCGGACCCGACAGCGCCCTGTCCGCACTCGCGGCGACGCTTGAGATCGGCAAGGGCCGGCTCAGACCTGCGGCGGATGCGCGTCCCGTGGCGTTCGAGAGCGCCCGGGCGTACGTCACCTACGACCCGGAAAGGAACCGGCTTCGCATAGCCGAGCTTTCCGCGGAGAGCGAACTGGTGCAACTCGCGGGCGCGGGGCAGCTCTATCTCGGCACCCCCGAGGGCGGCTGGCCGGCGCAACTGGTTGGTCAACTGGCGCTGGACCGGCTCGAGATCGCGCCGGGGGATCTCTTCGATGCGTCGGTCACGATCGACGACGGCTCGGCTGATTTCCGGATTTCCCTCGATCCCTTCGTCGTCGACATCGGCGACACGGTGCTCCGCAGCGCGCATGGGCGACAGCGTCTCAGCGGACGCATCGCGGCCGCCGAGGACGGCTGGACCGTCGCGCTCGACCTCGCGTCGGACCGGCTGACGCCGGCCGCGGCCCTGGCGCTCTGGCCGGAGCGCTTCGCGCCCGGTGCGCGCAACTGGGTCTCCGAGAACGTGTCGGGCGGCACGGTGAACGACTTCGCGCTGTCGCTGCGGTTCGCGCCGGGCGCGCGGCCGACCGCAGCCTTCAGTTATACCTTCGACCGGGCCGAGGTGAAGGTGATGCGCCACATGCCGCCGATCCGCGAGGCCTCCGGCCGCGCCTCGCTGCAGCAATCGCGCTTCGCGCTGACGCTGAACGACGGCGTGATGTCGCCGGGGGAAGGGCCGCCGGCCGACCTCGCCGGGTCCAGCTTCATCGTGCCCGACACCCGCATCCGTTTCGCCCCGGCCGAGGTCCGGCTCGCCGCGGCCGCACCGCTGCCGTCGCTCCTGCGGCTTCTCGACAACCGGCCGTTCCGGGTGCTCGAAAGGTCGCCGCGCCCGGAGGACCTTCTGGCGACCGAGGGCGATGCCCGGCTCAGCGCCAACGTGCGGTTGTCCCTCAAGCGCGACATCGCGGCCGAAGACGTCGACTTCTACGCCGCGGGAACCCTCTCCGGCGTCTCGTCGGAGCGCCTCGTCCCTGGCCGACCGCTCGGCGCCGAGGAGCTGAGGGTGGTCGTCACCCCGGAAGACATAGAGATCGCCGGGCCGATGACGGTGGGTGGTCTGGACGTCGACGGAAGCTGGCGCCAGCCTCTCGCGCCGGACGCCGGTCGTGGTGGCGCGGCCGAGGCGCGGCTGAATCTGACGCAGGAGAACCTCGCGCGGCTCGGGGTGACGTTGCCGCCGGGCACGGTCTCGGGGGCGGCAGAGGGAAAGCTGACGCTCAGCCTGGAGCCGGACGAGGCGGCTGTCTTTCGGCTGACATCCGACCTTTCCGGCGCCCGCCTCTCGGTTCCGCCTCTGCGGTGGTCCAAGGCGGCGGGCACCGAGGGAACCCTCGTCGCGGAGGGGCGGATCGCCCAGGGGGCCGCCCGGGTGGAGCGGCTCGAGCTTTCCGCGCCGGGTCTGAGCGCGACCGGGCGCATCGAGCCGGGCGGCGGGGCCGGCCGCGCTGTCGCCATCTTCGACCGCGTCCGCGCCGGCACGTGGCTAGACGCGCCGGTGACGGTCGCGGGGCGAGGCGTCGGGAGACCGCCGAGAGTGAGTCTTCTGGGGGGTCGGGTGAACCTCTCGGCCTTGCCGCCGGGCGGTTCCGCGCGGGCCGGCGGGACCACGCCGCTCGATCTGCAACTCGACGCCCTTCGCGTGACCGAAGGCATCGACCTCGCCCCGTTTCGCGGCGAACTGCTTGCCGGGCAGGGCCTCAGCGGCAGCTTCGACGCGCGCGTCAACGGCCAGACGCCGGTTCGCGGCACGCTGGTGCCCGCCGCGGGCGGGACGGCGATCCGCGTGACCGCCGAGGATGGCGGCGCCGTCCTCGGTTCCGCCGGCATCTTCCCGAACGCGCGCGGGGGCGCCTTCGAGCTGATCCTCGTGCCGACCGGACAGGCCGGAGTCTTCGACGGCCAGCTCGATATCGAACGGACGCGGCTGCGCAACGCGCCGGGGCTTGCGAGCCTCCTCGACGCGGTCAGCATCATCGGCCTCCTCGACGAACTGCAGGGCCCGGGGATCCTGTTCGAGAAGGTGGACGCGCGGTTCCGTCTGTCGCCCGAGCGCGTGGTGGTGCAGGAAGGCGCCGCCGTCGGCGCCTCGCTCGGGCTTTCGATGGACGGCGTCTATGATGTCGCGACAAAACGCATGGACATGCAGGGCGTGATCTCTCCGATCTATATCCTGAACGGCATCGGCCAGATCTTCACCCGGAGAGGCGAGGGGCTCTTCGGTTTTGCCTACCGCATGACCGGAGCTCAGGGCGAGACGCGCGTGGAGGTGAATCCCCTCTCGATCCTGACGCCCGGCATGTTCCGGGAGATCTTCAGGCGGCCGCCCCCGACCGGGGCCTCGCAGGGCGGATGAGACTGTCGGATTTCGACTTCGATCTGCCCGAGCGGCTGATTGCGACGCGCCCCGCGCGCCCCCGGTCCTCAGCCCGCCTGCTCGTCGCGGACGGGGATCGGATCGTCGACGCGCAGGTGGTCGACCTGCCGTCGTTCCTGCGCCCCGGAGACCGGCTCGTTCTGAACGACACACGGGTCATCCCGGCGCGGCTGACGGGGAGCCGGGCGCGCGAGGGCGAGGCGGGCCGGACCGAAGCCCGCATCGAAGCCACGCTCCTCGAGCCGCTGGCGTCCGGCGACTGGCGCGCCCTGCTCAAGCCGTTGAAGAAGGTCCGCGACGGCGAGGAGATCGTCTTCTCCGAGCGCCTGTCGGCAACCGTCACGGGACGGGCCGAAGGGACTGCCGCGCTCGCCTTCAATCTGAGCGGCGAAGACTTCGACCGCGCCCTCGCCGAGGCCGGCGACATGCCGCTGCCGCCCTACATCGCGCAGCGCCGCGGCGCGGACGACCGCGACAAGGACGACTACCAGACCGTCTGGGCGCGCCGGTCCGGCGCCGTCGCCGCGCCGACCGCGTCGCTCCATTTCGACGAACCGCTTCTCGACGGACTGGCCGCGCGCGGTGTGGGATTTACCCATGTCACGCTTCATGTCGGCGCGGGGACCTTCCTGCCGGTCAAGGTCGACGACGTGAGCGCGCACAAGATGCATGCCGAGTGGGGCGAGATCACGCCCGGGGCCGCCGCGGAGATCGCGGCGACGCGCGCGAAGGGCGGCCGCATCATCCCGGTCGGCACCACCGCCATGCGCCTCATCGAGAGCGCGGCGCGCGAGGACGGGACGGTGCGGCCCTGGATCGGCGAGACCGACATCTTCATCACGCCGGGCTTCGCGTTCCGCGCCTCGGACGCGCTGATGACGAATTTCCACCTCCCGAAGTCGACCCTGATGATGCTCGTCTCCGCGTTCATGGGCGCGGACCGGATCCGGGCGATATACGCCCACGCGATCGCCTCCGAATACCGGTTCTTCTCTTACGGCGACGCCTCGCTTCTGCTACCCGGCGACGCGAAGCGACAGGGGTGAGTCGCTGAGGCGCGAGACCTCGCTGTCAGAGAGCAGCTAATCCCTTGAACGAACGGCGCGGAGGCGATCATGTTGCAGGTGCTCAAAAGCTCCTGGGCGCTCTTGCTCGGCATGGGTCTCCTCATGGTCGGGAACGGCCTTCAGGCGACGCTGATGGGCGTTCGCGGCGCGATCGAGGGCTTCACCACGTTCGAGCTCTCGCTCATCACCTCCGCGTATTTCGTCGGGTTTCTCGGCGGCTCGCGCCTGACGCCCGCGTTCATCCGCCGGGTCGGCCACGTCCGCGTCTTCGCGGCACTCGGATCGTTCATCTCGGCGGCCGTGATCCTGTTCCCGGCGATCACCGATCCCTATGCCTGGATGATCCTGCGGGTGATCACCGGGTTCTGCTTCTGCGGCGTCTACGTGACGGCGGAGAGCTGGCTCAACAACGCCGCCTCGAACGAGAACAGGGGGCAGGCGCTCTCGGCCTACATGATCGTGCAGATGGCCGGCGTCATCGCCGCTCAGGGAATGCTGAACATCGCCGATCCGGCCGGATGGATCCTGTTCGTGCTGCCCTCCGTCCTCGTTTCGATCTCCTTCGCGCCGATCCTTCTGAGCGTGACGCCGACGCCGGCGTTCGCATCGACCAAGGCGATGAGTCTCCGGCAGGTCTTCGACAGTTCGCCGCTCACCTTCGTCGGGATGTTCCTTCTCGGCGGCGTCTTCGCCGCGCAGTTCGGCATGGCCGCGGTCTACGGCACCGAGGCGGGGCTGAGCGTGGCGCAGATCTCGACCTTCGTGGCGACGATCTTCGCCGGCTCGCTCGTGATGCAGTATCCCATCGGGTGGCTGTCGGACCGCATGGACCGGCGGGTTCTCATCCTTGGCGCGGCGCTGGTCGGCGGGCTCGCGGCGATCGTCGGCTTCCTGTTCGGAGAGAGCTTTCCCGTGCTCCTCGGCGTCGCCTTCCTGATGGGCGGCGTGTCGAACCCGCTCTACTCGCTGCTCATCGCCTATCTCAACGATTACCTCGACCCCGACGACATGGCCGGCGCGTCGGGCGGTCTGCTTTTCGTCAATGGCGTGGGCGCCATCGCGGGACCGCCGATCACCGCCTGGCTGATGGGCGTGGTGGGGCCGGGCGGCTTCTGGCTCTTCGTCGCCGTCCTGCTCCTCGCGGTGACGGGATACGCCGCCTACCGGATGACGCAACGCGCCTCGGCCCGGGTCGAGGAGGCCAGCGCCTATGTCAACATCATGCCGACCTCCTCTCCGGTCGCCGCCGAAGTCGCGCAGGAAGTCTATATCGACGCTGTCGCCGATGCTGGCGAAACGGACACGGCGGAACCTGCGGCCGAATCGCGTCATTGATCCACAGCACCGTTCGTGTAACGATTCGACGACAGGCTGTGCTGATTTTTGGTGCGAGGCAGGTGAAATGGCCAAACCTGAAGAAATCCTGGCTTTCTGGCTCGACGAGGTCGGGCCGAAGGGCTGGTACGAGGTGTCCGAGGATCTGGACGCGGACATCCTCGAGCGTTTCCTTCCCGACTGGACGCGGGCCCGAGACGGCGCATTGTCGCTCTGGCTGACCCATCCGACAGGCACGCTCGCCTACATCATCCTGACCGACCAGTTCCCCCGGAACATGTTTCGCGGCAGTGGCGCGGCGTTTTCGACCGATGCCATCGCGCGGGCGGCCGCGAAGATGGCGATCGATCGCAACTGGGATCTCAGGATCGACGAACCGGGGCGGCAGTTCTTCTACCTGCCGCTCATGCACTCCGAATGTCTCGCCGATCAGGAGCGCTGCGTGCGGCTGATGATGACCCGGATGCCGCAGTCGGGTGAGGACAACCTCATCCACGCGCGCGCCCATCGCGAGGTCATCCGGCGCTTCGGCCGCTTTCCGTACCGAAACGACGCGCTCGCGCGCGATACGCAGGGTGCGGAGGCGGCTTTCCTCGCCGCCGGCGGCTACGGGGCCATGGTGCGCGAGATCCGCGCGGCGTGACGAACCGCCGGCCGCCGTCGTCAGAAGCGCAGCGTCCGCGACTCCTCGATGCCACGTCCCAGGATCTCGATCCGGTCGTCGTGCACTTCGGCCACTGCATAGGCGGTGGTGTCGGGCGTCTCGACCATCCCCTTCACGTTCAGGAAGTGCACTGAGCCCGCCTGAGCGTAGTTGCCGGCGTGGTTGTGTCCGTTGAGATAGAGGACGGCGTTGTCCTGCGCGGTCAGCAGGTCGACCAGCCGGTTGTCATCCCACATGTTGTGCATGTCCTTGGGGAACACCGGGTAGTGGCCCATCACGATCACGCGCTCTCCCTTCGACCGGGCGTCCGCGAACACGTCCTCCGCCCAGGCGAACTGGGCATCCGACATGCCGCCGTTCCAGCGCTTTGCGTTATCGGCGCCCGCAGCCTCCAATGCGGCGAGCCTTTCCTCCGCCAGAGCATGATTCTCCGACCCGCGTTCGTTGGCGAAGAGACTGATCTCGTTTCCGTCGAGCACGACGAACCGGTAGCCGCCACCGGTGAAGTCGTAGTAGGCCCGGTCGAGACCCGTCCTCCTTTCGACCGATTCCAGGTAGTCCCGCGCGACCTCGTAGTCATGGTTGCCAAGCACGAAGACGTTCGGCGCGTCGAGGCGATCGTAGACGGGCAGGATATGCGCGTAACTCTCCCAGTGGCGGTCGATGATGTCGCCGAGCGTCACGGTGAACTCGACATCCTGCGCATTGAAATCGTCGACCGCCTCGGAAAGCTTCCAGAGCGAGTGCGCGTAGAACCGGGATCCGCGCGGGGGAACCGGCGCGTATTGCGGATCGGCGACGATGCCGAAGCGGAATAATCCCGACTGCGCCCGGGCCGCGAAGCCACCGAATGGCGTGACGAGCGCGCTTGCGGAGCTAGTTTGCAGAAACGTGCGACGGGTGAGCATCGTGGGTCTCCTGACAAATGGACTGCGGTCATCTATCGCGCGAGTCGGTCACAGGGATGCGACGATGCGTGGGTTCTTTTGACTCCGGTGGCCATGCAGCCATGGCAAGGCCGGTGTGCGCCCCCGGCGTTGTTCGACCGACCCATATGGTTTAACACTCAACCAATTCGCTGAGGAGGAGCGCGCATGGCAACCAGGTCTTTCGACATGATCGTCATAGGAGCGGGGCCGGGAGGTTACGTGTCCGCGATCAGGGGCGCGCAACTCGGCCTCGACGTCGCGATCGTCGAGCGTGAGCACATGGGCGGCATCTGCCTGAACTGGGGCTGCATCCCGACCAAGGCGATGCTGCGGTCGGCAGAGGTGTTCCACCTCATGGAGCGCGCGAAGGATTTCGGGCTCAAGGCCGACGGGATCGGCTATGACCTCGACGCGGTCATCAAGCGCAGCCGATCGATCGCCAAGCAGTTGAACTCCGGCGTCGGGCATCTGATGAAGAAGAACAAGGTGACCGTCCTCATGGGCGACGCGACGCTGTCCGGCAAGGGCAGGGTCAGCGTGAAGACCGACAAGGGCACCGAGGAGTTGACGGCCAAGAGCATCGTCCTCGCCACCGGCGCCCGGGCGCGGGAGCTTCCGGGCCTCGAGGCGGACGGGGATCTGGTCTGGACCTACAAGCACGCGCTTCAACCGCCGCGGATGCCGAAGAAGCTTCTCGTGATCGGCTCGGGCGCGATCGGAATCGAATTCGCGAGCTTCTACAACACGCTCGGCAGCGACACCACGGTCGTGGAGGTGATGGATCGCATCCTGCCGGTCGAGGACGCCGAGATTTCGGCCTTCGCGAAGAAGAGCTTCGAGAAGCAGGGCATGAGCCTGATGCAGAAGGCCACCGTCAAGCAACTCGACCGCGGCAAGGGGACCGTGACGGCGCATATCGAATCCGGTGGGAAAACGGAAAGGATCGACTTCGACACGGTCATTTCCGCGGTCGGAATCGTGGGAAATGTGGAAGGGCTCGGGCTCGAGGAACTGGGCGTGAAGATCGACCGCACCCATGTCGTGACCGACGAATACTGCCGGACCGGGGTGGAGGGGCTCTACGCCATAGGCGACATTGCCGGGGCGCCCTGGCTTGCCCACAAGGCCAGCCACGAGGGCACCATGGTGGCGGAGCTGATCGCGGGCAAGAACGACGTTCATCCGATCAAGCCCGAGTCCATCGCGGGCTGCACCTATTGCCACCCGCAGGTGGCGTCGGTCGGCTATTCCGAGGCGAAGGCGAAGGAACTGGGCTACGAGATCCGGGTCGGGCGGTTTCCCTTCATCGGAAACGGCAAGGCCATCGCGCTGGGCGAGTCCGAGGGACTGGTCAAGACCGTCTTCGACGCCAGGACCGGGGAGCTTCTGGGCGCCCACATGATCGGGGCCGAAGTGACCGAGCTGATCCAGGGTTACGTCGTGGGGCGGACGCTGGAGACGACGGAGGAAGACCTGATGAACTCGGTCTTCCCGCATCCGACGCTGAGCGAGATGATGCACGAAAGCGTTCTCGACGCCTACGACCGCGTGGTCCACATCTGAGGCCCTCAGGCGTAGCCGATCATCCGCCCGAGGATCAGCGCCGCGGGCCAGAGCGCGAGCGATGCGATGGCGGCCTGCCGGCGCTGGCGGATCGGCAGCCGGTCGAGCCGGAAATGGACGATAGCGTTCATCAGCGCGAGCACGATCACTCCCATTTTCGCGAGAAACCACCAGTTGCCGACATAGTCGGTCGCCTGCGTGACGAAGAGGAGGGCTCCGAAGCTCGCGGCGAGCGCGAAGCCGAGCACGCTCCACCAGCGCAGAAGGCCCACCGCCGCCGTCCGTCCGCGCAGGACCGAGACGTCCATCGGCATCACCGCGCCCACGAGGAGCGCGATGCCGAGAATGTGGGCCGCGTTCACGAGAGGGTAGACCCATCGCGACACCTTGAGGAACTGCGCGAGGCCGGTGGCCTCCAGCGCTGTGGCGATCTCGATCACATGCGATCGGGATAGAGGATGTAGGTCTCGCCCGCGATCGTCACGGCCTCGGCCTTGACGACCCGTCGGTCGGGATCGGCCGCGCGCTCGCCGAGGATCGTGATCTCGGTTCCGGGCGCCATCATGTCATCGCTCAGGCCCGCGCGCTCGTTGCGCCACGGCTGGCCGACCTCGGCGGTCCAGATCTCTCCGTCGGCGTCGATGGTCAGGACACCGTGCGGATTGCCGAGATCGGCGTCGGTGATCAGGCCGGTCAGTTCGAATTCGCCGGAATCCGTCCAGCGCCAGCCATGGTGGGCGAGGGCGGGCAGGGCGGCGGCCGCCAGCCCGGCCGCAAGGAGCGCGCGGCGTGTCAATCGCATGTCGGAACCTCCTCTGTGGCGTCCCCCGTCATATAGTCCCGCCACGGCGGAGACAAAACCGGCGCGCGGCGGGGCTCTTTCGGGGAGGCGTGTTCCACGTGCGCCGGAGGGGGCGGCGGGCGCGGTTGTCGCGCGTTGAAAGCCCCCGCGGGACGCGGCCGGACCGTCAGGTACAGCGCCGCCCCGGGTGGCTGGACCTGGATCAGGCCAAGGACGGCGACCAGAGCAGGCTGGCGGCGATCCCGAGGATCGCGCCCGCGAGGAACGCATAGTAGTCCGAGCTCCGCGCGAAGGTGCGCTCCACCTCGTCGGCCTCGGCCTTCGTCGTGTAGAGGCTCCCCAGCGAGGCGACGAGGCGGACGACGGATTTCATCTCGAACCCCATCAGCCTGTCGTTGACGCAGATGAGCGCGAAGACGAGGACGGCGAAGACGAGGCCCGCGATCCAGCCCGCGACGCCGGCGAAGTCGGCCATCCATGTCACGGCGGCGCCCACGATCGCCCCGATCAGGAACATCGCAACGGCGGTGAAGACGTCGAAGACGGACATTGGCATCCCTCGGTGGGCGGTGTCGTCGCCCGGCGTCCTAAACCAGCAATGGGGCAGGACCGTGGACCCTCCGCGAGGGCGGCGGGCGTCGCGCCGCGAACCGTCCGGGCCGTTCGCCGGACCGGCGCCGGGAACCGGGACGGCATCGCTCGACCCGCCCGGAGGGCCGGGGAACCCTCGGACCCGCTTCGCGATGGACGCCCGCGCGCTTCCCCGCTAGAGCGGCGGCATGGCTGCGACCTCCTCCATTCCCGACGCCACGCGCACCGACTGGCTTCTCACGGGGCTTCTCTTCGCGGCCGGGCTGCTCGCGGCGGGACAGTTCGCGAAGATCTCGCTGACGCTCGGGCCGCTGTCCGAGGTCTACCCGGACAATCCGGACGCGCTGCCCTGGGCCGTCTCTGCGCTCAGCGCCATGGGCATCGTCTTCGGCGCGACGGCGGGGGTGATCGTGGCGCGGTTCGGAGTGCGGACGGTGCTGCTGTCCGGTCTCGTCGCCGGGGCGCTCCTGTCGGTGGCCGAGGCGCTTCTGCCCGCCTTCCCGGTCTTCATGGCGCTCAGGCTGGCCGAGGGCGCGGCGCATCTTTGCATCGTCGTCTCGGCGCCGACGCTGATGGCGGCGGTGGCCTCGGGGCGGGACAGGCCGGTGGTGATGGGGCTCTGGGGGACGTTCTTCGGGGTCGGTTTCGCCATAGCCGCGCTCGTCGCGCCGCCGCTTCTCGCCGCCTTCGGCGTGCCCGGCGTGTATCTCGCGCACGGCGCGGCGCTTCTGCTGCTCGCGCTCCTGCTGGCGCCGCGCCTGCCGGCCGCCGGTGTCCGCCCGCCGCCGGAGAGGGGATTCGTGGCCCGGCACGTCGCGATCTATCGCAATCCGCGCACCGTCGCCCCGGCGCTCGGATTTCTGTGGCACACGCTCATGTTCCTCGGCCTCCTGACGTACATGCCGGGGTTCCTCGGGACATGGACCGCGCCCGTCCTGCCGCTCGTCGCGCTCGTCGGCACGATGGCCGCCGGGGCGCTCGCGCGGAGCTTCTCGCCGCACCGGATCGCGATCACGGGATTCGCGCTGACCGTTCTCGGGGTCGCGGGTCTCCTCGCGGTGCCAGAAGCCGCACGGGTCTGGGTCGCGTTGCCGCTCTTCGCCGTGATCGGGCTGGCCCCGGGTGCGGCCTTCGCGATGGTGCCCGACCTCAACGAGAGGCTTCCCGACCAGGCCCGCGCCAACGGGGCGGTCGCGCAGCTCGGCAACATCGGGACGGCCAGCAGTACGCCGCTTTTCGCGCTGACGCTGGGGGCCGGATTGGCGGGGGCGGCGGTGCTCACGGCGGGGCTGGCCGCCGTCGGACTGGGCGTCGTCTGGCTTATCCACAGGAAGATCGCCACTTCGGCGTGATCTTGGCTTCATGTTCTGGTAATGTTCCAGAATCCGGTTGGAGACTCGGAGCCGGTCGATTATCTGTTACCCAATCCTTACCGAGGTGGGTCATGCCCGAGCTGAAGCAGATCGAGGTGCGCGG
>CAZPOK010000078.1:0-12791 GCA_964587905.1 uncultured Rhodobacterales bacterium | reverse complement strand
AAGCTGAACCCCGACGACGCGGGCGAAGGCCTCACACCCGACGGCTGGAAACCTCTGGAGACCCGCCGGTCGATCATCAACATCAAGGATGCCGACCCGGTCACGATCACGCTCCGGTGGTCGGACAACGGACCCGTCCTGCCGGGCCACCACTTCAACCTCGCCGCCGTCACACCGCCGGGGCATGTCGCGGCGCTCTCCTGGACCGCGCTCTCGCCCAACGACACCACGGCGAGCGCCGCGCTGGCCCTGATGCGGTCGGGCACGGTCGAGGAGGCGATGGCGGCGGGCGAACGCTATATCGCGCCCAGCCAGAACATCACGCTCGTCGACCGCGACAAGATCGCGATGCAGATGGTCGGCGCGATGCCCCGCCGCGCCGCCCGGCACCAGAGCAGGGGACGGATCCCGGCGCCGGGCTGGCTGGCCGAGAACCGCTGGCAGGGGCGGATGTCCTATGCCGCGAACCCATCGGTGCTCGACCCGGAGGGCGGCATCCTCGGCAACATGAACAACAAGATCACGGATGCTCCCTTCCCGTTCCACGTCAGCTACAACTGGGGCGACACGCAGCGGGTCCAGCGCTGGCGGCGGCTCATGCAGGCGCGGCAGGTGCATACCCGCGAGAGCTTCATCGAGGCGCAGCTCGACACGGTGTCGTTCTCCGCCCGTTCGATCCTGCCGCTGATCGGCGCTGATCTCTGGTACAAGGGCGAGCCTGCACCGGAGGGCACGACGGAGCGGCGGCGCCAGCAGGCGCTGGAGCTCCTGGCGGAATGGAACGGCGAGATGAACGAGCACCTGCCCGAGCCGCTGATCTACGCCGCCTGGCTCCGCGAGCTGCAGGACAGGCTGATCCGCGACGAGCTCGGCCCCCTCGCCCGCGCCTTCGTGCAGGTCGAGCCGCTGTTTCTCGAGCGGGTCTTCCGGGACATCGACGGCGCCTCGGCCTGGTGCGACGTGGTGCAGTCATCCGAGACCGAAACCTGTGCCGAGATGGCGCGGCTCGCGCTCGACGACGCCCTTCTGTGGATCGCGGAACGCCACGGGACCAACCTCGCCGCGCTCCGTTGGGGCGACGTGCACCAGGCGACGCACGATCACCAGGTGCTGGGCGATATCCCGGTGCTCGAGTGGATCGTCAACATTCGCCAGTCGACGAGCGGGGGCGATCAGACGCTGATGCGGGGACAGCTCAAGGGAACCGAGCCGCAGCCCTTCCTCAACACCCACGGGCCTGGCTTCCGGGGGGTTTTCGACTTCGCCGACCCCGACAGCTCGGTCTTCATCATCTCCACGGGCCAATCAGGCCATCCGCTCTCGCGGCACTACGACGACATGGGCGAACTCTGGCGGCGGGGGGAGTACATCCCGATGTCGCTCAATCCCGATCTCGCCCGGGCGGCCTCGGTCGGCGTCACGGTGATCGACCCCGGCGGGCGCTGAACGCGGGGGCCCCGCGCGAAGGCTCGCGCGCCGTCTTCGGCCATCGAGCGCCCGCGGCCGCCCGGCTCCTCCGGGCGACCCCGACTTGACGGAGGTCAACGATCCGCCGGGCTTTTCCCGCTACCTCGGGAGGGTCGGATCAGGGCGTTCGCGGCGATCCGGCGTGCGCCGGCGGAGAGGCACGTGTCACATCCATCTCTCGAAATCGCCGTGGCCCATGCGCGCGTACCGGGCCGTCTGCGGGTCCGCTGCGACGTCGTGCGCGGACGGGTCAGGATCGCGGAGCGGCTGCGGCGCGCGCTCCGGGCGCAGCCACAGTTCCTGAGCGCTGAAGTCAGGACAGCAACCGGAAGCCTCATCGTCCGGTTCGATCCCGGCCTTGCGCAGGACAGGGTTCTGAAACTCCTTGGCAGCGCCGTGCGCGACGCCCTGACAGGCAATGCGCCACCGGACCCCGCACCCGCGCCGGAGCATGACGCCGAGCCATGGCACGCCAGGGACGCGGGCACGGTCGAAAGGCGGCTCGAAACCGATGCCGGCCGGGGCCTCGGCCGGTCCGAGGCCCGCGCCCGGATCCATCGGCTCGGCGCGAACGTGATGCCGCACGAGGCGCCGCCGTCGCGGTTCTCGATGCTCGCGAAGCAGGTGAACAGCCTGCCCGTCGCGATGCTCGGCGCATCGTCTGTCGTCTCGCTCGCGACGGGACGCCCGATCGAATCCGCGGCGACCCTTCTGGTCGTCGCGGCCAATGCGGTGCTGGGCTACGTCACCGAGGGACAGGCCGAGACCTCCATCGCGGCCCTCATGGGGAGTTCCGAGCAGCAGGTCTCGGTGGTGCGCGAGGGCGCGGAGATCCGCATCCGATCGGCCGATCTCGTGCCCGGCGACCTTCTGGTCGTCGGTCCCGGAGCGCAGGTCATGGCGGACGCGCGCCTCGTGGAAGCGACCCGGCTGCATGTCGACGAGTCCGCGCTGACCGGAGAAACCATCTCCGTCCCGAAGGTCCCGTCGGAGATCTCCGAGGCGTCGGCACCGATCGGCGACCGTCCCGCGATGATCCACAGCGGAACGCTCGTCACCCAGGGACGCGGCAAGGCCGTCGTCGTGGCGACGGGACCGAGGACCGAGGCGGCGCGGATCGCGCTGATGAGCCGGACGGGCGCGCGCCCGCAGGCGCCGGTCGAGATGGAACTCGAACACCTTGGCCGCCTCCTGTCGGTCGGCTCGCTCGCCGCCTGCGGGCTCTTCGTCGTGGTCGGTCTCGCCCGCGGGTACAGCTTTTCGGAGATCGCGACCGACGCGCTCGCGCTCGCCGTCGCGGCGGTTCCCGAGGGACTGCCGGTCGTCGCGACGACGACGATGGCGCTCGCGCTTCGCCGGATGGAGCGCAAGGGCATCCTGATCCGCCACATGAAGGCGGTCGAGGGTCTGGGCGCGCTGCATACGGTCTGTCTCGACAAGACGGGAACGCTGACGCAGAACCGGATGTTCGTGGTCGCGGCGCTCGCCGGCCGCGAGGAGGTCGCGCCCGACGACATTGACCGGCTCCGCGCCCTTGCGGAGGCCGCGGCGCTGAACAGCGACCTCGACGAACGGGACGGCAAGGCGCTGGCGCAGTCGCCGACCGAACAGGCCCTCGTCGACTTCGCGGAGGATCACGGCGTCGACATCTTCGGGCTCCGCGACCGGCACCCGAGGCGCCGGACGGTCGAGCGCGAGGTCGAGCGCCCGTGGATGGGCACGGTGCACGGCGGGACGCGCAAGAGAACCGTCGTGAAGGGCGCGCCGGAGGCGGTGCTCAGGATGTGCTCGCGGATCCGCGCCGGAGGCCGGTCCCGCCCGATGTCGGCCAAGGATCGGGAGCGGATCATCGGGTTGAATGACGCGCTTGCCGCGCGGCCCGCGCGGGTTCTGGGATTCGCGCAGGCCGCGAGGGATATCGAGGACGATGATCCGGGCGACCTGACCTGGCTGGGATCGCTCGCCATGGCCGATCCGCTGCGTCCCGGAGCCCGGTCTTTCGTCGCGCAGATGCGGCGCGCGGGCATCGAGACCATCATGATCACCGGCGATCAGGCGGCGACCGCCGTTGCGATCGCGCGCGAGCTGGGACTCGGCCGGGACGGCTCGGTCTCGGTGATGGATTCGACCGAGATATCCCGCCTCGACCCGGAGCTTCTCGCCGGCCTCGTGCGGCGCACCGACGTCTTCGCGCGGGTCAGCGCGCATCAGAAGCTCGCCATCGTGAAGGCGCTGCAGTCGAGCGGGCGTGTCGTCGGAATGACCGGCGACGGGATCAACGACGGCCCCGCGCTCAAGGCCGCGAACATCGGGATCGCAATGGGCGAGAGCGGGACCGACCTCGCCCGCGACGTCGCCAACGTCGTCGTCCGCGACGACAGGCTCGAGACGCTCGCCGAGGCGGTCGCGGAGGGCCGGGCCGTGTATCGGAACATCCGCCGGTCGCTGGGCTTCCTGATCACGACCAACCTGTCCGAGATCGTCCTGGAGATCGTCGAGGCGCTCCACGGCAAGGGCGAGGTTGAGACGCCGATGGAGCTGTTGTGGATCAACCTCGTCACCGACATCCTGCCCGGCCTCGGAATCGCGATGGCCGCCCCCGACGAGGATGCCATGCTGCGACCGCCGCGCGATCCCGGGGAGCCGATCATGCGGCCCGCCGATTTTCGCCGCATGGCAGCCGACGGGGGCACGATCGCCGCCGCCGCCCTCGTGCCGCATTTCATCGGTCTCGCACGCCATGGCCCCGGAGCGCAGACCCGCGGCATGACGTTCCTGTCCCTTACGCTGGGCCAGCTGATCTACACGCTCGTCGCGCAGCGCCGCGACATCGGCGACCTGGAGATCGAGACGCTGTTCCGGAACCGGGCCGTCGACGGCGCGGTGGCGGCGTCGATCGGCCTCGCGGTCCTGCCGTTCTTCGTGCCGGGCCTGCGGCGGATTCTCGGGATCGGACGTCTTGGCGGGCGCGACGTCGCGCTGTCGCTGATCGCCGGGATCGCGCCGGCGACCGCCGTCCTCGCCCGGCGCGGGCTGCGCATCGAACTCAGCGAGATTGAGAGGCAGGGATGAGAGACTTCGTGATGACGTCCGACTCGGTGACCAGGGGGCATCCGGACAAGCTCTGCGACCAGATCAGCGACGCGGTGATCGACGCCTATCTCGCCGCCGGGGTGCGGAGCCCGGTCAGCGCGGAATGCGCGATCGCGACGGGCGTGGTGTTCCTCTCGATCCGGGCGCGGGTCGAGGCCTCCTTCGATCCCGCGGCGCTCGCCCGGCGTGTCATCGAGGAGGCCGGCTATCCGGCAGACGCGGGGCGGGAGCCGCTCACGATCATGCTCGACCTCGCGCGGGACGCCCTGGAGCCCGACCTGCCGCCGGGCGCGACGCACATGACGACGGCCTTCGGGCACGCCTGCCGGCACACGGCCGCCGACATGGCTTTTCCGATCTGGGCAGCCCACCGGCTGACCCGCGCGCTCGACGCCGCGCGATCCGAAGAGCGCCTGCCATGGCTCCACCCGGACGCCCAGGCGCAACTCGCCGTCGCGTTCCGGGACCGGCGCCCTTCGCGCATCGCCGCGCTGGCGTTGACGACCGCCTCGCCGTCCGCCCCGACCGGGGACAAGCTGCGCGAGGCCCTGACCCGCGAGGTCATCGACCCCGTCTTCGCGCAGAGCCCTCTCGGGCCCGACAGCGCGACGCGCCTCGTCTGCGTCGCGCTCCCGAAGGAGGGCGGGCCGGGCGCGCATTCGGGACTGACGGGCCGCAAGCTCGCCGACGACAGCTACGGCGGGCTGGTCCGGCAGAGCGCCACGGCGATGAGCGGCAAGTCGCCCGCCCGGATCGACCGCACCGCGTCCTACGCGGCGCGCCACGCCGCGCGCTCGGTCGTCGCCGCGGGCCTCGCTTCGGAATGCGAGGTTCAGCTGTCCTACGTGATCGGCGACGAACGGCCCGTCACGGTCGAGGTGGACACCTTCGGTACCGGCCGGATCGACGACGCGAAGATCTCCGGCCGCCTCGCCGAAACGCTCGATTTCCGGGTGGCGGCGATCGCCGAGCGGTTCTCGCTCTGGGACTTGCCGGCGCTGCGCGACGGCCGGTTCTATCGCGATCTCGCAACCTACGGACACATGGGGCGCGACGATCTCTCCCCGCCCTGGGAGGACACGGACGTCGCCGGAAGGCTGGCCTGAGGCCGCTACTTTCCACGCCCCGCATCGATCAGCGAGAACGCCGCCATCGCGAGGGTCGTGGCAGGGCCGGCGATGCGCCCCCGCGCAAGCTGGACGACCGCCGCGAACAGCAGCAGAAGCGCGAGGGCGGCGCGCAGATCGACGCTGTCTTCGGTCCGCTTGCGGATGTCCGCGTCGAGCTTCATCAGTCCGAACTGCAGCGACGGGCCGACCGGCGGCGGTGTCGGCGGCGGCACGATCCTGGCTCCCGCAGATGCACCGATGGCGTCGACGACCGGGTCCGCGGGCCCCCGGAACGACACGATCACGCTGCCGGTGTTGGGCCGCGCGACGACCTTGTCGACCTCCGCGAGCGCGGCGATGCCGTCGGCCAGCGCGCCCATCGCGTCCGCATCGATCCGCTTGCGAAGGCGCAGACGCAGACGGCCGTCGGTCGCATGCACGCGCTCCATGACCACCGGACGCGGCCCCTGCGGCGATGGATCCCCGTCAGGCACCGGTCCCCTCGGCGGTGTCGTCGGCAGCGGCTTCGGCGTCATCCGGCTCTCCGGCTTCGGACCGGGCGCGCCTGATCTCCGCCTCGAATTCCGCCGCGATGTCCTCCATGTGCTCGTAGACCTCGGCGCCCGCCTTCTGGAATTCCTTGTAGGCGACGGCGCCGGTCCGCACGGCGGCGCGCATGACGGGCCGTCCCGCCCGGCTCAGCGCCTGCGCCACGCCCGGCACGAGCAGCACCGCCCCCGCCGCCACCGTCGCACCGAAAAGAAAGCTCCTGTTCATGGCATATCCCCGGTTTTCGCCGACCATAGCTCAAACGGCCGCCCGTGTCGGCCAATCTTCAGGATTTTTCGAACGCTCTCCCTTGAGAAAGATCAAGACCCGGCATCGCGCGGGCGGGACGGCATCGGGTTGCCGCGGCAGATGGACAGACGCGACACGCGGACGCATCTCAGGATTGGAGGGTGATGGCGAGCCAGGGGCCGGACTCCTCCTCCCCGGCCGGCCAGACCCTCCGCCCGGCCGACAGGTCGACCGGCGCGCCGTCGAGGCGGAACGACAGGCGGAGCACCGTATCGCCCCTGCGCCGTTCGAGGATGGGCGCGCCGTGCGTGCCTTCCGAGAACGCGACCTCGCCGTCGAGGAAGAGGTCGGGCAACTTGCGGCGGGCCTCCAGAAGCCGCCGCGTGAGCGAGAGTTTCCGCCGGTCGAGCGCCCGTGACAGCACCGTCTCGTCATCGAGCGCCCGGCGCAGCAGGCCGAAGTCCACCTCGCGCCTGTTGTCGGGGTCGGTCACGGCATAGCTCGCGATCTCGCAGCCCTGATAGATGTCCGGGATGCCCGGAGAGATCATCTTCAGCGCGACCTGCAGGAGCGACAGCCGGTCCGCGATCTCGAGGATCGGGCGCAGTGCGTCGGGCGGGTCCGCGAAGGTCTCGCCGAGCGACCGGGCGTAGTCGCGCGCGGGCTCCTCGACGCCGCGGTCGGGCATGCTCCAGAACGTCACGCGCTTGGCCTCGCGCAACGCCTTTTCGACATGCGTCGCGAGACGATCGGGCACCTCCGGCTCGCCCGCCAGCGCGAGCACTGACTGGGCCAGATACCACACGAGGTTCGGCGCGATGCGGGCGTCGGCGCGCGCGGCGCACATCTCGTGGAAGTCGAAGAACGCTTCCGGCGCGTGCGTGATGGCGGCGATCCGCATCCGCGCGTCCTCGGAGCGCTTGGTGTCGTGGGACGAGGTGAGCGTGAGGCCATGGGGCATCTCGGCGGCGCGCCGCGCCAAGCGTCTCGCGAACGCCGCGGGCGACAGCGCCTCGTCATCGGGCTCGCCGCCGACCTCGTTCGCGGCAAGAAGCGGTACCTCGCGGTAGAAGACGGTGTCCTCCTGCGACTTCGCGATGACCGCACCGGTCACCTGCTGGAAACGCACCCGCAGCCGACCCGCCTCCGGTGTCCGGCGCAGCAGGACTTCCGCGAAGAAGGGGATCGCGCCGGGATAGGGGTTCGCGTCGACGGCGGCCTCGGCCGTGTCACGGACGAGCGCCGCGTCGGCCTCGTCGATCCGGTCCCGGCCCATGTAGGTCCGGTAGCGCGTGAAGGCCGCGACGAATTCGACGATGGCGTGGCGCAGCGCCTCGGGGCCGAACTCGACGCCGATGGGGTCGTCTGCCGCGATCTCGGTTAGCATGCCGTGCAACAGCCAGAGCTCGGCCGAAAGGTCCTCGGTGAGGATCTGCCGCTTGGCGCGCGCAAGCAGGTCGGTGAGCAGGGCGTAGCGACTGGTGACCTCCCGATACCGCGCGTCGACGGTCGCGCGTCCGTCCGCGTTCGTCGCGACCTGCGCGAAGCGGCGCGCGGTCTCGTAGCCGGTCGTCCCCTCGATCGGCCAGGGCGGGAGCCGTTCGTCTCCCGTCAGGATCTTCTCCACCCAGATAGGGACGTCCGGCGCGCGGGACCGGAGCCGGTCGAGATAACCCTCCGGGTCGGCGAGCCCGTCGATATGATCGATGCGGATGCCGTCGACGGTCCCGCTCTTCAGAAGATCGAAGAGAAGCCGGTGGGTATCCTCGAAAACCGCCTCGTCCTCGACCCGGACCCCGACGAGACCCGTGATGTTGAAGAACCGCCGGTGGGTGAGCGCGTCCTGCTCGGTCCGCCACGAGACGAGCCGCCACGGCTGGGCGGCGTGGAGCGCGCGGATCCGGTCCGGTGTCGGATCCTCGCGGGCGGCTTCGAGTTCGCCACAGGTGCAAAGCGGGACGCGAAGGCCCGCGATATCGAGTGATGGCCCGTCGGGGTCGTCCGCGACGGTCGCCCCACCGCCCTCCAGGACGGTCTCGAAGTGATCCTCGAGCCACGGCAGCCGCAGCCGCTCGCTCTCCATGTCGATGTCGAAATGGCGGCAAAAGCGGCTCTCGCGCCCTCGGCGGAGGATATCGCGGAGCCAGGAGTTCTCGGCGTTGAAGGCCATGTGGTTCGGCACGATGTCGAGGATCAGCCCCATGCCGCGGGCGCGCAGGGCGTCCGACAGGCGGTCGAGCCCGTCGCGTCCGCCGAGCGCGGGGTCGATCTCGTTGGGGTCGGTGATGTCGTAGCCGTGGGTCGAGCCGGTGGTCGCGGTGAAGACGGGCGAGGCGTAGAGGTGACTTGCGCCCAGCGCGTCGAGATAATCGACGAGCGCTGCCGCGCGGTCGAAGTCCATGCCGCCCCGGAACTGGAGCCGGTATGTCGCGACCGGCAGTTTCATCGGTCCGGCCTGAGGAAGTGCGCCGCCGACCGCGGCGCGCCGGGCGCGGCGCCCGAAAGGTGAAGCAGCGTGCCTTCGGCCGGCGCCGGCTGCGACGGCGTGTCCGAGAGATTGGCCCTCAGCTCGAGACGGGCGTCGCCGAGACGCCAGTCGACGGCGAGGCAATCGCGCGTCGCGGCGACGATCGTGCCGCTCTGCCCGCCGGTCGCGGCCAGTCGCGGGACGATGACGGTGCGACGGAGCGCGAGAAGCGCCCGGACCTTCTGGCGCGCCGCGTTTCCGCGGTCGCTCTCCCGCGCGGCCCAGTCGATGCGCGAGCCCTCGAAGGTTCCGGGGTCGATCGGGTCGGGCACGTCCTCGGTGTGCCCTGCGAAGTCGGCGAAATCGGCGAACTCCCTGCGCCGCCCCTCGGTCACGGCCTGCGCAAGATCGCCCTCGAAGCCCGCGAAGAACCGGAACGGCCGCGTCTCGCCCCAGTCCTCGCCCATGAACATCAGCGGGATGTGCGGCGAGAGCAGCAGGATGGCCGTCAGCGCGTCGTGCGTCGCCGCGTCGGTCAGCGAGATCAGCCGCTCGCCCAGCGCGCGGTTGCCGGTCTGGTCGTGGTTCTGGAGGAAGTCGACGAAGGCCACGGGCGGCAGATGCGCCGAGGGCTCGCCGCGCCCGCCCCCCTGGAACGCGAAGCCTTCGGCGAGCGCCCGCGCGAGCAGACCCGCCGGGTCGTCGGCGAAGTCGTCGTAATAGCCCTCCACCTCGCCCGTGGCGAGGACATGCGCGGCATTGTGGACGTCATCGTTCCACTCGGCGCTGTAGAGAACCGGGCGCCCCAACTCCCATTCGTGGAGGTGGGCCACGTTTCGGTTGTCCTCGGTCGTCAGGTGCACCGGCCGGTCGATGATCCGCTCACGCACCTCCGCGGCAAGTTCCACGAGCAGGTCGGGATCGGAGGGATCGCGGATCTGGTCCACGGCATCGAGCCGCAGGCCGTCGAAGCGGAAGTCCTCGAGCCAGTAGAGCGCGTTTTCGATGAAGAAGCGGCGGACGGCGGGTTGCGCGTAATCGATGCCCGCCCCCCAGGGGGTATGCCGGCTGTCGTCGAAGAAGGGGTCGGCATAGGCGTGGAGGTAGTTCCCCTCCGGTCCGAAGTGATTGTAGACCACGTCGAGAAGCACCAGCAGACCCTTCGCATGCGCCGCGTCGACGAATGCGCGCAGGTCATCGGGGCTGCCGTAGACGGGATGCGGCGCGTAGGGCAGGACGCCGTCGTACCCCCACCCCCGGTCGCCCGCGAACTGCGCCACGGGCATCAGTTCGACGGCGGTGAACCCGGTGTCCACGAGCGCGTCCAGCCGGTCGACGGCTGACAGGAAGGTGCCCGCCTCGGTGAAGGTCCCGGTGTGGATCTCGCAGATCACGGCCTCTTCCCACGGCCTCCCGGACCACTCGGCGCGCCAGTCGTATCCGTCCGTCGCGACGCGCGACGGACCGTGCACGTCGCCCGCCTGGCGCCGCGACGCCGGATCGGGGACCGTCGCGCCATCTCCGAGCACGAAGCCGTAGAGAGTGCCTTCGGGAGCGTCGCACACGCTCTCGAACCAGCCGTCGCCGATGTTCTCCATGCCGATGTCGGTCTCGCCGAGACGCAGCGACAGGTCCGCCTCGTCCGGCGCCCAGAGGCGGAAGCGCACGCGGCCGTCCGGCAGCCTGACCGCGCCCCAGGCCGCCGGTCCGCGGTCAACCATGAAATCGCGTCTCCAGCAGGATCAGCGAGCGCTCGGGCAGGTCGATCTCGTGCCCGTAGAAGACGTCTTGGGATTCCGCGTCGGCAAGGCCCGTCGCCGTGTCGGCAAGCCGCGTCCACCGCCGGTCGGGGCCGCCCGGAAGCTGGAACTTGCACGGCTCGCCGGCGGTGTTCATCAAGAGGACCAGGCAGTCTCCGGATTCGTGGAGCAGCAGCCCCAGGCATCTCAGGCTCTCGTCGCTCCAGTCGTCGGACTCCAGTTCGCCGCCGCCCGCCTTCAGCCAGTGCGCATAGCGACGGCCGCGCGGGTCGGGACCGGCGTGCAGGAAACGGTCGGCGAGCATGAGCCGGCGCGACTCGCGGATCGCGATGAGGCCGCGCAGGAAGCCCTCGAAGGACATCTCCCGCTCGTCCTCGCTCCAGTCGAACCAGCTGATCTCGTTGTCCTGGCAGTAGGCGTTGTTGTTGCCGCCCTGCGATCGTCCGCGCTCGTCGCCCATCAGGATCATCGGGGTGCCCTGGCTGAGGAGCAGCGTCGCCATGAAGTTCCGCCGCATCCGGTCGCGCAGGTCGATGATCCCGGGATCGTCGGTGGGCCCCTCCGCGCCCCAGTTGCGGCTGAGGTTGTGGGAATGGCCGTCGCGGTTGTCCTCGCCGTTGGCGTCGTTGTGCTTGCCCTCGTAGCTGACGAGGTCGGTGAGCGTGAACCCGTCGTGGGCGGTCACGAAGTTGACGCTCGCCCAGGGCCGCCGGCCGTCGTGGGCGAAGGTGTCGGCGGATCCCAGCAGCTTGCTCGCGATCCGGGGCGCGGTGCCCGTGTCGCCGCGCCAGAAGGCGCGCGTGGTGTCGCGGTATTCGTCGTTCCACTCGGCCCAGCCGGGCGGGAAATTCCCGAGCTGGTAACCGTCGGGTCCGGTGTCCCACGGCTCCGCGATGAGCTTCACGCCCGAGAGAACCGGATCCTGCCGCACCGCTTCGAGAAAGACGGCGTGAACGGAATAGTCCTCGCGGTCGCGGCCCAGCGTCGTGGCGAGGTCGAAGCGGAAGCCGTCGACGTGGCATTCCTCGACCCAGTAGCGCAGCGAATCCATCACCATCTGCAGAACCCGCGAGTTTCGAAGGTCGAGCGAGTTCCCGGTGCCGGTCGTGTCGTAGTAATAGCGCCGATCGTCGGCGAGAAGGTAGTAGCTCGCGTTGTCGATCCCCCGGAAGCTCAGCGTCGGACCCATCTGGTTGCCCTCGGCGGTGTGGTTGTAGACCACGTCCATGAGCACCTCGATCCCCGCTTCGTGGAGACGGCGCACCATCAGCTTGAATTCGTTCAGGTGCCCATCCTGCGTGAGATACCGCTGTGCGGGGGCGAAAAAGCCGATCGTGTTGTAGCCCCAGTAGTTCTTCAGCCCTTTGTCGACGAGGTGCCCGTCGTCGTAGAACGACTGGATCGGCTGAAGCTCGATCGAGGTGACGCCGAGCTTCACGAGATGGTCGATGACCGCTTCGTGGGCGAGCCCCTCGAACGTGCCGCGAAGATGCGGGTCCACGTCTCCGCGCAGCGCCGTCATGCCCTTGACGTGCGCCTCGTAGACGATGGTCCGGCTCCACGGCGTCTCGGGCCGCACGTCGCTGCCCCAGGTGTGCGCGGGATCCACGACGACCGACTTCGGCATGACGAAAGCGCTGTCGCGGCGGTCGAAGCTCAGGTCTCCCTGGGAATGGCCGATCCTGTAGCCGAACAGCGCCGGATGCCATCGGAGATTGCCATGGTGCGCCAGCGCATAGGGATCGAGCAACAGCTTGTGCGGATTGAAGCGGTGCCCCGCCTCCGGCGCGTAGGGCCCGTGCACGCGGTAGCCGTAGAGTTGCCCGGGGCGCACCTCGGGCAGATATCCGTGCCAGACCTGATGGGTGAACTCGGGCAGCTCGAACCGTTCGATCTCGCGCCGGCCACGCCGGTCGAAAAGGCAGAGTTCCACCTTTTCCGCGTTCGCCGAGAACAGCGCGAAGTTCGTTCCCGACCCGTCCCACTGGGCGCCGAGCCGTATGTCGGAGCCCGCCTCGAGGCGCCGCGAGGTGTGCACCACCGGTGCGGCCGTGGCATCCATGATCAGTCCTCCGGGGTCAGGAACAGCGTCGCCAG
>CAZPOK010000077.1:0-12929 GCA_964587905.1 uncultured Rhodobacterales bacterium | reverse complement strand
TGTAGCTCAGTTGGTTAGAGTACCGGCCTGTCACGCCGGGGGTCGCGGGTTCGAGTCCCGTCAACCGCGCCAGCCGTCCTCCAGATATCATGTCCCCGCGGGGACACTCCGTCAGCAGGCCTCGCTGCGCCGCGAACGCGCCCTGAGGAGGTCGGCGAGGCAGAGGCCGCCCTTGGCCCCGGCGTCACCGCGCGAGCGCATCGAGGATCCGCGCCCAGCTGCGCGCGCCCTTGTGGAAGCTCTCGACCGCGTATTTCTCGTTCGGCGAATGGATCGCATCGTCCTCGCGGCCGAAGCCGACGAGCATCGACTCGGTCCCGAGGATCGACTTGAAGTAGCCGGCGATCGGGATCGATCCGCCGGCCCCCACGAAGGCCGCCGGGTTCGGCCACTCCTGCGACAACGCGAGACGTGCCTTCTCGAAGGCCGGGTCGTCCGTCGACATGACGGAGGCGGGCGAGGCGCCATGGCCCTTGAACTCGACCGTGCAGTCGGGCGGGAGCATCGCCTCGACCATCTTCCGGAAACTCTTGCGGATCGCATGAGGGTCCTGGGTTCCGACGAGCCGGAAACTGATCTTGGCGGTGGCCTTGGAGGGTAGGACGGTCTTGAATCCGTCGCCGGTGTAGCCGCCGCTGATCCCGTTCACCTCGCAGGTCGGCCGCGACCAGATCATCTCGAGCGCGGAACGGTTCGACTCGCCGGCGGGTCTGGAGAGGCCAACGGCGCCGAGGAACTCCTCCGCGTCGAAGCCAAGCGCGTCCCACTGCGCGGCGATCGCGTCGGGAAGCTCGGGCACGCCCTCGTAGAAGCCGGGCACGGTCACGCGCCCGGTCTCGTCGTGCAGCGTCGCGATGATCCGCGCGAGCACGCGGATGGGGTTGATCGCGGCGCCGCCGAAGTGGCCCGAGTGGAGGTCCCGGTTCGGGCCGGTGATCGTGATTTCCTCTCCCAGAAGGCCGCGGAGCATCGTCGTGATCGCCGGCGTCCTGTCGTCGAAAAGCCCGGTGTCGCAGATCAGCGCGAGATCGGCCCGGAATTCCCCGGCATTGTCGTTAAGGAACGGGACGAGCGACGGCGAGCCCGATTCCTCCTCGCCTTCGAGAAAGAAGGTGATCCGGCAGGGCAGCGTTCCGTTCACCGCGATCCAGGCCCGGCACGCCTCGACGAAGGTCATCAGCTGACCCTTGTCGTCCGATGTGCCGCGGCCCCGGATGACCTCGCCCTTGGATGTCTTCTCGATCGCCGGGTCGAACGGGTCGCGGTCCCAGAGCTCGAGCGGGTCGGCGGGCTGAACGTCGTAGTGGCCGTAGAACATGAGGTGCGGCGCGCCCTCTCCGATTCGGCCGACGACGATGGGGTGTCCGGCGGTGGCGCGTTTTTCCGCCTCGGCGCCAAGTCCTCGCAGTTCCCCGACGAGCCAGTCGGCGGCGCGACCGACGTCGTCGGCATGGGCCGGATCGGTCGAGATCGACGGTATCCGCAGAAGCTCGAAGAGCCGGTCCATCGCGTCGGGGAGGGTTTCGTCGATGGTGTTCAGGACCTTGTCGAGGCTCATGGCGGCATCCCTTGTTCGTTGACCGTGGCGACGGTATCAGTCCGCGGGTCACTGTCCAGTGAGGCAAGTGGAGAAACCGGGCGTTCGCGATAGATCAGGCGTGACCCGGAAAGACCTGACGGTCGGGAGGAAGACGATGCGGACGGCGATTCTGACGGTGGCGGCGCTCCTCGCGGCGGGCGCAGCGACGGCGCAACCTGTCGGCGGCGACCGCGCGGACGATCTCCTTTTCGCGGCCCGGGGCCAGGCCATCGCGCTCTCCGCCGAACTGTCCGAGCGTGACAGGGAGATCCTCGTGCGGGTCATCGATCTGGCCGAAACGCAGCTTCGCCAGCCGCTCTACTGGTATTCGTCGATCGCCTATTCGCCGGACGACGGGCTCCTCGAGGAGCCCGGCCCGATCAGCGCAGCGAATCATCATGGCGTCGCGGCGGCGGACCGCGCGGCGCTCGCGGCCTGCGACGCGGCGCGGCGGGCGGGGACGCGGCCCTGCCGGATCGCGGCGCGGGTCCTGCCGCGCGGATACGAGGCACGCCCGCTCGAGCTGTCGCTGGGCGCGACGACGGCGTTTCGAGAGACGTATCGCCGGGAGCGCGGCGAGAAAGCGCTGTCGATATCGCCGCTGTCGGGACAGTTCGCGATCGCGACGGGTCCCGGAGCCGCGGCGCAGGCGGTGGCGCAGTGCAACGCGCGATCCCGGGGCGCCAATGATTGCGTCACGGTGATCGCGGATTGATCTATGTCAGGGCGACATAATGACGGGTTTAGTTTTCTGGACCCGGATCATACATAGCCCAAACGAGATGCGAGGGGGGGGACCACCCGGTGGAATACGAGGCGAAGATCGACGAGGCGATCCAGAAGCTCCACGACGAGGGGCGCTATCGCACGTTCATCGACATCGAACGCCGCAAAGGCGCGTTTCCCCACGCCGTCTGGCGGCGCCCGGACGGATCGGAGCGCCCGGTGACGGTCTGGTGCGGCAACGACTACCTCGGAATGGGGCAGCATCCCGTGGTGCTGGAGGCCATGCACGAGGCGATCGACGCCACCGGCGCGGGCTCGGGCGGGACGCGGAACATCTCGGGCACCACGGTCTTTCACAAGCGTCTCGAGGCGGAACTGGCCGATCTGCACCAGAAGGAAGCGGCGCTTCTCTTCACCTCGGCCTACATCGCCAACGATGCGACGCTGTCCACTTTGCCGAAGCTCTTTCCGGGGCTCATCATCTATTCGGATGAACTGAACCACGCCTCGATGATCGAAGGCATCCGCCGCAACGGAGGGTCGAAGCGCGTCTTCCGTCACAACGACGTGGCGCACCTGCGGACGCTTCTGGAGGCCGACGATCCGGGCGCGCCCAAGCTCATCGCGTTCGAATCGGTCTACTCGATGGATGGCGACTTCGGGCCGATCGAGGCGCTTCTCGATCTCGCCGACGAATTCGGCGCGCTGACCTATATCGACGAGGTCCATGCCGTTGGCATGTACGGTCCCCGCGGCGCGGGCGTCGCCGAGCGCGACGGTCTCATGGGCCGGATCGACATCATCAACGGGACGCTTGCCAAGGCCTACGGCGTGATGGGCGGCTACATCGCCTCGAGCGCGAAGATGTGCGATGCGATAAGGTCTTACGCTCCGGGCTTCATCTTCACCACCTCGCTCCCGCCGGGAATAGCGGCAGGCGCGGCGGCCTCGGTGGGGCATCTCAAGTCCGATCGGGCGCTCCGCGACAGGCACCAGACGCAGGCGAAGATCCTCAAGACGCGGCTGAAGGGCCTCGGGCTTCCCCTGATCGACCACGGCTCGCATATCGTGCCGGTCATCGTCGGCGACCCGGTCCACACCAAGCAGCTCTCGGACATGCTGCTGGAGGATTTCGGGATCTACGTCCAGCCGATCAACTTCCCCACGGTGCCGCGCGGCACCGAACGGCTGCGGTTCACGCCGTCCCCGGTCCACGGTCCCGACGAGATCGACGCTCTCGTCCGTGCCATGGACAAACTTTGGGCGCATTGTGCGCTAAATCGCGCCGAGCTTTCCGCCTAGTCTTTCCCCGGGTGCACGGGCATTTGGCCTGTGTTAACGTCTGAGGTGCAGCTTACCCGGCGATTCTGAACGTCGGCGTCTTGGGGACGATGGCTTTGATGGGGCAGGGCAGATGACCAGGCGTCAGTCGGCGCCGCCCGACATCCAAACACCTGACCGGTCGAAGCCGAAGGGCTTCGACGACTTCGATTTGCGCCTGGGCGACGTGATGCGCGGCGAGCGGGCGACCATGGGCAAGTCGCTGCTCGACGTCCAGCGCGAACTCAAGATCAAGGCGACCTACATCGCGGCGATCGAGAACGCCGATCCCTCCGCGTTCGAGACGCCCGGGTTCGTCGCGGGCTACGTGCGATCCTATGCCCGTTACCTGAACCTCGACCCCGACTGGGCGTTCAAGACCTTCTGCGAGGAAGGCAGCTTCACGAATCCGACAGGGCTCGGCTCGGCGCCGAAACCGCAGCCGAAGGCGCACGAGGCGCGCGGCACCGGGTTGCGCGATCCCTTCGTCGAGCCCAGGGTGTCGTTCATCCCGAAGGGCGAGGCGGCGCTGTCGCGGATCGAACCGAGCGCGATCGGCTCGGTCGTCGTCCTTGTCGCCCTGATCGCGGCGATCGGCTACGGCGGCTGGTCCGTCCTGCAGGAAGTCCAGAAGGTCCGCTTCACACCCGTCGATCAGGTTCCAGGAGTGCTCGCCGAGATCGATCCGATGGCCGAGGTGCCGGAGCAGGTCGCCGGCCTTCCCGACGGCGCGGAGATCACCGCCCCTGCGACGGAGGCCTTCGACCGGCTCTACCGCCCGCAGGCTCTCGACGTGCCGGTGCTCACCCCGCGCGACGGGCCGATCGCAACGCTCGACCCCTCGACGGTCGGCGTGCTGATGCCGGAGCCGGAACCGGTCCCAGAGATCGAAACCGCGGATGCGCGCCCGGTCTTCGGACCGGTCGCTCCGGGATCGGCCGAACCCGATGCGGGGCAGACGGTTCAGGTCACCGAGGACGTTCCGGAGGTGGCCCTGCTGGCCGTGCGGCCGTCCTGGGTCCGGGTGCAGAGCGCCGATGGAACGGTGATTTTCGAGAAGATACTGGACGCGGGCGAACGCTTCGAACTGCCGCCGTCGGAGGAACCGCACAGGCTTCGCGCCGGGAACGCGGGATCGCTCTACTTCACGGTGAACGGGGAGTCCTACGGTCCGGCCGGAACCGGGCCGAGCGTCGTGCGCGACGTGGCGCTCTCCGTCGACGCGCTCAAGGAGAGCTACAGCGTCGCCGACCTCTCCCAGGACGCCGATCTGGCGCGGTTCACCGCCGTCGCCGAGGTGCAGACCGACGCGGCGACCGACTGACGCGCCCGCGTTGTCGCGGGCTCAACCTTCCTGTATCCTGCCCCCAACGCTACTTCCGGCAGAAGGCCCACGGCATGTCGCTCAACCACGTCCGTCCCTGGCGCAATATCTACCGGCGGAAATCCCGCCAGATCATGGTCGGCAGCGTGCCGGTCGGCGGTGACGCTCCGATCACCGTCCAGACCATGACGAACACCGACACGACGGATGTCGGGGCCACGATCGACCAGGTGCAGCGCACGGCCGAGGCGGGGGCGGATATCGTCCGGGTGTCTACGCCCGACGCCGACTCGACCCGGGCGCTCCGCGAGATCGTCAGGGAAAGCCCGGTCCCCATCGTGGCCGACATCCATTTTCACTACAAACGCGCGATCGAGGCCGCCGAGGCGGGGGCCGCCTGCCTCCGGATCAACCCGGGAAACATCGGCGACGAGAAACGGGTGAAGGAGGTCATCAAGGCCGCGCGCGACCATGGCTGCTCGATCCGGATCGGCGTCAACGCGGGGTCGCTCGAACGGGATCTTCTGGAGAAATACGGCGAGCCATGCCCCGAGGCGATGGTCGAAAGCGGGCTCGATCACATCAAGATCCTTCAGGACAACGACTTTCACGAGTTCAAGATCTCCTGCAAGGCATCGGACGTCTTCCTTGCCGCCGCCGCCTACCAGGCGCTGGCCGATGCGACCGACGCGCCGATCCACCTCGGCATCACCGAAGCGGGCGGGCTGGTGTCGGGCACGATCAAGTCGGCCATCGGGCTGGGAAACCTCCTCTGGATGGGGATCGGCGACACGATCCGCGTGAGCCTCTCGGCCGACCCGGTCGAGGAGGTGAAGGTCGGCTACGAGATCCTGAAGTCGCTGGGCCTGCGCCACCGGGGGGTCAACATCATTTCCTGCCCGTCCTGCGCGCGGCAGGGGTTCGACGTCATCAAGACCGTCGAGGCGCTGGAGCGGCGGCTGGAGCACATCAAGACCCCGATGAGCCTGTCGGTCATCGGGTGCGTGGTGAACGGGCCGGGCGAAGCGTTGATGACGGACGTCGGCTTCACCGGCGGCGGGGCAGGGTCGGGCATGGTCTATCTGGCCGGCAAGCAGAGCCACAAGCTCTCCAACGACGAGATGATCGACCACATCGTCGAACAGGTGGAGCGCAAGGCCGCGGAGATCGAGGCCGACGAGGCCGCCGCCGAACAGGCGGCGGAATAGGCTCAGGATCCTTCGCGGATCGCCTCCACGATGTCCTGCATCGAGGCGAGCGGCACGTAGCCCCGGACCATCTCAGTGTCGAAAACGAAGGACGGCGTGCCGGAGATCTCCAGCCGCTGCGCCAGACGGTAGTTGTTCTGGATCGCCTGATCGATCGCCGGGTTCTGCATCTCCACGAGGATCGCGTCGGTATCGAGGCCGAGATCGTCGGAGATCCGCGTGAAGCTGTCCTCGTTCATCGTGCCGCGCAGCGTGATGAGCCGGTCGTGGACGGTCTTGTAGGCCTCGTCGCCCGCGACGTTCTTCACCGCCATCGCAAACCGCGACGCCGCGACCGATTCCTCGCCGAGGATCGGGTATTCCTTCACGATGTAGCGGATGTTGCCGTCGCCGTTCACGAGGTCCTGCACCTCGGGATGCGCGCGGCGGCAGAAGCTGCAACGGTAGTCCATGAACTCCACGAGCGTCACGTCGCCATCGGGATTGCCGCCGACCCAGGAATAGCCGTCGTTGTAGAGGTCGTCGGCGCTCGCCGCCACGCGGGCGCGGTCGGTCTCCACCTGCTCTTCCGCCTGGCGCTGCTCGAGCACGGCGATGGCCTCCATCAGGACCTCCGGGTTCTCGAGCAGGTAGTCGCGGATCTCGGCGCGGAACGCCTGCTTCTCGTCGTCGGTCATGGCCGTGACGTCGAAGGCCAGCGCCTCCGCGGCGAAGGCCAGCGCCGCGAGCGGGGCGAGAAGAAGCGGTCTGATCATCGCGGTGTTCCTCCTGGTGGCCGTCGGGCCGTCCCTCTGGCCATATCGTTTCGCGGCGGCCTTGCCTAGTCACTGGCGTGACCGCGTGCATGCGCGCGGACCATTCTCCATGGCCCCGGCGGATTGTTGCTCCGGGCCCGGGCGCATTGACTGTCGGGGAGTCCCGTGCCACCCGAAGCGCCGTGACCATAGGAGGCCGCGGATGGAAAGCTCAAGGCGCAGCGAGGTCGATCCCTTCATTGTGATGGATGTGATGGAGGCGGCCCGCGCGGCCGAAGCGCAGGGGCGGCACGTCATCCACATGGAGGTCGGCCAGCCCGGCACACCGGCGCCCGAAGGCGCGCTCAAAGCGCTGGCGGGCGCAATGCGCGAGGATGCGCTCGGCTACACGGTAGCCCTGGGTCTGCCGGCGCTCCGGTCCCGGATCGCGCGGCTCTACCGCGACTGGTACGGGGTGGATCTCGACCCCGCGCGGGTGATCGTCACCGCGGGCTCGTCGGGCGCGTTCCTGCTCGCCTTCACCGCGCTCTTCGACGCGGGCGACCGGGTGGGCCTCGGCGATCCGGGGTATCCGTCCTACCGGCAGATCCTGAAGGCGCTGAGCCTCGCGCCTGTCGGACTTCCGGCGCGGGCGGAGAACCGGCTGCAGCCGGTGCCGGCGGACCTGCCGGACGACCTGCGAGGACTCATCGTGGCCTCCCCGGCCAACCCGTCGGGCACGATGCTCGACCGGCCCGCGCTTGCGGCGCTGATCGAGGCGGCGCGGGCGCGCGGTGCGGCCTTCATTTCCGACGAGATCTACCACGGGATCGAATACGAGCGGAAAGCGGTGAGCGCGCTCGAGATTTCCGACGACGTCTATGTCATCAACTCGTTCTCCAAGTACTTTTCGATGACCGGCTGGCGCGTCGGCTGGATGGTCGTGCCCGATGATCATGTGCGCAGGGTCGAGCGGCTGGCGCAGAACATGTTCATCTGCCCGCCCCACGCGAGCCAGGTGGCCGCGCTCGCGGCGCTCGACTGCGCGGAGGAGCTCGAGGCGAACCTCGCCGTCTACGCCGAAAACCGGCGCCTGATGATCGACGGCCTGCCGCGGGCGCGCTTCGACCGGTTCGCGCCGCCGGACGGCGCGTTCTACGTCTATGCCGATGTCTCCCACCTCACCGGCGACAGCCTCGCCTTCTCGAAGGAGATCCTCGAAAAGGCCGGGGTCGCGGTGACGCCGGGGCTCGATTTCGATCCGGTGCGGGGGACGCGGACGCTGCGGTTTTCCTACGCCCGGTCGACGGCCGACATCCGCGAGGGCCTGTCCCGTCTGCAAAGGTTCACG
This sequence comes from uncultured Rhodobacterales bacterium, assembly GCA_964587905.1. Taxonomy (GTDB): domain Bacteria; phylum Pseudomonadota; class Alphaproteobacteria; order Rhodobacterales; family Rhodobacteraceae; genus DAINOF01. The sequence continues at coordinate 4,687 of CAZPOK010000077.1, read as the reverse complement.
GCGGAGCGCTGAGCGGCATTTCGCGGGGCAGGGAAACCCGCTATAGTCATAGAAAATCGGTGAGGCATGAGCAGTCTTCGCCTACTCAGTTTGATCGTCTCGGCCTGTCTGGTCGGGCTGGCGACCGGGGCCCTCGCCTCCGGCTACTCCGCGCTTGCCCGCATGGACGGGCCCGGCTCGCAGGTGCGGGACACCGCTGGCCATGTCGAGATCGACCTGGCCCTTTCGCAGCCGGTGCCCTGGCGAGCCTACACGCTCGACGCGCCGCGGCGGCTCGTCCTCGACTTTTCCGAAGTGAGATGGGACGGCGCGGTGCGAGAGGAGAGCGCGCGGGTCGACGCGATGAGGACGGGTCCGCTGCGGCCTGGCTGGTCGCGCATGGTGCTCGACCTCGCCGAACCGATGGCGATCCGCACCGCGGCTCTCGACACCGGCGCGGCCGACGGGCGCGCACGGCTCCGCATCCGGCTCGAGCGGGTCGACGCCGCGGCATTCGCCGCCGCGTCGGGCGTGCCGGAGGACGCCCGTTTCGCACCTCCCGAACCCGCTGTCCGGAGCCCCGTCCGGCAGGACGACGGTCTTGTCCGGGTCGTTCTCGATCCGGGTCATGGCGGCATCGATCCGGGCGCCGAATACGACGGGCTGAACGAGGCCGAACTCATGCTCACCTTCGCCCGCGAACTGCGCGAGGAGCTTCTGCGCGCGGGCGGTTTCGAGGTGGTGATGACGCGGGACGCCGATGTCTTCGTTCCGCTGGAGATGCGAATCAGCATCGCACGTGCCGCGGAGGCGGACGTGTTCCTCTCGCTGCATGCCGATTCGCTTCCCGAAGGCGCTGGCCGGGCGCATGGCGCGACGGTCTACACGCTGAGCGACGAGGCCTCAGACGACGCGTCGCAGAGGCTGGCCGAAAGGCACGACGGCGCGGACCTGATGGCGGGCGTCGATCTGTCGGGGCAGGGGGACGAGATCGCGCTGGTTCTGATGGAGATGGCGCGCATCGAGACGCAGCCGCGGGCGGATCGGCTTGCCGAGCACCTCGTCGACGGGATCACGGCGGCGACCGGGCGGATGAACAGCCGGCCGCTCCGCTCCGCCAATTTCTCGGTCCTCAAGTCGCCCTCCGTCCCCTCGCTCCTGGTCGAGCTCGGGTTCCTGTCGAGCCAGCGGGACCGCGAGAAGATCGCGTCCCCGGACTGGCGGGCGAAGGCTGCGACCGGGATCCGGGCGGCGCTGCAGGCCTGGGCCGCGGAGGACGCGGCGCGCGTGCGGCTTTTCAGGACGTCCCCGTGAAGCGCGCGAGATAGACGGTGTGTCCGGCGCAGTCCGGGTCTTCGACGGCGACGTCGAGCAACTGGAAGCCCGCGGCCGCGAGTGCGTCGCGGTAGGCCTCCGGCTCGAGGCTCGCATGATAGATGCGGTGGCCCGCGACCTCCCCGACCGGGTCTCCCGCGGCGGGGCCGGCGGTGAACATCAGGACCGCGCGCGGCGCGGCATGGGCCGCGAAGACGGGGAACATGGCGCGCTGATCGTCGGGGGAGAGGTGGAAGAAACTGTCCCAGGCGAGAAGCGCGTCGAAGGTGCGCGAGAGGTCGAGCGTCCGCATGTCCGCGACGACCGCGTCGGCACCCGGCACGTATCTCCGGAAGAGGTCGATCATCGCGGGCGCCCCGTCGACGCCCGTGACGCGGCAGCGGCGGTCGACGAGATACTGCGCGATGGGCCGTCCCGACCCGCTGCCGAGGTCGAGCACGGCGCGGCCCGGCGCGAAGGACAGCATCCGGTCGAGGTGCCGCCGCTCGAAGAGCGACCGGTCCCGCGTCCGGTCCCAGTCGGAGGCGACGGCGTCGTAGGTCGGAAGAATCGCGTCTGGTGTCATGGCGCGTGTATCGGGCTCCCGGTCGTGCAGGCGCAAGCGCTCTCGCGGGTGTGACCGGATTCCCGCCGATGGGACCCGAAGGCGGGCCGGGTTCGTTTTGACCGTGTCGCCCTGCCTGCGTATAAGGGGGGCCTCTTTGGCGTGGGGGTAAGGCCTGTGTTGCGGTTCATCCTGTCCTTCTTCGGGGCGGTCTTCAGCTGGATCACCAATGGTGCGGTGATGGGCGTTCTCGTCGTGACCGCCATCCTCTATGCCTACAGCCGCGATCTGCCGAACCACGAGCAGCTCGCCCAGTACACCCCGCCCACGATCAGCCGGATCTACTCCGTCGAGGGCCGGATCATCGATGAATTCGCGCAGGAACGGCGGATCTATGCGCCGATCGAGGAGGTGCCTGACCTCGTCAAGCAGGCCTTCATCTCGGCCGAGGACAAGAACTTCTACCAGCACGAGGGATTCGACGCGCGCGGTATCGGCGCGGCGGTCGTCGAGGCGGTCCAGACAAGGGGGGAGCGTTTGCGCGGCGCCTCCACCATCCCGCAGCAGGTGGTGAAGAACTTCCTGCTCTCCTCCGACCGCTCGGCGGAGCGCAAGCTCAAGGAGTTGATCCTCTCGGTCCGGCTCGACCGCACGCTGACGAAGGACAAGATCCTGGAGCTGTATCTCAACGAGATCTTTCTGGGGCAGAACTCCTATGGCGTGGCCGCGGCCGCGCAGACCTATTTCAACAAGACGCTGTCGGAACTCGATGTCGAGGAAGCAGCCTATCTCGCGGCGCTGCCGCAGCGCCCGGCCGCGCTTCACCCGGTCCGCGACATGGAGGATGCCGTCGGGCGACGCAACTACGTGCTGCGCCAGATGTGGGAGAACGGCTATATCGACGAGGACACGCTGCAGACGGCGCTGGGGCAGCCATTGCGGTCCGTGCAGAACGGCGACTACGAGGGCTTCCGCCAGCAGCTTCCGCCGCGCGACTACTTCACCGACGAGATCCGGCGCCAGCTCAGCCGCGACTTCGGCACGGGCGAGTTCCTCGGCGGGGGAATGACCGTCCGCGCGACGTTCGATCCCGAGCTTCAGGCCGAGGCACGGCGCGCGCTGCGCGCCGCGCTCGAGACCTATGACAGGAATCAGGGCGACTGGCGCGGAACGGGCGTTACGCTGCCCGAGGATGTTCTGGGAACCCCGGAGGCGTGGCGCGACGCGCTTGCCGCCGCGGAGGTGCCGCGCGACGTCGAGGGCTGGCGCCCGGCGGTGGTTCTGGAGCTTGCCGACACCGCGGCGCGGATCGGGATCGAAGGCCAGCCGATGGACGACGACGGCGACTGGATCCGGGCCGACGATCTGCGCTGGATCCGTGGCGCCTCGCGCGCCTCGGATATCCTCGGCCGCGGCGATGTGGTCCACGTGGCCGCCGCCGAGGGGCCCGAGGACGATCCGCAATGGACGTTGAAGCAGATCCCCGAGGTGCAGGGCGGCTTCATGGCGATGGACGTGGAGAACGGCCGTGTGCTCGCCATGCAGGGGGGGTTCTCCTACCAGCATTCCTCGTTCAACCGGGCGACCCAGGCGACGCGTCAGCCGGGCTCGGCGTTCAAGCCCTTCGTCTATGCCGCAGCCCTCGACAGCGGGTTCACGCCCGCCTCGATCATTCTCGACGCACCGATCGCGGTGGACACCGCACAGGGCGTCTGGCGGCCCCAGAACGCCTCGAACCAGTTCTATGGCCCGACGCCCCTTCGCACCGGCATCGAAGCGTCGCGGAACCTGATGACCGTGCGCCTCGCGCAGGAAGTGACGATGGACATCGTCGCGTCCTATGCCGAACGCTTCGGGGTCTACGACAGGATGGGGCGGTTTCTGGCGAATGCGCTCGGATCCGAGGAGACGACGCTGTTCAAGATGGTCGCGGCCTATGCCATGTTCGCCAATGGCGGAGAACGCGTCGAACCCACGCTCGTCGACCGGGTGCAGGATCGCTGGGGGCAGACGATCTATCGCCACGACGACCGCTCGTGCCCCGACTGCTCGAATGCGGCCCTTCCGCAGGGCGAGGCGCCGACGATCATCGCCAACCGCCGCCAGGTCATCAACCCGGTTACCGCCTATCAGATCACGTCGATGCTCGAAGGCGTCGTCCAGCGCGGCACCGCATCGAGCGTCGTGAACCTGCCGGTGCCGGCGGGCGGCAAGACCGGCACGACGAACGACGCCCGCGACGTCTGGTTCGTGGGCTTCACCTCGAATATCGCGGCGGGCTGCTACATCGGCTTCGACCAGCCGCGCAGCTTGGGATCGCGCGCTTTCGGGGGAACCCTCTGCGCGCCCGTCTTCCAGGACTTCATGACGAAGGCGGTCGAGAAGTACGGCGGCGGCGCGTTCGACGTGCCCGAAGGCGGACGCTTCATCCGGATCGACCGCTACACGGGCGAGCGCCTGCCCGACGGTGCCTTCGGCCCCAACGTCGTGGCCGAGTTCTTCCGCGATGGCGAAGAGCCGGTCTTCGGCGTGATGTACGACGGCGGCTTCGCGCTCGGCTCCGACCTGCCGATGGGGAACGAGGAGGGCTACGGCGAGAACGAGATGGTGACGATCGAGCGCAGCGACGGGGCGATCGTCCAGATTCCGAAGGCAAACTACGGAACGCTCTCCTCGGGCGGGCTCTACTGACCTTGCCCCGCCTCCGGGCGCTTGCTATCTCCCGCACCTGACCGCTTTCAGGGAATTGTCCATGCGTGCCGAGGCCGAAAACACGGTTGCCGCGATCAAGAAGTCGCTGTCGCTCCTCAAGCAGAGGATGGACTGGGA
>CAZPOK010000076.1:2399-13190 GCA_964587905.1 uncultured Rhodobacterales bacterium | reverse complement strand
TGCCGTAGGCTTCGGCGATGGCGATCTGCATGGCGTCCTTGGGCGCGCGATTGCCCCATGCGACCAGCTGGAAGGCCGGGTAGAACCGCTCGGCCGACAGGACGGCGGCACCGATCATCGTGTCGATCTGCTCGGCGGAGGCCAGCTGCCCGCCCGCCAGCACGAGACCGTAGCGATAAACCATGAGGTGCTGCTCGCCCCACCAGGTGAAGGAGCCGGCCCAGCACATGTCGTTTGTGCGGTTCAGCGTATCGTAGAGCGCGGGAAGACGGTCTTCGGGCGGCTCCATCTCGAAGGTGCAGATGAGCCGGAGCGTCTCGTCGGAGGAACACCAAGCCAGCGTGATGGAATAGGTCCGCCACTGCCCTTCGACGGCCATCGCGATCTGGTCGTCGGCGACCCGGTCGAAATCCCATTCGTGATGCTCGGCCAGATGTTCGACGATGTCGATCGGGTGAAGATCGTCGATCGAGAACTGCTCGGAAAGCGACATGCGCGGCCTCATATGATTGCGCCGAGGGACTGCTTTGGCCCACTAGGCTTTGGTGCCTGCTCAAGGTCAGGGGGATATAGCCCTCCAGCCTACGAGATATGGTGGGCGCATTCGCGCAACCTGTAAAGGGGAAATTCAGAGACCGGCGGAAAAGGAGCGACAAACAAAGAGCCGAAAAGGAAAAGGCGGCGCCACGGCACCGCCCCGAACGTCATTCTGCCTGAAACGCGCGTCGCGGAACGGCCAGACCGGGCTGCGGCCCGGACTGGCGCGTCGCGGCTGTGCCTACTTCCTTCCGGCGGTCTCGAGCGCGTCGAGGCGGGCCTTCAGCGCCTCGTTCTCCTCGCGCGCCTTCTGCGCCATGGCGCGGACGGCGTCGAATTCCTCGCGCGTGACGAAGTCTCGGTCGGCAAGCCAGCGGTCGACCATGCCCTTCATCGCCGTCTCGGCCTCGTCCTTGGCACCCTGCGCGACACCCATCGCGTTCGTCATCAGTTGCGAGAGATCGTCGAAAATCCTGTTGCGGGTCTGCATGTCGGCCTCCACTTCCGGTTCCGCTTCTATATGGACCTGAGGCTGGCGGACGCAAGGTTGACATCGCTCCGCCTCCGTGGCCCATGCGGGCGCATGAGCTTCGCGATCCCTTTTCCGGACCTGAGCCCCGAGATCTTCTCGATCTCGATCGGAAGCTTCGACTTCGCGCTGCGCTGGTACGCGCTGGCCTATATCGCCGGCATCCTGATCGGGTGGCGGATCGTCGTGGCGGCGGTCCGGCGCCCCACCCTCTGGCCCGGCGACCGCGCGCCGATGACGCCCGAGCAGGTCGAGGCGTTCCTGACATGGGCCGTGATCGCGATAATAGCCGGCGGCCGGATCGGGTACACGCTGTTCTATCAGCCGGGATACTACCTGACCCATCCGGTCGAGATCCTCTACGTCTGGCAGGGCGGCATGTCGTTTCACGGGGGACTTCTGGGAGTCGTCCTGGCGATGGTGTTCTTCTGCAGGCAGAACGGCATCCCGCTGCTCCAGATGTCCGATGCGGTGGCGCTTGCCGTGCCTCCGGGCCTGTTTCTCGGCCGGGTCGCGAACTTCATCAACGCCGAACTCTGGGGGCGGCCCACGGACCTGCCCTGGGGCGTGATCTTTCCCGGCGAGCGGGCGCAGGACTGCCCCGGCGTCGAAGGGCTGTGTGCGCGGCATCCCTCGCAGCTCTACGAGGCGGGGCTCGAAGGGCTGCTCCTCGGCGCGGTGCTTTTGTGGCTCGCCTTCGGGCGGGCGTGGTTCAAGCGGCCGGGGCGTCTGACCGGGCTCTTCCTGATCGGCTACGGGCTTTCAAGGGCCTTCGTGGAGCTGTTTCGGCAGGCCGACGCGCAATACATCACCTTCGACAACCCGATGGGCCATGTCGTGCGGCTCGGAGAGGCCGGGCTCAGCATGGGGCAGGTTCTTTCCCTCCCGATGGCGCTTCTGGGGCTGATCCTGATCCTCGCGGCGCGGAGACGTGCATGAGCGGCCTGCTGCCGCTGCTCCTCCGCCGCATCCGCCAGGCCGGTCCGATGACCATCGCGGAGTACATGGGCGAGTGCCTGACCCATCCCGAGCGCGGCTACTACACGACGCGCGATCCGCTGGGCCGAGCCGGGGATTTCACGACCGCGCCGGAGATCAGCCAGATGTTCGGCGAGGTGATCGGCCTCTGCCTCGCGCAGTCCTGGCTCGACCGCGGGGCGCCCGCCCCCTTCGTGCTGGCCGAGCTTGGACCCGGACGCGGCACGCTGATGGCCGACATCCTGCGCGCGACGGCGCGTGTGCCGGGATTTCACGCCGCGAAGGAGCTACATCTGGTCGAGGTCTCGCCCGCGCTTCGGGCGCGACAGGCCGAGGCGCTATCTGGAGCCGGCCCGGTCTGGCACGACCGGGTGGAAGACCTGCCCGGCGCCCCCGTGTTTCTCGTGGCGAACGAGTTCTTCGACGCGCTGCCGGTGCGGCAGTTCCTGCGCCAAGGCGACGGCTGGTCGGAGCGGGTCGTGGGGGCAGATGGGGAGCGTCTGGCCTTCGGCCGCACCGCCCCTGCCCCGCTCGCCGCTCTGGCGGACCGGACGGCCGAGACGGTCGAAGGCGCTCTGGTGGAGACCTGCGCGGCGGCGGGTGCGCTCGCCGGAGAGATCGGCCGGAGAGTTGCGGATGCCGGCGGCGTGGCGCTGATCCTTGACTACGGAGACTGGCGCGGGACCGGCGACACCTTCCAGGCCGTGCGCGGGCACGAGAAGGTGGACCCGCTCGACGCGCCCGGCACCGCGGACCTGACGGCGCATGTGGATTTCGAGGCGATCGCCAGCGCTGCGCGAGACGCCGGCGCTGCCGCCACCGCGATGATCCCGCAGGGTGTGTTTCTGGAACGCCTCGGGATCACGGCCCGGGCGCAGGCGCTGGCCCGATCGGGGGACACCGGTGCCGTCGCCGGTCAGCATCGGCGCTTGACCCACCCCGACGAAATGGGCGACCTCTTCAAGGGACTCGGGATCCACAAGAGGGGAGAGCCAGCCCCACCAGGGCTCACCCATGACGCTTGAAATCATCACTTCGGCGGCGCTGCGCCCCCTCCGGCACGGCTTCTTCACCCGCAAGGGCGGCGCCTCCTCGGGCGTGTTCGGCGGACTGAACTGCGGGGTGGGGTCGTCGGACCAGTCGGATATCGTGCGGATCAATCGGGCCCGCGTGGCCGAGGCGATGGGCGTCAGGCCCGAACGCCTCGTCACGATAAATCAGGTGCATTCACCCGATGTCGTCGCCCTGACCTCCCCGCCCGAGACTGCGCCGCGCGCCGATGCGATGGTGACGGCGACGCCGGGTCTGGCGCTCGCCGTGCTGACGGCGGATTGCCAGCCTGTCCTTTTCGCCGATGCGGCGGCAGGTGTCGTGGCGGCGGCGCACGCCGGATGGAAGGGCGCGCTCGACGGTGTGCTCGAGGCGACGCTGGAGGCGATGGAGGCGCTTGGCGCCGACAGGGAGCGCACGATCGCGGTGATCGGGCCGACGATCAGCCAGGGCGCCTACGAGGTCGGACCGGAATTCGTCGAGAGGTTCGTCGACGAGGATCGGGAAAATGCCCGGTTCTTCGCGGCCGGCGAAGGTGACCGTGCCCATTTCGACCTGCCGGCCTACGGCCTGCACCGGCTGCGCGAGGCGGGGATCGGCGAGGCGCTCTGGACGCGCCACTGCACCTACGCCGATTCCGCCCGGTTCTTCTCCTACCGCCGCAGCGTGCACCAACGGGAAGCGGACTATGGACGGCTGATCTCGGCGATCCGGTTGTGACGTTTCCGTTCGAGCTGTAATCGGTCAGAAATCAGGACATTGTGTCGAAAATGCCCGAATTGGGCCCGAATGAGGCCGCATCACCGGGTCAGCTTCGGTCTTGCGCGGTTCTCCCTCGGGCCGCGCGACGGCAGATCGGACAGGGACCGGAGCACAAGATGAAGACGCGACGCAGGTGGTTGAAATCGGTCCTCGCCACCGCAGGCCGGACAAGGGCACCTCTCCCCTGGAGCCGGAGCGCCCGCGCGTCGTGGTCCTGACCTGATCGACGGCAGACGGAAAGGCGGCCTCGAAATGGGGCCGCCTTTTCCGATTCGGGGCGCGGACGCGGTGGTTCCGAGGCACCGTCCGCCTGCCCGAAACAAAGCCCGGCATAGTTAGCGGATTGCTAAGGCGCTTCGGACGAATCGATCCGAATTTTTGACAATTGCCCAAGAACTGCGGCATCTTCCCGGACGTTGTAACCAGTAACCGCTGCGCAGCCAGTAAACTCGGTGGGGGCCGAGGCTGCCGTGGCCCAGTAAGAGGTCGCGCATTCATGAATGCCCCCCGCCCGGTTCTCGGCTCTCTCGGCCGTCCCCAATCCCAGATCAGTCAGCAATGGACCGCCCGGAAGGACCGCCGCCCGTCGGTTCCGGTCAAGCAGGTGCCCTATACACGGCGCTACGAAGTGCGCTGGATCGACGATGCCGGCGCGGTTGAGGATTTCGTCCGGGTCGCTCCGGCCATGCCGATCTTCGAGGCCGGCTTCAGCGCCTTCTCGCATGGCGCGCTGATCTCGACCACCGAAGGCCCGGTCGCCGTCGAGGATCTCGAGCCCGGCATGATGGTCGACACCGCGATGTCGGGACCCGCGAAGCTGCGGTGGATCGGGTCGATCACCATCGTTCCCGGCGCGCCGAACCGCGGCGGTCAGCTCCCCGACAAGCTCTACCGGATTGTGTCCGACAGCTTTGGCCCCGCCCGCCCGGCGAGCGACGTGACGCTCGGCCCGAGCGCCCGGCTGCTCGACCGGTCGCCCGACGTCTGCCGGTCGCTCGGCACCGATGCCGCGCTGGCGCCGGTGACGATGCGGGCCGACGGCGAGCACGTCGTCGAGATCAATCCCGTCTCCGCGATGCGGGTCTATCATCTGAGCTTCGACGCGCATCAGATCATCTTCGCCAACGGGCTCGAGGTGGAAAGCTTCCATCCCGGCCCCGATGCGACCTACAGCCTGTCGGACGAGATGCGCGCGCAGTTCATGGCGCTGTTTCCGCACAAGACCTCGCTCGGCGATTTCGGCCGGATGCTCTGGCCACGCTTCGACCACCGGAGCGACGGCATCAACTGACCGTCAGGCGGTCCGGGCGAGACGGTCCTCGAGAACGTCGAACGGCACGCCCGGATCGTCCTTGGCGCCGCGGATCACCAGCGACGTCTTCACGCTGATGACGTTCGGAGCGGCGGTGAGCTGCTCGGTCAGGAAGCTCTGGAAGGTCGACAGATCCGGCGCGACGCACTTCAGGATGAAGTCGACCTCGCCGTTCAGCATGTGGCACTCGCGGACGAGCGGCCAGCCGTGGCAGCGGGTCTCGAAAGCCGTCAGATCGGCCTCCGCCTGGCTCTGAAGTCCGACCATCGCGAAGACCTGCACCTCGAAGCCGAGGAGCCGGGGATCGACATCGGCGTGATAGCCACGGATGTAGCCCGCCTCTTCCAGCGTCCGCACCCGGCGCAGGCAGGGCGGTGCGGAGATTCCGACGCGCTTTGCCAACTCGACGTTCGTCATGCGTCCATCGGCCTGGAGTTCGGCCAGAATCTTTCTGTCGATCGGATCGAGCTTGGTGCCGGGCATCGCCGCTCCCCTGTGGAGATTTTTGCAATCTTTACGTCGGCCAGGCGAAGTGCGCAATAAAGTTTCGCAATTGCGCAACTTCGTTATCGGGATCATCGGCTCCGGGCGATGGCTGCGGCAGACGGTGCGCAGGGGTTTCCCGAGTCGCCGCGCGTCGTTATATGCGCGGTGAAAGATGAATGCGAGGGTCCTGCAATGTCCGAAACGAAACACGCGAAGGTGCTGATCATCGGGTCCGGCCCCGCGGGCTACACCGCAGCCGTCTACGCCAGCCGCGCGATGCTGGAACCCGTGCTGATCCAGGGCATACAGCCCGGCGGCCAGCTGACAATCACCACCGAGGTCGAGAACTGGCCGGGCGACACCGAGGTGCAGGGCCCCGACCTCATGGTGCGGATGGAAGAGCACGCGCGGTCCGTCGGAACCGAAATCATCTCGGACCACATCGCGAAGCTGGACCTGTCGAAACGCCCTTTCACGGCGCATGGCGATGGCGGGACGGTCTATACAGCAGACACGCTGATCCTGGCGACGGGGGCGCAGGCGAAGTGGATGGGCCTGCCGTCGGAAGAGCATTTCAAGGGCTTCGGCGTCTCGGCCTGCGCGACCTGCGACGGGTTCTTCTACCGGGGTCAGGATGTCGTGGTGATCGGCGGCGGCAACACGGCCGTCGAGGAGGCGCTGTTCCTGACGAACTTCGCGTCCAAGGTCACGCTGATCCACCGCCGGGACGAGTTGCGGGCGGAGAAGATCCTTCAGCACCGCCTGTTCAAGAACCCGAAGGTCGAGCTTCTCTGGGACCACGCGGTCGAGGAGGTCGTGGGCTCCGAGGATCCGCGCGGCGTCGAGGGCGTCCGGGCGAAGAACGTCAAGACCGGCGAGGTCACCGAGATCCCGTGCAACGGCTTCTTCGTCGCCATCGGCCACGCGCCCGCGTCGGAACTGGTGATCGACCAGCTCGAGACCCATCACGGCGGCTACGTGGTCACGAAGCCCGATTCGACCGCCACCTCGATCCCCGGCGTCTTCGCGGCGGGCGACATCACCGATCACGTCTACCGCCAGGCTGTGACGAGCGCGGGCATGGGCTGCATGGCGGCACTGGAAGCCGAGCGGTTCCTCGCCGAGATCGGCGAGGACGAGGGCAAGGACGTGTCCGAGCCGCTGGGCTACGGTGCCGAGGTTCCGTCGGACGCGGCCGAATAGACCGGGTTTCGGGATCGGGCACAATCGCGGCGTCGCCGACCCGCCGTGGCGCCGAAGTCGCGGGGGATCGCCCGTTTTCCCGCGACAGCCCCGGCTTGGGTTGAAGTTCGCGCATAGTCACGCTTAGCAGGCGCCGAAAGAGCGGCCGGACGACCCGGCGGCGCAAGCCGTGTATACCCATGCAACTTCCCAATCTCGTTCCGATCCCCGAGCTCTACGTCTCCTACGACAGCGCCCAGAAACTGAAGGTCGAAGCGGGCGAACTGGCCTCTTGGGATCTGACGCCGCGCCAGGTCTGCGATCTGGAGCTTCTGATGAATGGCGGGTTTCACCCCTTGAAGGGGTTCCTGACGGAAGCCGATTACAATCGCGTGGTCGACGAGATGCGGCTCGCATCGGGCGCGCTCTGGCCGGTGCCGGTGACGCTCGACGTGACCGAGGGTTTCGCGGGCAAGGTGGAGCCGGGGCAGGACATCGCGCTGCGCGATCCCGAGGGGGTGATCCTCGCGATCATGTCGGTCACCGACAAGTGGACGCCGGACAAGCATCGCGAGGCCGAGAGGGTCTTCGGCGCGGACGACATCGCGCATCCGGCGGTCAATCACCTCCACCACAAGGCCGGGCCGGTCTATCTCGGCGGGCCGATCACCGGCATCCAGCCGCCCGTGCACTACGACTTCAAGGCGCGCCGCGACACGCCGAACGAATTGCGCGCCTACTTCCGCAAGGTCGGCTGGCGGCGGGTGGTGGCATTCCAGACGCGCAATCCGCTCCATCGCGCCCACCAGGAGCTGACGTTCCGCGCGGCGAAGGAGGCGCAGGCGAACCTGCTGATCCATCCCGTCGTCGGCCTGACGAAGCCGGGCGACATCGACCATTTCACACGGGTGCGCTGCTACGAGGCGGTGCTCGACCACTATCCCGCCGCCACGACGACGATGAGCCTGCTCAACCTCGCGATGCGGATGGGCGGGCCGCGCGAGGCGGTCTGGCACGGGCTCATCCGGCGCAACCACGGCTGCACCCACATGATCGTCGGGCGCGACCATGCCGGGCCGGGCAAGAATTCGAAGGGCGAGGATTTCTACGGCCCCTACGACGCGCAGGAACTCTTCAAGACGCACGCCGAGGAAATCGGCATCGAGATGGTCGACTTCAAGCAGATGGTCTTCGTTCAGGAGAAGGCGCAATACTATCCCGTCGACGAGGTTCCGAAAGGCTCGACCGTCCTCGACATTTCGGGGACGGAACTGCGCCGCCGCCTGCAGGAAGGGCTCGAGATCCCCGAATGGTTCTCGTTCCCCGCCGTCGTGACGGAATTGCGACGGACCAAGCCCGCGCGGCACCGGCAGGGCTTCACCGTTTTCTTCACCGGCCTCTCCGGATCGGGCAAGTCGACAGTCGCGAACGCGCTGATGGTCAAGCTGATGGAGATGGGCGGGCGGCCGGTGACGCTTCTCGACGGCGACGTGGTGCGCAAGCACCTGTCCTCGGAACTCGGCTTCTCGAAGGAACACCGCGACCTCAACATCCAGCGGATCGGCTTCGTGGCCTCGGAAATCGCCAAGAACGGCGGCATCGCCATCTGCGCGCCGATCGCGCCTTACGCGACGACCCGACGCGCGGTGCGCGAGATGATCGAGCAGTACGGCGCCTTCGTAGAGGTCCACGTGGCGACGAGCCTCGAGGAATGCGAGCGGCGCGACCGAAAGGGTCTCTACAAGCTCGCCCGCGAGGGGAAGATCAAGGAATTCACCGGAATATCGGACCCCTACGACGCGCCCGAGGCGCCGGAACTCCGGCTCGACACCGAAAACGTCGAGGTCGATCATTGCGCCCATCAGGTTCTGCTGAAGCTTGAGCAGATGGGCTTGGTAAAGGCCTGATTCCTGCGGCCCCGCCGGTCGGGCGGGGCCGGAAATCCGTCAGTGCACGCTGACCGGTGCGAGGTCGTTCTCTCGCGCCAGCATGAAGGCGAGCGCCCGGTCCTTCACGATGGCAAGCCGTTCGCCATCGGAGCTGTGGACCGCGTAGAGCGTGTCGAGGCCTGTGGCCTGCTCCCGGACCTCTTCGGGGAGCTCGGCGACCGCGACAGGGCGGACGTAGACGATCTGGTTCTCTTCGTCCTGCCCGAAATCGTATCTCTCGTTCATCTCTGCCTCCTACCCCTTCCTGATTTCGATTGTCCTGACGACCGTTTCGGGCTTCGCCCGTGCGAGGTCGACATGGAGAAGCCCGTTTTCCATTGTCGCGCCGCTGACCTCCACGCCGTCGGCGAGCACGAAGCTGCGCTGGAACTGGCGCGCGGCGATGCCGCGGTGGAGAAAGACGCGGCCCTCCGGTTCGTCGATCTGCCGGCCGCGGACGACAAGCTGGTTATCCTCGAGAACGATCGAGAGATCCTTCTCCGAGAACCCCGCCACGGCGAGCGTGATGCGGTAACCCGTTTCGCTCGTCTGCTCGATGTTGTAGGGCGGGTACCCCGCGCTGTCAGACTTCGCGGTGCGTTCGACAAGCCTTTCGAGCTGCTCGAACCCAAGAAGAAAGGGGTGCGACCCCAGAGCCAGTTTTGTCATCGACACGTCCTTGAACAAGCGACCGTCAGGTGCGGCCCCGTTCCGGCGACCACCCTCGAAATATGGGGTGTCTCCGGCTGACCGCAAGTGCCGGATTCTTTTGCAAGAGGCGCAAAAGCAGGTAACTTGCGGGAATTCGCCCTGCGTGAGTCGGATTTGGTCAATGAACATGGAGATGAAGACGGAGGACGTTCTTCGGGTCGAACTCGAGGAGTTTCGCCGTGAGCATCGGGATCTCGACGAAGCCATCCACGCGCTCGAGCACAAGGGAACCGCCGACCAGCTGATGCTGAGGCGGTTAAAGAAGCAGAAGCTGCTGCTCAAAGACCGCATCTCCCAGATCGAGGACCGGCTTCTTCCCGACATCATTGCGTGAGGCGATCGCGCGGCTATAGTGCGCGCTCTGCGGCACGGAGAGCGGCATGGGCGCGTTGGTCGGCATCATCATGGGAAGCCAGTCGGACTGGCCGACGCTGAGGGAGACGGCGGCGATCCTGGACGAACTGGAGGTGGCCTACGAGGCGAAGATCGTCTCCGCCCACAGGACGCCGGACCGGCTTTGGGACTACGGCAGGACGGCGGTGGACCGGGGGCTGAAGGTCATTGTCGCGGGCGCGGGCGGCGCGGCGCATCTGCCGGGAATGATGGCGTCCAAGACGCGGCTCCCGGTGATCGGCGTACCGATCGAGACGCGAACGTTGAAGGGCGTCGACAGCCTCTACTCCATCGTGCAGATGCCGCGCGGCTTTCCGGTCGCCACCATGGCGATCGGCGGCGCCGGCGCGGCCAATGCGGGGCTCATCGCCGCGGAGATCCTCGCACTTTCGGACACGGCACTGGCGGGGCGGCTCGAGGCGTGGCGGACCGCGCTGTCGGACAGCATACCCGAGGAGCCGCAGGATGGCTGACCGGCTCCAGCCCGGCGCGGTCATCGGCATTCTCGGCGGCGGGCAGCTGGGCCGGATGCTGTCGGTCGCCGCCGCGCGACTGGGGATCCGCTGCCACGTCTTCGACCCCGGCGCGAACCCGCCGGCCGCCCATGTCGCATGGGCCACGACGACGGCGCCCTACGAGGACACGGACGCGCTCGACGCCTTTGCGCGGTCGGTCGATGTCGTCACCTACGAATTCGAGAACGTGCCGACATCCGCGCTCGACCGGATCGAGGCGCAGGTGCCGATCCGCCCGGCCCGCCGGGCGCTCGCTGTGAGCCAGGACCGGCTGTCGGAGAAGGAATTCCTCACCGGTATCGGCCTCGCGACCGCGCCCTACGCGACGATCGGCACCGGTGAAGACCCGGCGGCGGCGCTCGCCCGCATCGGCGCGCCCGCGATCCTCAAGACGCGCCGCTTCGGCTA
>CAZPOK010000076.1:0-2299 GCA_964587905.1 uncultured Rhodobacterales bacterium | reverse complement strand
CAGCGCTCGGACGCGGTGCTGATCGCCGCGCGCATCCTCAATGCGCTCGACTACGTGGGCGTGATGGGCGTGGAGCTTTTCGTGACGCCGGGGGGTCTCGTCGTCAACGAATTCGCGCCGCGCGTCCACAACTCGGGCCACTGGACGCAGACCGGCTGCGTCACCGACCAGTTCGAGCAGCACATCCGCGCCATCGCCGGCTGGCCGCTGGGCGACGGGCGGCGGCATTCGAACGTCGTCATGGAGAACCTGATCGGCGACGACGTGCTAAAGGTGCCGGAGATCGCGGCGACGGCGGCGGCGATCCACCTCTACGGCAAGGAAGAGGCGCGCGAAGGCCGGAAGATGGGGCACGTGAACCGGATCACGGGGCCCGCGTGACGGCCCGCGTTCGGGTCGCAGTGCGCGGGATCGTCCTGCGCGACGACCGGCTCCTGATCGTCAACGCCTACCCCGGCGACGAGAGCGATCTGTGGTGCGCGCCGGGTGGCGGGGCGGAACCGGGGCGATCTCTGCCGGAGAACCTGGCCCGCGAAGTCCACGAGGAAACCGGCCTCACCGTGCGCGTCGGCCCGCCCTGCCTCGTCAACGAGTTCCACGACCCCGAGAGCGGGTTCCATCAGGTCGATGTCTACTTCCGCTGCGAGATCCTGGCCGGAGACCTGACGGAGGGCTGGACCGACCCCGAGGGCATCGTGAGCCGCCGCCGGTTCGTGACGCGCGAAGAACTGGCTGGCCTTCGCCACAAGCCCGACAGCCTGGCCGACGCCGCCTGGGGCGGTGGCGGGATCGGCTACGACCCCCTGGAGCCGCTCGTGCGGTGAGGGGGCGCCGTGCCCGAAGCCCGCAAGCCGATCGTGCCAAGCGCGACGCCACCGAGAACCAGCCCTGCCGACGCAACGGTCGTGATGTCTGGAATCTCGCCCAGAAGCACCGCGCCGCCGGCGAGAGCGATGACCGGCACGGTGAGCTGCGAGACCGCGGCAGCGCTCGCTGCGATCTGCGGCAGGAGCACGTACCAAAGAGCATATCCGAGCGCAGACATCACTGCACCCGATATGACCGCGAGAACCGCTCCATAGGCCGTCATGTTTACTTCAGACCCGGGGGGACTCAGCAGGACGGCGATAGCGCAGAGTGGCGCCCCGAGCACGAAGTTCGCCGTTGTCGCGGAAAGCGGATCGCCGGTTCTGCGGCCATTCAGCGAGTAGATTCCCCACCCCGCGGCAGCGAGGCCCATCAGACCCGCATGCACAGGCTGGATTTCGGCACCGCTCGCCGGCCAGACCATCCATGCAAGCCCCGCAAGAGCGAGCGCCGTCCCGGTCCAGCGCCGGACCTGCGGGCGCTCACCTCCGGCGAGGGCGCCCGCGAACATTGTGAGCTGCACGCCACCGAACAGGATCAAGGCGCCTGCTCCCGCATCGAGTTCGCGGTAGGCCAGCGAAAATCCGATCATGTAAGTCGAAAGGGACAACGCTCCAACGGCAAGCGCGTTTCCGGATGGCCATTCGAAGCGACGTCGTGCTGCGACAATGGCGCAAAGCGCGAGGGCGCCTGAAGCCGTACGGACAAGGGCGAAAGACAGCGCGCCGATCTGGTCGCCGCCGACCGCAGCGCGGTTGAGGAGCGAGTTGGCCGCGAAGGCTGCCATGACCAGTGCCGTCAGAATGAAAACGCGCATTGGAAAGACTAGGCCGAGGCGCGGTCAAATGGAAAGAGGCGCACGAAGCCTCTGCCGTGACGCTCTTGCGCCACAACCCCCTTCCCCTCGCCGGTCAGATCGCTAGGGTCCCGCCGATGACCGATCCGATCGACCGCCAAGGCCTCCGCGACCGCTTCTGGGAGCGCGTGCCTCTGAAGAACCTCACCCCGCGGGAGTGGGAGGCGCTGTGCGACGGCTGCGGCAAATGCTGTCTCAACAAGCTCGAGGACGTGGACACCGCGGAGGTGGACTTCACCCGCGTCGCCTGCCGGCTCCTCGACGGGGAAAGCTGCCGCTGCGGGAACTACGCGATCCGCAAGACCCTCGTCCCGGAATGCGTCGTGCTGACACCGGGCAACATCGCCGACATCGCCTACTGGATGCCGCGTACCTGCGCCTACCGCCTCTTGTGGGAAGGCAAGCCGCTGCAGGACTGGCACCCGCTGATCTCGGGCCGCTCCGACAGCGTGCACGAGGCTGGCATCTCGGTGCGTGGCTGGACGGTGCCCGAGTTCGAGGTGCCGCTGGAAGACTGGGAAGACCACATCATCGAGGATCTGAGCTGATGCATTTCGCCTCCGACAACACCGGACC
>CAZPOK010000075.1:0-13599 GCA_964587905.1 uncultured Rhodobacterales bacterium | reverse complement strand
CTCATCGGCTGGAAGGCCACGCCGACATGCGCCTCGCAGTAGGGCTTGCCCGGCTGCACGGCGAGGCCGCAGAACCAGAAGTCCTCGGTCGCCGGGTCGCCGATCGGCCATTTGCAGGTCCGTTCGGTCAGTTCCATGAGCGTGATCCGCTTGGCCTTCTTCTCGACCTCGCGGACGCTGGCGAGCGCCGCGGGGCTGATCTCGTTGGCCGACGGCTGCGGCGGAAGCGGCTGGCCGGCCGGCACGATCTTGGGGCGCGCCGGCACGGGCGGCGGTGCGGCGGGCGCCGGCGCCGGCTTTTCGGCACGCGGCTCGGGTGCCGGCTGCGCCTCCTTCGGCGCGGGCTTCGGCTCGGCCTTCTCGGGCTTGGCCGGCACGGCGCCCGCGCGGTTCGACAGGCCCAGCCGGTGCACCTTTCCGATCACCGCGTTGCGGGTGACGCCGCCGAGTTCCTTGGCGATCTGGCTCGCCGATTGGCCTTCCGACCACATTTTCTTCAGAAGCTCGACGCGCTCGTCAGTCCAGGACATGGGGCTTTCCTCAATGGCGTAAGGCGGCCGCGTCGCCGGCGGGCCGCCTTGGAGAATTCCGTGAGGGTCCTATTGTAGTCACGGCCCCGGCAGTTACAAGGCCGGGCCGGGAGGCAAGAGACATGAGCGACACATTCGACATGGGCACGCGCCGCTTCGGGCGCTGGAACTGGACCGGTCTGGGAACCCTGATCGAGCGCGAGGTGATGCGGTTCGCGTCTGTCTGGACGCAGACGCTGCTCGCTCCGCTGGTCACGGCGGGGCTGTTTCTCGCCGTCTTCACCCTCGCGATCGGCCCGAGCCGGGGCGACGTGATGGGCGTGCCGTTCATCGAGTTCCTCGCACCCGGGCTCCTGATGATGACGGTGATCCAGAACGCCTTCGCCAACACCTCGTCCTCGCTGATGATCTCGAAGGTGCAGGGCAACATCGTGGACACGCTGATGCCGCCCCTGTCGCCGGCCGAACTGGTGATCGGCTACATCGCGGGGGGCGTGGCGCGGGGCGTGCTGGTGGCGGTCTTCATCGCGGTGGTGCTGATGATCGTGCTGGGTCACGGGCTCGCGCATCCGGTCTGGGCGCTGGTGTTCGCGGCGCTGGGGTCGGCCTTCCTCGGCGGGCTCGGGATCGTCGCGGCGATCGCGGCGGAGAAGTTCGACCACATGGCGGCGATCACCAATTTCATCATCGTGCCGCTGTCGTTCCTGTCGGGCACCTTCTATTCGATCGAGCGGCTGCCGCCGCTGATGCAGACGATCACCCACCTAAATCCCGTGTTCTACCTCATCGACGGGGTGCGCTACGGCTTCATCGGGGTGTCGGACAGTTCGCCCTGGCTGGGGCTTGCCGTCTGCCTCGTCTCGACGGCGGCGGTGCTGGCGCTCTGCTGGCACTGGTTCCGCACCGGCTATCGTCTCAAGGCGTGAAGAAAACGCTGGCATTCTCGCGCGACGCCGCGTAGTGCGTCGTCCATGATCGCCTCCGTCGCCCCTCGCCGCCGACGCCGGCGCTGAGCCAGCGTCCGATCCCGCGCGACCCGCGCACTCTCCTTCACATCGTTGACTTGCCCCCGTGCCGCTGGCACGTCTTGGTCTTCTTCCGGAGGTTCTTCCATGATGCCGTCGATCCTGCCCACCTACACCCGCGCGCCCCTCTCGTTCGAGCGGGGCGAGGGCTCCTGGCTGATCGAGGCGGACGGTACGCGACATCTCGACCTCGCCGCCGGGATCGCGGTGAACGTGCTCGGCCACGCGCACCCCGAGCTGGTGAAGGCGCTGACCGAGCAGGCCGGAAAGCTCTGGCACACCTCGAACCTCTACCGGATCCCCCAGCAGGAGGAACTGGCCGACCGGCTGGTCGCGGCGACCTTCGCCGACACGGTGTTCTTCACGAATTCCGGGACCGAAGCCTGCGAACTCGCCGTCAAGATGGTCCGCAAGCACTGGTACGAGGCCGGTCGGCCCGAGAAGGTCGACATCGTCACCTTCGAGGGCTCCTTCCACGGCCGGTCCTCGGCCGCCATCGCCGCGGCGGGATCGGAGAAGATGACCAAGGGCTTCGGGCCGCTCCTGCCGGGCTTCGTGCACGTCCCCTGGGGCGATCACGACGCGCTGCATGCCGCGATCACCGACACCACCGCCGCGATCCTGATCGAGCCCGTGCAGGGCGAGGGCGGCATCCGGCCGCTGCCGGATCACTGCCTGAAGGGCCTGCGCGATCTTTGCGACGAGAAGGGCATCCTGCTCGTCCTCGACGAGGTGCAGTGTGGCGTGGGCCGGACGGGCAAGCTCTTCGCCCATGAATGGGCCGGGGTGACGCCCGACATCATGATGGTCGCCAAGGGCATCGGCGGGGGCTTTCCGATCGGCGCGGTGCTTGCCACCGAGGCGGCCGCCTCGGGCATGACCGCGGGCACCCATGGATCGACCTACGGGGGAAATCCGCTCGGCTGCGCGGTGGGATGCCGCGTGATGGAACTCGTCGCCGACCCGGCGTTCCTGGGCGATGTCAACGGCAAGGCGGGTTTTCTGCGCCAGCGCCTCGAGGGGCTCGTCGCGGCCTTCCCGGTGGTCTTCGAGGAGGTCCGCGGGTCCGGCCTGATGCTCGGCCTCAAGTGCCGGGGTCCGAACACAGATCTCGTCGCGGCGGGCTATGCCGAGCACGTCCTCACGGTGGGCGCCGCCGACAACGTCGTCCGCGTGCTCCCCGCGCTCACGATCAGCCGCGAGGAGATCGCCGAGGCGGTGATGCGGCTCGAACGCGCCGCCGAAGCGGTCCGCAAGTCCGCCGCATAGGACGGAGACACGCCCCGCCGCCTCCATCTGTCCGCAAATATCCTCGGGGGAGCGCGAGGGGGCGGACGGCCCCCTCGCTCCCGTCTCATCAAGAAAAGCAAACCAAATGAACCACTTCCTCGACATCCACAAGACCGACCCCGGCGCGCTCCGGCAGATGATCGACGCGGCCCAGGCGATGAAGATGGCGCGGAACGACCGCCCGAAGGGCGCGCCCGACGACGACCAGCCGCTCGCGGGCCGCATGGTCGCTCTGATCTTCGAGAAACCCTCGACCCGGACGCGGATCTCCTTCGACGTGGGCGTCCGCCAGATGGGCGGCGAGACGATCACGCTGTCGGGCGCCGACATGCAGCTCGGCCACGGCGAGACCATCGCCGACACCGCGCGGGTCCTGTCGCGCTACGTCGATCTCATCATGATCCGCACCTTCGAGGAAGCGACGCTTCTCGAGATGGCGGACTATTCGGACGTGCCGGTGATCAACGGGCTCACGAACCGCACCCATCCCTGTCAGATCATGGCCGACGTCATGACCTACGA
This sequence comes from uncultured Rhodobacterales bacterium, assembly GCA_964587905.1. Taxonomy (GTDB): domain Bacteria; phylum Pseudomonadota; class Alphaproteobacteria; order Rhodobacterales; family Rhodobacteraceae; genus DAINOF01. The sequence goes on along the minus strand of CAZPOK010000075.1, from coordinate 10,232 downwards.
GGAGAAGCGCGGGCCGATCGCCGGACGGAAAGTGGTCTGGTCCGGCGACGCAAACAACGTCTTCGCGTCATTCGCACACGCGGCGGGACAGTTCGGTTTCGACCTCACCTTCACCGGGCCGCCCACGCTCGATCCCGAGCGCGCCTGGCTCGACTTCGCCGCGTCCAAGGGCCATCCCGTCACCGTCGAGCGTAACCCAGAGACGGCGGTCGCGGGTGCCGATCTCGTCGTCACCGACACCTGGGTCTCGATGCATGATCCGCAGTCGGCGCGCGAGCGGCGACACAACCAGCTCCGCCCCTACCAGGTGAACGAACGGCTGATGGCGCAGGCCAAGCCCGACGCGCTTTTCATGCACTGCCTGCCCGCGCACCGGGACGACGAGGCGACGAGCGCGGTGATGGACGGGCCGCATTCGGTGATCTTCGACGAGGCGGAAAACCGGCTGCACGCGCAGAAGGCGATCCTGCGCTGGTGTCTCGGGGCCTAGGCGGACAGGTGCGGCCGGGCGCGGCGCTTGCATCGCCCCGGCGCGTCCCTAGGTTCGATGTGAACGGCGGGAGGACGGCATGGCGCGGATCGGACTGACGGGACTCGGCACGATGGGCGCGGCGCTCGCGCTCAACATCGCCGAAAAGGGCTTTCCGGTCGCCGTGCACAATCGCTCCGGCCCAGCCACCGAGGCGTTCATGGCCGGCGCGGGCGAGCTTGCGGACCGGGTGACACCCGCGGAGAGCCTCGCCGATCTCGCCGCGGCGCTGGAGACGCCCCGCGCGGTCATCGTGATGGTGAAGGCGGGGGATGCGGTGGACGCGGTGATCGACGGTCTCCTGCCGCATCTCGACGCGGGCGACCTGATCGTCGACGCCGGCAACGCCGACTTCAACGACACCCGCCGCCGGGAGGCGGCGCTGCGCGACGACGGCATCCGGTTCATCGGCATGGGCGTCTCGGGCGGCGAGGCGGGGGCGCGGCACGGGCCCTCGATCATGGTGGGCGGGCCGGAGGAAAGCTACGCCCCGATCCGCGACATCGTCGAGGCGATCGCGGCGCGCTACAAGGACACTCCCTGCGCCGCTCTCCTCGGACCCGACGGGGCGGGGCATTTCGTCAAGACGGCGCACAACGGCATCGAATACGGCGACATGCAGCTCATCGCCGAGGTCTGGGGCATCCTCCGCGACGGGCAGGGGCGCAGCCCGGCCTCGGCCGCCGCGCTGTTCCGGGAGTGGAATGGCGGGCCGCTCCAGTCCTACCTCGTCGAGATCACGGCCGAGGTGCTCGCGGCGACCGATCCGCTGGCCGGCGGACCGATGGTCGAGGCCATTCTCGACAGGGCCGGGCAGAAGGGTACGGGCCGCTGGACGCTGATCGAGGCGCTGAAGCTCGGCCAGTCGGCCACAGTGATCGAGGCGGCGGTCGCCGCGCGGTCGTGGTCCGCGCGGAAGGACGTCCGCGCACGGGGCGCACAGCTTTTCCGAGACGGCGATCTGCGCTGCCGACCGGTGCTCGACGGTGAACTCGAGGAGGCGCTGATCGCCGCGCGCATCATCGCCTACGGACAGGGCTTCGCGCTGATGGCCGAGGCGTCCGAGCATTTCGGATGGGATCTCGATCTCGCCCGCACCGCCGAGATCTGGCGGGCGGGCTGCATCATCCGCTCGGGGCTTCTCGACGACATCGCCAAGTCGGTGCGGGACGGGCCGCCCGACGGTCAGCTTGCCTTCGCGCCCTGTTTCGTGGAGCGCCTGCACGAGTGCATGCCAGCGCTCCGCCGCGTCACCGGAGCGGCTATGGGCGGAGGCTTGCCGGTGCCCGCGATGGCCGCGGCGGTGTCGTGGTTCGACGCGATGCGGCAGGCCCGCGGCACCGCCGATCTTGTCCAGGCGCAGCGCGACTACTTCGGCGCGCACGGCTTCGAACGGGTCGACGGCCGGGACGCGCCGCACGGGCCGTGGCACCGGAGCTGATCGCGTCGCTTGCGTGAAATCCGCTGCACGCAGCGCTCGGATTCTCAGGTCCGCCGCTTCGCGCGCAGCGTGGGCTCGGCCGCCGTGGGATCCTCGGGCCAGGGGTGCTTGGGATACCGCCCCCGCATGTCCTTGCGGACATCGACATAGGACGTCCGCCAGAAGCCGGGCAGATCGGTCGTCGTCTGCACCGGCCGCCCGGCGGGCGACAGGAGTGTGACCCGGACCGGCTGCCCTGCCGCCATCGGGTGTTCGATGACGCCGAACATCTCCTGAAGCCGCACTTCGATCTCGGGCGCGCCGTGATAGTAGGACACCGGTACACGGCGGCCGAGCGGCGTCTCGAAATGGCCCGGCGCAAGGCGGTCGATGAGCTGCAGGGTCTCCCAGCCGAGGTGGAGCCGAAGCGGTTCCAGCAGGTCGAGCCGTTTCCAGTCCTCCGCCGTCCGCACGCCTCCGAGGTGCGGCAGGAGCCAGTCCTCGGCCGCCGCCACGAGTCCCGCGTCGGACAGGTCGGGCAGGTCGTGACCGGCGGCGCGGAGCATCTCGGACCGCGTGCGGAGCCGCTCGGCGGCTGGCGAAAGCGCGATCCCGAGATCGCGGACGCCTTCAAGCATGGCGCGGGCGACTGCGTCGTCCGGGGCATCGGTCCAGATGCGGTCTTCGAGAGCGATGGCGCCGAGGCGCTCCTGCTGCCGCGCGACGACGCGGCGCTCGCGGCGCGACCACTCGCAGACGTCGATCCAGCGGAGGCGGCAGCCCAGGACGGCGCGCAACTCGGCTTCCGTGATCGCGACAGCCTGCCGGATCCTGGCGTCCGTCGGGTGGCCGTCGGTGTCGGTCACGACGATGAGGCGGGTCTGGCCCAGCGGATCGGCAGCGTCGAGCGTCACGCCCTTGCCGCCCGACAGGAGCCAGCGCGGCACGTCGCCGGGTCTGCGGAGGCCCACCCGGTCCGGATAGGCGAGGGCCGCCATCTGCGCGGGCGCAAGGCCGTCCGCTTCGGCGGCGAGACGGGCCAGGCGCCGGGTCTCGGCCCGGATGCGCTCGAGAGCCCCGCGGGCCGGGGCGAGGCCGCGCTCGCGCTCGAAGCGCTTCGGGTCAGCAATGGCGTCGAGGCGGAGCGTCAGGTCGGCCGGTGCGCTGCGGGGCAGCGGATCGCGGTCGGACAGCAGCGCGGCGAGAGGCGCGGCGTCACGCCCGGCGAGCGCGAGCATGTGGGCAAGGCGGGGGTGGAGCGGCATCGCGGCGAGGCGCCGTCCGTGGGGGGTGACCGCGCCCCTGTCGTCGAGCGCGCCGAGATCGGTGAGAAGCGCGCGGCCCTCGGCGAAGGCGCCGGGGTTGGGGGCGGTGAGAAACGGCAGATCGGTGGGATCGCGCACGCCCCAGACGGCGAGCTCCAGCACGAGAGACGTGAGATCGGCAGCCTCGATTTCCGCCGGAGGGTAGGCACTTAGCGCCCCTTCCTCACCCTTTGTCCAGAGCCGGTAGCAGGTGCCTTCCGCGATCCGTCCTGCGCGGCCCCGGCGCTGGTCGGCCTCGGCGCGGGTGACGCGCTCGGTGACGAGGCGCGACATGCCGGAGCCGGGATCGAACCGGGCGCGGCGGGCGAGGCCCGCGTCTATCACGACGCATATGTCCTCGATCGTCAGGGAGGTCTCGGCAATGGAGGTCGACAGGACGAGCTTGCGGCCGTCCCGCTCTGGCCGGATCGCGGCGCGCTGGGCCGCGAAATCCATGGCGCCGAAGAGGGGACGGATGCGGACATCCGGCGGCAGGCGGCCCGAAAGCGCGGCTTCCACACGGCGGATCTCGCCTTCGCCAGGCAGGAAGACGAGGGTGCCGCCGGCCGTTTCCGCGACGGCGGAGGCGATGTCGGCGGCGATGGCGGCGTCGCGGGTGCGGTCTTTCGGCAGTGACCGGTCGCGCCAGCGGGTTTCGACCGGGAAGGCGCGGCCCTCGGAGGTGACGACAGGGGCGTCGCCCATGAGCCGCGCCACCGGATCGGCGTCGAGCGTCGCGGACATCGCGAGGAGGATCAGGTCGTCGCGGAGCGCCGAGCGGATTTCGAGCGACAGGGCAAGGCCCAGATCGGCGTTGAGGGAGCGCTCGTGGAACTCGTCGAAGATCACGGCGCCGACGCCGTCGAGCGACGGATCGGACTGGATCATGCGCGTGAGAATGCCTTCCGTCACGACCTCGACGCGGGTGCCGGGGCCGGTGCGGCTTTCGCCCCGCATGCGATAGCCGACGGTCTGCCCCGGCCTTTCGCCCAGCGTCTCGGCCATGCGCTCGGCGGCGGCGCGGGCGGCGAGGCGGCGGGGCTCGAGCATGACGATCCGGCCCTCCGTCAGGCCGGCGTCGAGGATCGCGAGGGGAACGCGCGTCGTCTTGCCCGCACCGGGCGGAGCCTGCAGGACGGCTTGCCCTCGGTCCCGCAAGGCGGAAACCAGCGCGGGAAGCGCGTCGTCGATGGGCAGGCCTAGGGTCACGCGGCGCTTATCGCCGATTGAGGACCGCCTTGCCATAGAGCGTCTGGAGAACGATGCGCGTGACGCGGAAGGTGCCGTCCGCCGCGGGCGAGTAGGTCAGCGTGAAGGGGAAGGTGGTGCGATCCTTCATCTGGCTGTCCTTGAAGCCGGCTATGCGGCGGTATTCGCCCGCGCAGTCGGTGTCCTGTCCGTCGGGCTCGGGATTGCCGGTGACCACCTGGCTGCGCCGCCGGCCGTCGAACATGAAGACGTTGAGCGTGCAGACCTCGTCGCGCGGCACGTCGCGCAGGAGGGAATAGATCGACGTCATCGGATCGAGCGTGCCCGCCTGCGTCGCGGGATCGAGGTCGCGCGGGCGGCGCTCCTGCGGCGGGTCGTAGGATTTGAGCTGCGGTACCCCGTTGACGTAATCCATAACCGCGCGGGAGATCCTCTCGCCGGTGTTCGCCGTCTCCTGGTAGCGGGTCGGCACGAAGCCCTGCGGCGTGATCCGGCCCGTCGAGCGGGCGTCATAGCCGACTTCGCGGATCATCCGCAGGAGGCCGCTGCTCTGGAGCTTGCCCGCGACCGAATACTGGCGATCGGTCTCGATCGCCGACATCGCGAGAATGCCGGCGCGGAAGCCGCCGATGTAGACGTCGAAGGTCGCGGTCTGTGTTGTCTGCGCCGCGGAGATACTGGCGCCGGCCGCCAGCACGGCGGCGAGGAGGAAGCGGAACATCGCGGAGGCCTGCCCTTTTGCCTGCGGTTACTCTGGACATATAAGGTAGCGAGCGGGCAAGACAGCGATAAGCAATAGCCGCCGCGATGACAGTTGCGTCAGCGGCGAACCGCCGGGGCACAATGACCGAGAGCCAGGATCTTAGGGACCGCATCCTCGCGCGCGACCGGCGGGCGCTCGCGCGAGCGATCACGCTCATCGAATCGAACCGGGCGGACCACCGGACGGAGGCGACGGCGCTTCTCGACGCGCTCGCCGGGTCGGGTCGGCAGGCCATGCGGATCGGGCTTTCGGGCACGCCGGGGGTGGGCAAGTCGACCTTCATCGAAGCCTTCGGCATGATGCTGATCGGGCAGGGGCTGAAGGTTGCCGTCCTCGCGATCGACCCGTCCTCGACCCGGTCGGGCGGGTCGGTTCTGGGCGACAAGACGCGGATGGAGCGGTTGGCGCGCGAGACGGACGCCTTCATCCGGCCCTCGCCGAGCCAGACGGCGCTGGGCGGCGTGGCGCGGCGCACGCGCGAGGCGGTGGCGCTCTGCGAGGCGGCGGGCTTCGACGTGGTGCTGATCGAGACGGTGGGCGTGGGCCAATCCGAGACGATGGCGGCCGAGATGTCGGATCTCTTCGTGCTCCTGATGGCCCCGGGCGGCGGGGACGAGTTGCAGGGCGTCAAGCGCGGGATCATGGAGATCGCCGACATCATCCTCGTCAACAAGGCCGATGGCGATCTCAAGGCGGCGGCGACGCGAACGGCGGCAGACTATGCCGGGGCGCTGCGGCTGCTGCGCAAGCGGCCGGAAGACCCGGAGGGGTTTCCCAAGGCGATGCTGGTGTCGGCGGTCGAGGGGACGGGGCTGGCGGCGGCCTGGTCCGAGATGGGCATGCTGGCCGGGTGGCGGCGGGACAACGGCCACTGGGACGCACGGCGCGCGGCGCAGGGGCGGCGCTGGTTCGAGGAGGACGTGCGCAACGGGCTGCTCGCCCGGCTGGTCGCGGACACCAATCTGAAGGCGCGGATGGAGACGCTGGGCCGGGCGGTCGAGGCAGGCGAGCGGACGCCGGGCGCGGCGGCGGCCGAGGTGCTGGACGCTCTGGCGGAAACGGGAGGGACGGATGTTTGACGAGGTGGCCGAACAGGGGCTCGTGCTTCTGGGATGCGGGAAGATGGGTTCGGCGATGCTGGAGGGCTGGCTGGCCGAAGGGTTGCCGGCGACGTCGGTCTGGGTGACCGACCCGCATCCGTCCGACTGGCTGCGTGGCGTGGACGGACTGCATCTCAACGTGCATCCGCCGGAGAACCCCGCCATCGCGCTGATCGCGGTGAAGCCGCAGATGATGGAGGCGGCGCTGCCGACGCTGAAGCCGATGGGCGGCGGGGGCACGCTGTTTCTGTCGGTCGCGGCCGGGACGCCGATCCGGTTCTACGAGGATGTGTTGGGCGGGGGCACGCCGGTGATCCGGGCGATGCCCAATACGCCGGCCGCCATCGGGCGCGGCATCACGGCGCTGATCGGCAACGCGGCGTCGACCGAGCTTCAGATGGAACTGGCCGAGGCGCTGCTTGCGGCGATCGGGCAGACGGTGCGGCTCGACGACGAAGCGGAGATGGACGCGGTCACGGGGGTCTCCGGGTCCGGTCCGGCCTATGTCTTCCACATGATCGAGGCGCTGGCGGCGGCGGGCGCGGCCGAGGGACTCCCGCCCGAGCTCGCCATGCGGCTCGCCAAGGCGACGGTCGCCGGGGCCGGGGCGCTGGCCGAGGCGTCGGACGAGCCCCCGGCGCAACTGCGGAAAAACGTGACGAGCCCGAACGGGACCACGCAGGCGGGGCTCGAGGTGCTGATGAACGAGCGCGAGGGTCTGACCGAGCTCATGCGCCGGACGGTGGCTGCGGCGGCCGCGCGGAGCCGGGACCTCGGGACATGAGCCTTGCGTACGACGAGTTCCTCAAGGTGGACATCCGCGCCGGCCGGGTCGTCCGGGCCGAGCCGTTTCCCGAGGCGCACAAGCCCGCGCTCAAGCTCTGGATCGATTTCGGGCCGGAGATCGGAGAGAGGAAATCATCGGCCCAGATCACCGTTCACTACACGCCGGAAGAGCTGCTCGGCCGGTTCGTCATGGCGGTTGTGAACTTTCCGCCGCGCCAGATCGGGCCGTTCCGGTCCGAGGTTCTGGTGCTCGGGTTTTCGGATGCCGAGGGGGCCATCGTGCTCGCCCGGCCGGACAAGGACGTCGCCCCCGGCGAAAGGATGCACTGAATGCCAAAGCTTCTCATCACCCGGAACCTGCCCGAGACGGTGCTCGACGCCGCGCGGGAGAGGTTCGACGTCGAGGTGCGCACTGAGACCAAGCCGATGACGGTCGGCGAGGCGCGGGCGGCGCTCTGGGTCTATGATGCGATCCTGCCGACGCTCGGCGACGGGTTCCGCGAGGGCGCGTTCGACGAGCCGCCGAGAACAAGGATCCTCGCGAACTTCGGGGTGGGCTACAACCACATCGACGTGCCGGCGGCGCGGGCCGTGGGGATCGAGGTGACGAACACGCCCGGCGCGGTGACCGACGCGACCGCCGACATCGCGATGACGCTGATCCTGATGACCTGCCGCCGCGCGGGCGAGGGCGAACGACTCGTGCGGGCGGACAAGTGGGAGGGCTGGCACCCGACGCAGCTTCTGGGGATGCATGTCACCGGCAAGACGCTGGGCGTCGTCGGCATGGGCCGGATCGGCAAGGCGATCGCCCGCCGGGCGCAGGGCGGCTTCGGGATGAAGATCGTCTTCCACAACCGCTCGAAAGTGGACGATCCGGGCGTCGAGGCCGTTCAGATGGACACATTGGCCGAGGTGATGGCGGCGGCGGACATCGTCGTGCTCGCCGTGCCCGCGACGTCGGAGACGAAGCATCTCATCGACGCCGGGGCGCTCGAGGCGATGAAGCCCACGGGCGTTCTCGTCAACATCTCGCGGGGTGACGTGGTGGACGAGGCGGGGCTTATCCGCGCGCTGGGCGAGGGGACGATCGCCGGTGCGGGTCTCGACGTCTACGAGTTCGAGCCGAAGGTGCCGGATGCGCTGAAACGCATGGAGAACGTGACGCTGCTGCCGCATCTCGGGACGGCGGCGCTGGAGGTGCGCGAGGCAATGGGGCTGATGGCGGTCGAGAACCTGATCGCCGTCTTCGACGGAAGGCCCGCGCCGAACCCGGTCTAGACCTTGCGGATCGCGAAGGTCAGACCGACGACCGTCAGCGCGCAGAGCCCGGCGAAGCCCCAGAGCGCGCCCCAGCCGAAGCGCTCGGCGATCACGCCGAGGACCGGCGGGCTCAGCAGATAGCCGAGATAGGCGACCGATGTGACGCTGGCGAGCATCCGGCCGCGGTTCGCGTCGTGGCTCCGGCGCGCGACGGCGCGGAAGACCGCGGGTTCGATCGGGCCGACGCCGATCCCCGCGACGAGGTAGAGCGCGAGGATGCCAAGGGACGGAAGCGGAAGCGCCAGGGCCGCGAAGGTCGGAATCGAGAACAGCGCGGCGAGGCGGACCGTGGCCATCGGCGTGAGCTTGTGCTCCACCTCGTGCGCGGCGAGGCGCCCGAGGCTGAGGCCCAGCGTGAAGGCGGCCGGCGCGAGGCCCGCGACGGCCGGTCCCGCCCCGCGCACCGTTTCGACGAAGATCGCCGCCCAGTTCTGCGGTGCGGCCTCCTGGAACGCGCCGAGCGCCGCGACGAGACCCAGGAGCAGCGTGGCGCCGGCAAGCGGGAGCCTGCCCTTCGGGGCCGAGGCGTCGGCACGGTCCTGATGCGCTCCGGCGCGGTATTCCCCGGCCGCGACCAGCAGGAAGCCCAGGGCGACCACCGGAAAGATCGCTCCGAGCGTCGCCCCGCCGGCGCGGAGCCATCCCGTCGCGGCGCTGGCCACCAGCATGGCGAGCGGGAACACGGCATGGACGCGGTTGAAGAGCCGCGCGCCGGTGTCCTCCTCGATCCGCGCTGTGCGCATGTTGAGCGCGATGTCGAGCGCCCCCGAGGCACCGCCAAGAATGCCGAGCGCGATCAGCAGGACGGGGAGCGACGGCGCGGCGGCCAGGGTGAGACAGCCGACGGTGAAGGCCGCCATGGCCAGAGGGATCGCGACGGGCGTGATGCGGGAGATCACGCGGCCGAAGACCTGCATCACGGGGAAGGCGGTCAGCGTCATAGCACCAAGGGCGAGCCCGAAACCGCCGGTCTCCAGACCCGAGCGGAGCTGCACGGCGGGGGTCGAGGCGGCGAAGGCGCCCCAGAAGATCCCTGCCATGCCGTAGCTGAGGAAGAGGGAGGCGATCTGGAGGCGGGGCGAGGTCACCTGTCGCCCACCGCCTCGCGCCAGTGTCTCCGGCAGAGGGGCACGTAGCGTTCGTTGCCGCCGATGGCGATCTGCTCTCCCGACGTCAATACGGTGCCCCGTTCGTCCTTGCGGACGACCATGGTCGCCTTCTTGCCGCAGAAGCAGATCGTCCGCGCCTCGCGCATTTCGTCGGCCAGCGCCAGCAGGGCGGCGGAGCCGGGAAACAGCTGTCCCCGGAAATCGACGCGCAGGCCGTAGCACATGACCGGGACGTGGAGGTCGTCGACGACGCGGGCGAGTTGCCAGACCTGAGGCTCTTGAAGAAACTGCGCCTCGTCGAGGAAGACGCAGGCGATCTCGTCCTCCGACATCCTTTCCTTTATCTTTTCAAAAAGATCCTCGCCCTCCCTGAAGGTGTCGGCAGGCGCGGAGATGCCGATGCGGGAGCCGATCACGGCCTCGCCCGCGCGGGTGTCGAAGGCGTAGGTGAGAAGGTAGGTGTTCATCCCCCGTTCGCGGTAGTTGTAGCTCGCCTGCAAGAGCAGCGTCGACTTGCCCGCGTTCATCGTGGAGTAGTGGAAATAGAGCTTCGCCATGGCCCCGGTTAGCCCGCGGCGGCGAAGGGCACAAGTCCCGCGAAACAAGGCCCGCCGCGCATCCCCGGCGGCCCCTCGGCCGGCCCGGCGGGGCACCCTTCGGGCGCCGGGGCGCCGTCCACTCGTCACCGG
>CAZPOK010000074.1:0-13625 GCA_964587905.1 uncultured Rhodobacterales bacterium | reverse complement strand
CGCCCACAACGGTTTTCGAGACCGCCCCGTTCGACCACTCCGGCACCTCTCCGCGGAGCGTCGCCGCGGTGTCTAGGCAATCGCCGCGATCCCTGCAACCCTGTTTCTGCGGCAGGCCGGGGCGTCTCCCCTTGGATTTCCCCGGGGCCGGACTTACCCTCTTGGAAACCGACAGAGGCTCCGATGCTCAGATTTCTCGCCCCCTTCGCGCTCACCCTCGCCGCGCTTCCCGCGTCGGCCTTGACCCAGGAGGAGGCGGACGCGCTTCACGAGGCGCTCGGGCTGCCCGAGATCATCGAGATCATGCGCGAGGAGGGCCTCGATTACGGCGGGACGATCGAGGGGGATCTCTTCCCGGGACGTGGCGGAGACGGGTGGGATGCCACGGTTTCGCGGATCTACGATGCCGAGGCGATGAACGAGACGATGCGGTCCCGCCTCGCCGCCGATCTCGAGGGCGTCGAGGCCGACCCGCTTCTGGACTTCTTCGAGAGCGCGCGTGGCAAGAGGATCGTCAACCTCGAGATCAGCGCGCGGCGCGCGCTGCTCGATCCCGACGTCGAGGACGCGGCCGAAGTCGCCGCGGCGGAATTGCGCGAGGACGATCCCGAAAGGTTCGCTCTTCTGGAGGACTTCGTCGACGTCAACGATCTCGTCGACTCCAACGTCATGGGCGCGATGAACTCGAACTACGCCTTCTACGTCGGCCTGATGGAAGGCGACGCCTTCGGGGACGGGCTGACCGAGTCGGACATCCTGTCGGACGTGTGGGCGCAGGAGGCCGAAATCCGCGCCGATACCGAAGACTGGGTCTATTCCTACCTCGCTCTCGCCTACGATCCATTGCCCGACGAAGACATCGAGGCCTACGTCGCGATCTCGGGGACCGAGGAGGGCCGGGCGCTGAACCGGGCGCTCTTCGCGGCGTTCGACGAGCTGTTCGTGTCGATCTCCCGGCGTCTCGGCTACGGCGCTGCGGGGTTCATGGCCGGGCAGGATATCTGAGCCGGAGGGGCCCATTCGAGGCTTGACTTCGCGCCGGGCGTGACCGATAAGCCCGGCTTCCTGGCGGGCCTCGGTCCGCCTTCATGAATGACACCACTGCTCAGCAGAGCGCGCAGTCCGAGGCGGCGCAAGCCGGAACGCCCGCAAGGGGGCCACAGGGCGCGGAGAGAAAAGGAAGATGCCGATGTTTGCGGTCCTCAAGACCGGCGGCAAGCAGTACCGGGTCAAGTCGGGCGACACGCTCCGCGTGGAGAAGCTCGCGGCCGACGCCGGGGACACCGTCCAGTTCAACGACATCCTGATGGTCGGCGGCACCGTGGGAACGCCCTTCGTTTCGGGCGCCGCCGTTCAGGCCACCGTCATCGACCAGGTCAAGGGCGACAAGGTCATCCACTTCGTGAAGCGCCGCCGCAAGCACGGCTCGCAGCGCAAGAAGGGGCATCGCCAGCACCTCACGCTCGTCCAGATCACCCAGATCCTCGAGAGCGGCGGCGACGCGACCGGCATGAAGGCCGCGGTCGGATCGGGCTCGATGCCCGCCACGGAAGAGACGGCCGCGAAACCCGTGGCCAAGGCAGCGCCGAAACCGGAGAAACCGGCCGCGACGTCCGAAGCCAAGCCAGCGGCGAAGGCCGCCGCGTCCGGCGCCGACGACCTCAAGCAGCTGTCCGGCGTGGGCCCCGCGCTCGAGAAGAAGCTGCACGAGGCGGGCGTCACGTCCTTCGCCCAGATCGCGTCGTGGACCGAGGCCGACATCGCCGAGTTCGACGAGAAGCTGAGCTTCAAGGGCCGGATCGAGCGCGAAGGCTGGGTCGAGCAGGCCAAGACGCTCGCCGCAGAGAAGGAGTAACGACAGATGGCACACAAGAAAGCAGGCGGGTCGTCCCGCAACGGTCGCGACAGCGCCGGACGCCGCCTCGGCGTCAAGCTTTTCGGCGGTCAGCAGGCCATTCCGGGCAACATCATCGTGCGCCAGCGCGGCACCAAGTGGTGGCCGGGCAACGGCGTCGGCATGGGCAAGGATCACACGATCTTTGCGACCTGTGAAGGATCCGTGACTTTCCACAAGGGCCTCAAGGGGCGAACCTTCATTTCGGTCCTTCCATCCGCGGAGGCCGCCGAGTAAGCCGAGACTCGCATATCGTTGAGATAGGGGGATCGGCAGCAGGGCCGGTCCCCTTGTTCGTTCAGGGGTTCCAGTCTCTTGGGAGGAGAGAGGGTATGATTTTGGACCAGATCGACGTGCCGTCCGTCATCGAGGCGGAAAGGTTCATCTTGCGTCCGCTCCGGAAGTCGGACGCGGGCCTCATCGAGATGTACGCCAGCGACGAGCGCGTGGCGCGCGGCACGCGCTCGATCCCGCATCCGCTTCCTCCCGGCGCGACCGAGGCGTTCGTGGCCCGCGGTCTTGCATCCGACCGGGCAGAGGACATCTGGGTGATGGACGGCGCCGGGCACGGCCTGTCCGAGGTGCTGGGCCTCATCGGTCTTGAGCGGATGGATCGCGGGCAGTCCGAGATCGGCTACTGGGTCGCCCCGGTCCTGTGGAACACCGGCATTGCGTCCGAGGCCGTGCAGGCCATGGTCGACGCCAACCCGCATGGCTCGAAGACGCTTTTCGCGGAAGTGTTCCAGGACAATCCCGCATCCGCGCGCGTGCTCACGAACGCCGGTTTCGAATATATCGGCGATGCCGAGGCGTTCTCGATCGCGCGGAACGCCAAGGTGGCGACCTGGACCTACATCCGAAAAATGGCCTGAGGCGGTGCGGGCGTCCCGGTTCCACGTCATCGAGACGCCGCGCCTCGTTCTCAAGCCGGTCTCCGCAGAGGACATCGACGCCATCGTGCCGGCCATCGGGAACTACGACGTCGCGCGCTGGCTCGGGCGGGTGCCGTATCCCTACCGTGCGGCCGACGCGGAATCCTTTGTCGCGGGCAATGCGGACAAGGCCGGGCGGGTCTGGTTCATCCACGACGCCTCGGGACTTGTCGGTGGTATTTCGGTCGACAACGAGCTTGGCTACTGGCTCCGCCGGGAGGTCTGGGGCAAGGGCTATGCCACCGAAGCGGCGATCCCGGCGATCGACGCGCACTTCGCGGACCGGGCCGCGGGCGATCTGGTGGCCGGCCACTATCCCGGCAACGACAGGTCGCGCCGGGTTCTTGAGAAACTGGGCTTCCGCCGGGCCGGAACCCGGCTCGTCGCCGCCCGCGCGCTGGCCCAGCAGATCGAAAGCCAGGACTACAGGCTGACGCGCCCGGACTGGCAGGCGCGGCGAGAGGACTTGAGCGGCGTCTCCCGTTCGGCTACCGCAGGGCGCTGAAGGGAAGTCCCATGAAGTTTCTCGACTACGCCAAGGTCCATATCCGCTCCGGCAGCGGCGGCGGGGGCTGCGTGAGTTTCCGGCGGGAGAAGTTCGTCGAGTTCGGCGGGCCCGACGGTGGCGACGGCGGCCGGGGCGGCGACGTCTGGGCCGAAGCGGTGGAGGGGCTCAACACGCTGATCGACTTCCGCTACCAGCAGCACTTCTTCGCCAAGAACGGCCAGCCCGGCATGGGGCGCCAGCGCACCGGCAAGGATGGCGACGATATCGTCCTGCGGGTGCCCGTCGGCACCGAGATCCTCGACGAGGACGAGGAAACGGTGATCGCCGACCTGACGGAGGTGGGGCAGCGGGTCCTGCTCGCCCAGGGCGGGAACGGCGGCTGGGGCAACCTGCATTTCAAGACCTCGACCAATCAGGCGCCCCGGCGCGCGAACCCGGGTCAGGAGGGCGTCGAGCGCACGTTGTGGCTCAGGCTCAAGCTGATCGCGGACGTGGGGCTTCTGGGGCTGCCCAACGCGGGCAAATCCACGTTTCTCGCGGCGACCTCCAACGCCCGCCCGAAGATCGCCGATTACCCGTTCACCACGCTGCATCCGAACCTCGGGGTCGTGGGCGTCGACGATGTGGAGTTCGTCGTGGCCGACATTCCGGGACTGATCGAGGGCGCGCACGAGGGCAGGGGGCTGGGCGACCAGTTCCTCGGCCATGTCGAGCGGTGCTCGGTCCTGCTGCACCTCGTCGACGGCACGTCCGAGGGCGTCGCGGCGGACTGGCAGACGATCATTCACGAACTCGAGGCCTATGGCGGCGTGCTCGCGGGCAAGCCCCGGATCACGGCGATGAACAAGATCGACGCGCTCGACGACGCCGAGCGGGCCGAGCGGACGGCTGCGCTCGAAGCCGTCGCGGGGCCGGTCATGTTGATGTCGGGCGTCAGCGGCGAAGGCGTGACGGAGGTTCTCCGGGCACTCCGCGCGAAGATCGATGCCGACCGGCTCCGTCACAAGGAGGCTGCCGAGGAGAGACATCCGTGGCGTCCCTGACGCAGGCGAAGCGGCTCGTCGTCAAGATCGGCTCGGCGCTTCTGGTCGAGGACGGGCGGCTGAGGTCGGACTGGCTGGCCGGGCTGGCCCGGGACGTGGCCGAGGCGAAGGCGCGGGGCACGGACGTGATCCTGGTTTCATCGGGGTCCATCGCGCTCGGCCGCGCAACGCTCGGTCTGCCCGCCGGACCGCTGGCGCTGGAGCAGAGTCAGGCGGCGGCGGCGGTCGGCCAGATCCGGCTCGCCCGCGCCTATGAGGAGGCGCTCGCGCCACACGGGATCGTCACGGGACAGGTCCTCGTGACGCTCGAGGATTCCGCGAACCGCCGGCGCTATCTCAATTCGCGCGCGACGATGGAACATCTCCTCGGGCTCGGCGTCGTGCCCATCGTGAACGAGAACGACACGGTGGCGACCGACGAGATCCGCTTCGGCGACAACGACCGGCTCGCCGCGCAGATCGCGGTGACGGTGGGCGCGGACCAGCTCGTTCTGCTGTCCGACGTGGACGGGTTCTACAGCGGCAATCCGAAGGAGGATCCGGGCGCCCGCCGCTTCGACATGGTCGAGCGGATCACGCCCGGGATCGAGGCCATGGCGGGAGACGCCGGATCCGGACTGTCGCGCGGCGGCATGAAGACGAAACTCATGGCGGCGAAGACCGCGACGGGCTCGGGCTGCGCAATGGCGATCACGCTCGGCACGACCCACCGGCCGCTCACGGCCCTGGCCGAGGGCGCGCCGGCCACATGGTTCCTCGCCGAGACCGATCCGCAGGCGGCGCGCAAGCGCTGGATCGCGGGCATGAAGCCCAAGGGCGAGATTACGGTCGACGCCGGCGCGGTGCATGCGCTGCGAAGCGGCAAGTCCCTGCTCCCGGCGGGGGTGACGAAGGTCACGGGCAGCTTCGGGCGCGGCGATCCGGTGGCGCTCGTGGGGCCCGGGGCGGACCGTCTGGGCATCGGCCTCGTGCGCTACACCTCCGAGGAGGCGCGGGGCATCAAGGGCCGGCGGTCCGGTGACATCGAGGCGGTTCTCGGCTATCCCGGTCGGGCCGCGCTCATCCATCGCGACGACATGGTGCTCTGAAGGAGCGAGACATGAAGGACATGGACGACATCCCCGCCCTGATGGCCGAAATGGGCGCCCGTGCGAAGGACGCCGCGGCGGAGCTTGGCTTCGCGACGGCCGATCAGAAGCGTGCGGCGCTCAAGGCCGCCGCCGACGCGGTCTGGGAGCGACGCGCCGAGATCGCCGAGGCCAACGCCAAGGACATGGACTACGGCCGCGACAAGGGACTGTCCGCCGCCATGCTCGACCGGCTCATGCTGGACGAGCCGCGTATCCGGGCAATCGTCGACGGGCTTCGCGCGGTCGCGGACCAGGCCGATCCCGTGGGACAGGTCATCGCCGAATGGGACATGCCGTCCGGCCTTCATATCCGCCGTGTGCGGACCCCGCTCGGCGTCATCGGGGTGATCTATGAAAGCCGCCCTAATGTCACGGCCGATGCCGGGGCGCTGTGTCTAAAGTCGGGAAACGCCGTGATCCTGCGCGGCGGGTCGGAGAGCTTCCATTCCTCGGGTGCCATCCACGCCTGTCTCGTCGACGGGCTGAAGGCCGCAGGGCTGCCGGAGAACGCGATCCAGCGCGTGCCCACGCGCGACCGAGCGGCGGTGAGCGAGATGCTGACGATGACCGGTGTGATCGACGTGATCGTGCCCCGTGGCGGCAAGGGCCTCGTCGGGCTCGTCCAGCGCGAGGCGCGAGTGCCGGTCTTCGCGCATCTCGAAGGCATCGTGCACATCTACCTCGACAAGGACGCCGACCCCGAGAAGGCGCTCAAGGTCGTCATCAACGCCAAGACCCGGCGCACGGGGATCTGCGGCGCGGCGGAGTGCCTGCTGATCCACAGGGACGTGGCGGACACCATCGGACAGGGCGTCATCCGGGCGCTCGTCGAGCGCGGCGTCGAGGTCCGCGCCGACGCGGCGCTCCAGTCCATCGAGGGCACGGTGGAGGCGTCGGAAGAGGATTGGGGCCGCGAATACCTCGACATGAGGATCGCCGCGAAAGTCGTTGAGAACGTGGACGACGCCATCGCCCATATCCGCCGCTACGGGTCGGATCATACCGATTGCATCGTCACCGAGGACGACGCGGCGGCAGAGCGGTTCTTCACCCGTCTCGACAGCGCCATCCTGATGCGCAACGCCTCGACCCAGTTCGCCGACGGCGGCGAATGCGGCATGGGTGCGGAAATCGGCATCGCGACAGGCAAGATGCATGCGCGGGGGCCGGTGGGCGCCGAGCAGCTCACAAGCTTCAAGTATCTCGTGGAGGGCGACGGCGCCGTCAGAAAGTGACGGCGATCCAACCCTCGGCGCGTTCCGTGACGAGGGCGCGTCCGAGGGACTGAGCTGCGAGCGCGGCGAGCGGGAATTCCACGTCAGACGAGGTCACGCGGGACGTGGCGTCGGGGTCTGCGAGGATGTCCCAATGCACGGTCTCGATCCGCATCCTGTCCGCCTGTCCGTCGATCCGCCAGCGATCGGAGGTGCGGGTGACGGCGATCCGCCCGCCCCACGGCATCGCGCTTTCGAGGCAAAGGATCACGAGGAAGCCGAGCTTCGCGATGGGGCGCGGGACGGCGCCGTCGGACGGCCATGTGATGCGGTGCTTGCCAGTCTGCGAGATGGCGTCGAGGATCGTGGCGATCTCGGCGCCCCCGAGCGACTGTTCCCGACCGGCGGCCCCGAAGGCGACGCGGAAGTAGCGGATCCGGGCGTTGGCGCTCTCCACGCTCTGGGCGATGAGCGCGACCTCGGGCGAGCTGTCGAAGCCCGAAAGCGTCAGCAGCTCGACTCCGTTGCCGATCGCCCCAAGTGGACTGATAAGGTCGTGGCAGATGCGCGAGCCGATGAGCGCGTTCAGGTCTGGCGCGGGATCTTCGGCCTCGTACCGGACGGAGAGTGACATGGAAAACCTGAACTCCCTACTGGAACCCGGGATGCTCGTGCGGCACCCGGAGCGGCCCGACTGGGGTCTTGGCCAGGTGCAGTCGAATATCGGCGGCAAGATCACCGTGAACTTCGAACACGAGGGCAAGCTCGTGATCGACTCCGCGCATGTCGAGCTGGTCCCGGTGTTCGACGGTTCCTGATTTGCCCCCAATCCTGAACGCAACCAACGTAACACAACCCAGGCGTGTGTCAACGGCTCCGACGTCATGTTGCAATGGGCGCGGCGCTTGCCTAGAAACCGCGCAGCGAGGCGAGGCCTTTTCCACCCATGATCGTCGACGATCCCCATCTCCACGTCAGGTTCGCGACGTCCGAGCAGGACCTGCTCGGCGCGCAGCGGCTCCGCTACGAGGTGTTCGTGGCCGAGCTTGGCGGGGACGGACCGCTCGTCGACCACGGGGGCCGGTTCGAGCGCGACCGCTTCGATCCCTTCTTCGACCATCTGGTGCTGATCGACGAAAGGCGGGACAGCGCGACGCTCGACCATGTCGTCGGCGCCTACAGGCTGATGCGGCGGGATCAGGCCGAGCCAGCCGGACGGTTCTATTCGGACGACGAATATGACCTGACGGTTCTGCGGCGAAGCGGTAGGTCGCTGCTCGAGCTCGGACGGTCCTGCGTCCATGCGGACTACCGCGGCGGGACGGCGATGCTGAGGCTCTGGAACGGGCTCGCGGCCTACGTCCGCAAGCAGGGCATCGAGATTCTGTTCGGCGTGGCGAGCTTCCACGGAACCGACCCCGAACGACTGGCGCAGCCGTTGTCGCTTCTGCACCACGCGCATCTCGCGCCGCCGGATCTGCGGGTGCGGGCGCGGGAGAACGCCTTTCAGCGCATGGACCTCCTGCCGCCGGAGCGGATCGACCGGCCGCGCGCGATGCGACAGACGCCGGCGCTCATCAAGGCGTATCTCCGGCTCGGCGGCTTCGTGGGCGAGGGGGCTTGGATCGACCGTGTGTTCAACACCACGGACGTCTGCCTCGTGATGGACACGGTGCGCATCCGTGAACGCCAGCGCGCGATCTACGAGCGGAGCCTCGCGTGACGACGTGGCACTCGGACGCGCCGCCGCCGGTGCGGCGGATCGGTCCCGCGGGGTGGGCGCGGGCTCTCCTCAAGGGCGCGGTGCTTGGCCTCGTCACTTTCGGCGGGCTCGCTCTCCTGCTGCTCCTGCGTCTGGTCGAAGCGCCGGTCTTCGGCCTGCGCCGCCCATGGACCCCGTGGATCACGCAGGTCGTGTGCCGCGCGGCCTTCGTGATCATCGGGATGCGCCACACCGTCCGGGGCGAGCAGATGACGGGGCGCGGGGCGGTCGTCGCGAACCATTCCTCATGGCTCGACATCTTCGCGCTGAACGCCCGCAAGCGGGTCTACTTCGTCTCGAAGTCCGAGGTCGCGGGCTGGCCCGGGATCGGCTGGCTCGCTCGGGCGACGGGCACCGTCTTCATCGACCGCGATCCCAGGGAGGCCCGCGCCCAGCAGGCGCTGTTCGAGGAACGTCTGCAGGCCGGGCACAAGCTTCTGTTCTTCCCCGAAGGGACATCGACGGACGGCCTGCGAGTTCTTCCCTTCAAGTCAACGCTTTACGCCGCCTTCTTCTCGCCCCGGCTGCGCGACATCCTGCAGGTTCAGCCGGTGACGGTGATCTATCGGGCGCCCGAGGGCGAGGACCCGAGGTTCTATGGCTGGTGGGGCGACATGGACTTCGGCGCGCATCTTCTCAGGGTGCTGGCCGCCCCGCGTCAGGGGACGGTGGAGATCGTCTATCACCCGCCGGTGCGGGTGGCCGAAATGGCGAACCGCAAGGCTCTCGCCGCCGCGACCGAGGCCGCCGTGCGGAGTGCGTTTCCGGTCAGGGAAAGAGAACCAGAGACCGTTCGTCCCACGCCACCCGCGTCCGCGTCCTGATGTCGAGCACGGGACGGCCCATCAGGTTGCGCATCGATATGCGGAGGGGCGTGTCGGCGCCGTCGAGGTGGATGTCGTAATAGGTCATGTCGCCGTAGTAGACGACCTCGTCCACCACGCCCTCGGCCACGCGGCCGCGCGGCGTGTCGTCCGGGAAGAGGATCGACATCGTCTCGGGGCGCACGCCGACGGAGCAGTCGCCCGCGCTGATCGTGCCCGCGCACTGGCCGGGATCGAGGCTCGCCGCGCCCAGTCCCGCCACGTCGACGCCGATCCGGCCGTCGGTCGCCGTGACGGTCGCGGGCAGGAAGTTCATCACCCCGATGAACTCTGCCACGTCGCGGGTCTTTGGGTGCTTGTAGAGCGTTTCGGGGTCGTCCATCTGCGCGATCCGCCCGTCGAACATCACCGCGATGCGGTCGGACATGACAAGGGCCTCCTCCTGATCGTGCGTGACGAGGATGAAGGTGATCCCGACCGTCCGCTGGAGCTTGATGAGCTCGACCTGCATCTGCTCGCGCAGCTTCTTGTCGAGCGCGGAGAGCGGCTCGTCGAGCAGGAGTACCTTGGGTTTGAGGATCAGCGCCCGCGCCAGTGCCACCCGCTGACGCTGGCCGCCCGAGAGCGCCTGAGCCGAGCGGTTGCCGTACCCCTTGAGCCCGACCATGGCGAGCGCCTCCTCGACCGCCTTCGCCTTCTCCGCTTTCGACATCGACGACCGGCGCAGGCCGAAGCCCACGTTCTCGCCGACGCTGAGGTGCGGGAAGATCGCGTAGGACTGGAACACCATGTTCGTCGGCCGCCGGTTCGGCGGCACCCCCGCCATGTCCTTGCCGTCGATCTTGACGGTCCCCGCGGACATGTCCTCGAACCCCGCGATCGTCCGCAGAAGCGTCGTCTTCCCGCAGCCCGAGGGGCCGAGCAGCGAGAAGAACTCGCCCTCGCGGATGTCGAGGTCTATCCCTTCGAGCGCTGTGAAGTCGCCGTAGGTCTTCACGACGTCTCGTGCTTCGATCAGCGTGCGGCGGGGGGATGCGGTCACAGGAAGCCTCCGGAATCCGACTGGCCGGCGCGCGCGACGCCGCGGCGACGGTAGTATTCGGCGATGGTGAGCAACAGGATCGAGGCCAGGACCAGGATCGTGCCGAGCGCCATGACCACCGGGATCTGTCCCGGGAACCTCAGGAGACCCCAGACATAGACCGGCAGCGTCGGCTGTGCGCCGGTCAGGAAGAAGGCGATGATGAATTCGTCGAGCGAGATCGTGAAGGAGATCAGCAGCGACGAGATGATCCCCGGCATCACGAGGGGGAACGTGATCAGTCGGAAGGTGGACCACCGCGTCTCGCCCAGATCGATGGCCGCCTCCTCGAGCGACGCGTCGAGGTTCGAGAACGACGCGTTCAGGATCGCGATGCAGAACGGCGTGCAGATCAGCGTATGCGCCGCGATCACCGACCACTGGGCGAGCGGCAGGCCCAGAACCTGCACGATAACGACGAGGAGCGACACCGCCACGATGATCTCCGGTAAGACGAGCGGCAGCATGATCAACCCCATGATGCCGGCCTTGGCAGGAAAGCGGTAGCGTGTCGAGGCCCGGGCCGCGCAGATGCCGAGCGTCGTCGCGAGAACGGCCGAGGTCACCGCGATGACGAGCGAATTCCAGACCGCGTCGTGCAGCGCGCCGACGGTCGTCAGGTCGCTGAACCACCTGGTCGTGAACCCGTCGAGCGGGAAGGCGATGATCGTGGAGTCGTTGAAGGCGAAGACCGGGAGAAGGAAGATCGGCGCGTAGAGAAACACCAGATAGGCGATCGCGTAGATCCTCAGCCAGCCGCCGCTCACCGGTTGGTCCTCAGCCAGCGGCGGGTCAGCAGCAGGAAGACGAGCGAGACCGCGCCGACGATCGCCATGGCGCCCACCGCCGTCGCCGCGCCCATCGGCGCGTCGTTCTGGCCGAGAAAGAGGGTCTGGATCCAGTTCGCGATCATCAGCCCGTTGGGGCCTCCCACGAGCTGCGGCGTGACGTAGTCACCGACCGTTGGAATGAAGACGATCAGTACCGCCGCGACGACACCCGGCATCGAAAGCGGCAGGGTCACGCGAAGGAACGTCCGCACCCGGCCTTCGCCAAGGTCCTGCGACGCCTCGAGCAGCGACCGGTCGATCTTCTCGAGCGCCACGAAGATCGGCAGGATCGCGAAGGGCGCGTAAGCGTGGGCGAGCGTGATCACCACGGCGTTCGCGTTGTAGAGGATGACCGTCAGCGGCTCGTCGATGAGGCCGATGCCGATGAGCGACGAATTCAGCACGCCGTTGTAGCCGAGGATGACCTTCCAGAGGAAGACGCGGATCAGGTAGGAGGTCCAGAACGGGATCGTGATGAGGAAGATCCATAGCGCCTTGCGGTCGGCGGCGACGTGAAAGCTCACGAAATAGGCGATGGGGAAGGCGAGGAGCACGGTCGCGAGGGTCACGCTGCCCGAGATGATGACGGAGCGCGTCATCAGCCGCTGGTAGAGCGGGTCCTCGACCCACTGGCGATAATTCTCGAGCGTCGGCGTCCGGTCGAGCGTCAGGTAATCCTGCGTCCAGAAGCTGAAGATGAAGATCGCGAGCAGCGGCGCGGCGAGGAGGAGAAGCGCGTAGACGAGCGGCGGGCCGACCAGCAGCAGGCCCTGTCGGCTCTCCCTGTCGAAGACCTTGGAAATCGGCGTGTTCCCCCGTTCGTGCGAAAAGAGAGAACGCAGATTCGAGGAAAATCACAAGGGTCTTCGGCGGGCCGTCACGCCGCCCGGCGGAGCCCGGAGAGCGGGGTCGCGATCGACAGATCGTCCGGCGCTTCGGGGTAGCCGAACGCCGGATAATCCTCGTGGTAGAGCGCGCGGATCCGTGCGAGCCGCGCCGGGTCGAGCGGCGGCACCGGCGGCTGGATCGCGCGTTTCACGCGATGACGAAGCGACGTCCCGGGAGAGCCCTGCGGCCCGCGCGAGGCGTTGGCATGGGAAACGCGACCGGCCGAGCGCGTGCCGGTCACCCGGTCGAGCAGGCCGGCGACGCGGTCGAGCCCGTCTTCCAGACGCAGCACCTCGGCGCCAGCTGGGACGAACCGCGCCATCGGCAGGAAGTGGTTGTCGGCAAGGCCGGGGCGCCCGACCCCCCGGCGTTCGAGACGGGAAAGAACACCGTCGAGCGTGCTCATCCGGGAAATCCGGCCGTCATTGCGTGCATTTACGAAGGCGCTCACGAAGCGTGTCGCGGGATGCCGGACGATGGCGAAGGCGGCATCGAAGAAACCCTCGGGAAACAGCGTGGCGAGCGCCTCGGCGGTGACGTGCTGCGGAGAGCTTGCCCCCCAGCGCCCACGGCCACGCGACCACCACGCGTCGTCGACGAAGGCAAGGGCGCCGAAACGGTCGCGCAGATAGCGCTCGACCGACGTGCCGCCGCATTTCGGCACATGAGCGAAGTAGATCAGTTTCTCACTGGCGCGCAGGATCGGCATCGGCGGGCTCCTTTCCCGGCAGGAAAGGCCCTCGTGGTGAAGATGCGGTTAACCCCGGATCAGCGCCACTCCCCCGATGTCATCCGCCGGGTGTGGGCGCGCGACCGACACCCGAGGGGCAGTCCGGCCTCGCGCCGGGGTTTTCGGAAGCAATGAAAGAAAAGGCCGCGCCATGGCGGCGCGGCCCTCGAGACGCCAGATGAAGGCAAGGATCAGCGCTTGGAGAACTGGAAGCTCTTGCGCGCCTTGGCCCGGCCATATTTCTTCCGCTCGACGACGCGGCTGTCTCGGGTGAGAAAGCCCGCGGCCTTGAGCGGCGAGCGCAGGCCCGGGTCGTAGAGCTGGAGCGCCTTGGAGATGCCGTGCTTGACGGCACCGGCCTGGCCCGAGAGACCGCCGCCGGAGACGGTCGCCATCACGTCGAACTGGTTCTCGACGCCCGCGACCTGAAAAGGCTGGCGCAGGATCATCTGCAGAACCGGGCGCGCGAAGTAGGCGGCCATCTCCTTGCCGTTGACGGTGACCTTGCCGGAGCCCGGCTTGATCCAGACGCGCGCTGTGGCGTCCTTCCGCTTGCCGGTCGCGTAAGAGCGCCCGAACTTGTCGCGGACGGGTTCGCGGGGCGCGGCTGCTTCGGCGACCGCAGCGTCCGTGCCGGAGGCGACGGCGGACAACTCGTCGAGGGATTTGATTTCTTCGGCCATGGGGATCAGCTCCGGGTGTTCTTCTTGTTCATCGACTTCACGTCGACGACATCAGGCTGCTGCGCCTCGTGCGGGTGCTCGGCGCCGGCGTAGACGCGGAGGTTCG
>CAZPOK010000073.1:0-13652 GCA_964587905.1 uncultured Rhodobacterales bacterium | reverse complement strand
TTCCTGGTTTTCGTTCTGCTCGCTGCAGCCGGTTCGCTCTAGGCGCCTTGCGCCTGGGGAGCGAGCCCGTCGGGCACCGCCGCCGGTCGAGCTTCGGCCGGTGATTGGGGGCGCGGTCCCGGCGGGTGCGCGGCCGTTCCGCGTCACCCGCGTCGCTCAAGCCGCGTCGAAGCGGCTTGCGACACGCGGGGTCACTCGGACGCAGCCGCGATCGCGGGACGGATCTGCGTCTCGAGGCTCCGCTGCGTCACCGGACCCGCGAAGCGCAGCACCACCTTGCCGTCGCCGTCGATCACGTAGGTCTCGGGCACCCCGTAGACGCCCCAGTCGATCGCGGTGCGCCCGGTTTCGTCCGCGCCCATCGCCACATAGGGATTGCCAAGCTCGGCGAGGAACGCCATCGCCTTCTCCGCGTCGTCCTTGTAGTTGATCCCGTAGATCGGAATGCCTTCCTCGGCCAGGTCCGTCAGGTGAGGGTGTTCCACCCGGCAGGGCGCGCACCAGCTCGCCCAGTAGTTCACGAGCTTCACGCCCGGTGCGCGGAGCGCCGCGTCGTCGAAGGGCATCTCCCCCCCGAGTTGCGTCAGCTGCATCGGCGGCGCCTCGCGGCCGATCTGCACGGACGGCAGCGCGTTCGGGTCCTCCCGCTGCATGCCGAGATAGAACATCGCGGCGAGACCCGCGAAGATCACCGGCGGCAGGATCATGAGCGGCGACACTCTAGCCACGACGGTGCCGCGCCTCCGCATCTTCGAGATCGCGCTTCACCCGGCGGTCGCGCACCATGCTCAGCGCCACGATCACGATCAGAAGTCCGATCGTCACCCCATAGGCCGACAGAACCTCGACCGCATATTTTCCCAGATCCGGCATCATGCCATCCGTTCCTTGAGTCCGATCGCGTGGAGCCTCCGCGCACGGATCTCGGTTCGCGTCCGGTAGAAGACCAGCGCCACGAACAGCAGGATGAAGCCCGCGATCGCAACGAGCAGCGGATACCAGAAGACGTCGTGTATGTTCTCCTCGGCGTCGAGCGACAGCGTCGCGCCCTGGTGCAGCCCCTGGTTCCAGAAGTTCACCGCGTAGCGGCTGAGGATCGCGAAGACCGACCCCACGAGACAGAGGACCGATGTGAGGTCCGCCGCCGTGTCCGGGTCCTCGATCGCCGACCAGAGCGCCATGTAGCCGAGATAGAACAGGAACAGGATCAGGAACGACGTGAGCCGGGGATCCCACGCCCACCACGTCCCCCACATCGGCTGCCCCCAGATCGCCCCGGTGAAGAGCGCGATCAGCGTGAAGACGATACCCACCGGCGCTGCGGCCTTGGCCGCGAGCGCGCTGACGTGGTGCCGCCGGATTAGCCAGATCAGCGAGGCGACCAGCATCATCGCCCAGGCGTTGATCGCCATCATGGCCGAGGGGACGTGGACGTAGATGATCTTGACGGTCGACCCCTGCCGGAAATCATCCGGTGTGAAGAAGAACCCCCAAACGAGCCCGACGACGAGGCAGACGAGCGCCGCGGCGAAGAGCCAAGGGCTCGTCGCCGCGCTCAGCGCCATGAACTTGCGCGGGTTCGCGAATTCCCAGAACGACATGAACCCTATCTAATCTCCAGAGATTTCGCCCACAAGACACATGCCCGTCAGCCCCTAGCGCAGATTGACGCGGAGCGCCGCCGCAGCGGCGAACGGCAGCAGCGCCACCGACCCCGCGGTGATCCCCGCGAGCATCAGCAACGGCGCCTCGTAGGCGAGTCCATCCGAGGCCCGCCGCACCGCCTCGGCTCCGAAGATGAGCGTCGGCACGTAAAGCGGCAGGACCAGGATCGACAGGAGCAGGCCACCCCGCCGCAGCCCCACCGTCAGGGCCGCCCCGAACGCCCCGATCACCGAAAGCGCCGGGGTTCCCAGCACCAGCGTCAACACCAGCGTCGCATAGCCCGCAACGGGCAGGTTCAGCAGCACGCCGAACACCGGCGCGGCCAGCGTCAATGGCAGTCCCGTGGTGACCCAGTGCGCCAGCGCCTTCACCGCCACGACGCCCTCGAGCGGCACCGGCGCCGTTGCCAGCAGATCGAGCGACCCGTCTTCCCAGTCGAGCGCGAAGATCCTGTCGAGCGACAGAAGACACGCCAGCAGCGCGCCCACCCAGAGGATGCCCGCCGCGATGACCGACAGCACCGCCTCGTCCGGCCCGACCCCGAACGGCACGAGCGTCACGACGATCAGGAAGAAGGCGAGCGCGAGGCCGAAGCCGCCGCCCGCCCGGATCGCGAGGCGCAGATCGCGGAGCAGGAGCGCGATCACGCGAAGGCCTCGTCGAAGGCGCCGCCCTGCCGCGCGGTGGCCCGGAAGGCCGTGACGTCGATCTCGCGCGCCTCGAAGCCGAGGTCGATATGCGTCGCGATGAGCGCGAGCCCTCCCGCGTCGAGATGCGCCCGCGCGGCTGCCGCGAAGATCCCGACGCTCGCGCTGTCAAGCGAAACGGTGGGCTCGTCCAGGAGCCAGACCTTTCGCCCCGTGACCAGGAGCCGCGCCAGCCCGAGCCGCCGCTTCTGCCCGGCCGACAGGTTCTGCGCCGGCCGGCGCGCAAGCTCGCTGAGCCTGAACCGCTCGAGCGCTCCGTCGATCGCTCCGGTCCCGTAGACCGACGCCCAGAACGACAGGTTCTCCGCCACCGTCAGCGTCGCCTTCAATCCGTCGGCATGGGCGGCGTAGGCGATTTCCTCCGGTGGCAGGGACACTTTCCCGTCGAGCGCGGGCTGAAGCCCGGCCAGCGTCCGGAGCAGCGTCGTCTTCCCCGACCCGTTCGGCCCCCGCAGAAGCGCGACCTCCCCCGCGCCCATGCGGAACGACACGCCGGACAGCACCGGCACGCCGCCGCGTGCAACGGTCAGATCGGATACGACAAGCTCCACCGCGTCCCCCCGCTTCAATCGGCGGGGACTATTCCCGCACCGCTTCCGGAAGTCCACGGCCCGGCGCCACTTTTCCTCAGACCGGCAGGAGCGCCACGCCGACGCGCCGTCCCTCGGAGAGCAGCACGTTGAACGTCCGGCAGGCCGCGGGCGAGGCCATGACCTCGACGCCGATCCCCGCCGCCTCGAGCGGGTCGCGCAAGGTGCGCGGGATATGGGCGATCTCGGGGCCGGTGCCGACGAGGAGAACGTCGATCTCGTCCGCCGCGGCGAGCAGCGTGTCGCGGTCGTCGTAGCCGCCCCAGCCCGTGACGCCCGAGGGCAATACGGCCAGCGGCGCATCGTGCGCCGTGCCGGAGATCCGGAAGTAGCCCGGCCCATAGCCGTCGACGGGCGTCGCGTCGGTGTACTGGATTTCGGTCAGTCGCATGTGCCGAAGTCTAGCCGAAGACCGGCAAGCCCAAAACCCCTGCGGTGCCGATGATCCCGTAGGCGATCCCGCGGTACAGCGTCGCCCGCTCGGGTTCGAAGAAACAACGGCCGACGAGGGTGCCGAGCGCGTAGGGCACGAAAAGGGCGAGGCCCAGCAGGAGGACGGGGATCGGCAGCGCGCCCTGAAGGGCGAAAATCGGCAGAAAGGCGATGCTCGACAGCGTCAGCACGACGATGGCATTGGCTCGCGTCCGGGCGGCGGGATCGCCTCCGGCAAGCTGGAACAGCACAAGAACCGGCCCGTTGAGTCCCGTCGCCCCGCCGACCAGTCCGACGCCCGCACCAACCCCGCCCCACGTCCGTGGCCCCGGCACGGCGCGATAGCGCCAGCCGGTGAGCAGCGCGGCCAGCGTGGCGAGGACGATGGCGGAGACCGCCCAGCGGATCAGGACCGGATCGACGACGCGAAGAATCCAGATGCCTGCCGGGGCGAAGACCACGGCGGCGCCGAGCATGATCGCGGCCGCCCGGCGGTCGGACTGGCGCCACGCTTCAGGAAGCACGGTGATCGCCGATCCGGGCGCCGCGACCGACAGCGCCGCAACCGCGACGACCGGCGGCACGATCAGCGTGGCGAGCGGCATGAAAAGCAGCGCCGCGCCGAATCCGGCGAAGCCGTAGACCGCCCCCGCGCAGAAGGTCAGCGCCGCCAGCATCGCGAGCCCCGGCGCGCCCTGCGCCAGGGCCAGCACGTCAGGCATCGACGTTGCCGAACTGCGTGCCCGCGCCCGCGTCGGGCTTCGACCAGTCACGCTTGGTGCCGAGGATCAGAACGATGTTCTTCGCCACGAAAACGGACGAATAGGTGCCGACCACGACGCCCCAGGTGATCGCGAAGACGAAGCCGCGAATCACGTCGCCGCCGAGGATCAGAAGCGCGATGAGCGCCACGAGCGTGGTGCCCGAGGTCATCACGGTGCGCGACAGCGTCTCGTTCACGCTGAGGTTCATCACGTCGCGCAGCGCCTTCTTCTTGTACTTGATGAGGTTCTCCCGCAGCCGGTCGAATATCACGACGGTGTCGTTGATCGAGTACCCCACGATGGTGAGGAGCGCGGCGATGGTCGCGAGATCGAAGCGGATCTGGAACAGCGAGAAGATCCCGATGGTCAGCAGCACATCGTGGATCAGCGCGACGACCGCGCCGACCGAGAACTGCCATTCGAACCGGAGCCAGATGTAGATCAGGATCGCCGCGAGCGACGCGCCGACCGCGAGGATCGCCGTCCAGACCAGTTCGCCCGACACCTTCGGGCCCACGCTCTCGACCAGCGGAAACTCCATCTCCGGGTCGATCGCGCGCAGCGCGTCCTGCACCGCCCGGATTGTCTCGGGCGTGATCGCCTCTTCGCCCTCCTGCGCCTGGATCCGGATCTGGGCCACGTTCCGGTCGGGCCCGAACGTCGGATCGAAGACTTCGCTGATCGCCACGTCGCCGAGCTCGAGGGCCTGAATCGCGTCGCGGTAGGCGCCCACGTCCACGGACTGGGCCGACTCGGTGCGGATCGTCGTGCCGCCGAGGAAGTCGATCCCGAAGTTCAGCCCCATCGCGAGCCAGATGGCGAACGACAGCACCATCGCGATGACGGACGCGCCGAATGTCAGCCGGGCGTATTTGAAGAAATCCCAGGCCGTGTTGGCGGGTACGAGTTTCAGACGCATGGGCTCAGACCTCTATCCGCTTCGGCCGGCGCCGCTCGAACCACAACACGATCAGGAGCCGCGTGACGAAGATCGCGGTGAAGACCGAGGTGAGGATTCCGATGCCGAGCGTCACGGCGAAGCCACGCACCGGGCCCGAGCCCAGCGTGAACAGGATCGCCGCGATGATGAACGTGGTGATGTTGGCGTCGACGATGGCCGAGAGCGCCTTCTCGTAGCCCAGCTCGATCGCCCGCGCCGGCCCCTTGGCCGTCTTCAGCTCCTCCCTGATCCGCTCGAACACCAGCACGTTCGCATCCACCGCCATGCCGATCGTCAGCACGATGCCCGCGATGCCGGGCAGGGTCAGGGTGGCCCCGATCGCCGACAGGATGCCGAAGATCAGGAAGACGTTCATCAGGAGAGCCACCGAGGCGAAGACGCCGAAGAGCCCGTAGGACAGGATGATGAGGACGAGGACGGCGAAGAGCGCCACGAGCGCCGCCGTCTGTCCCGCGTCGATGCTGTCCTGCCCCAGTTCGGGCCCGACCGTCCGCTCCTCGAGGAAGGTAAGTTCCGCCGGCAGCGCGCCCGCGCGCAGAAGCACGGCAAGCTGCGTCGATTCCTCGACGGAGAACCGGCCCGTGATGATCCCCGATCCGCCCGCGATGTGATCCTGGATCACCGGCGCCGAGATCACCTCGTCGTCGAGCACGATCGCGAACGGCGACCCGATGTTCTGCGCAGTATAGTCTCCGAATTTCCGCGCGCCCGACGGGTTGAACCGGAAGTTGACGGCCGGTCGCCCGTTCTGGTCGAAGGCGGGCTGCGCGTCGGTCAGTTCCTCGCCCGTGACGACCGGGGTCGGTTCGAGGATGTAGTAGGTCCCCTCCTCGTCCATCGAGGGATAGATCACGTTGCGCCCGCCGGGGTCCGCGTCGGGATCCGACGTCCGCCCGACAACGGGGTTGAACGTCAGCCGGGCGGTCGTGCCGATCAGCGCCTTGAGTTCCGCCGCCGAGCCGATCCCCGGCACCTGGATCAGGATGCGGTCCGCGCCCTGCCGCTGGATCGTCGGCTCCCGCGTGCCGACCTCGTCGACCCGGCGGCGGATGATCTCGAGCGACTGCTGGATCGTGCGGTCGTCCGTCGCCTGCTTTTCCTCGGGCGACAGGGACACGACGAGTTCGTCGCCCTCCCCCGACACGACGATGTCCGACGCGCCGATCCCGGTGAAGGAGGCGACCGGCGTCGCGAGATCGCGCGCCACCTCCATCGCCCGCGCAAGGCCTTCGGGGCGCGAGATGCGGACCCGCAACTCGTCCGGCGGACTGTCCTGTCGCCGGATCGTGCCGACCGCGTCCCGTTCGTCGCGCAGCGCGTCCCGCACCTCGGGCCAGAGCGCGTCCATGCGGTCGGCATAGACGTCCTCGACGTGGACCTCGGCGAGAAGATGCGCCCCGCCGCGGAGATCGAGCCCCAGATTGACGAGGCTCGACGGCATCCATTCCGGCCAGTTCTCCACAGCCGCGAGTCTTTCCGGCGTGGCGCCCTGCGTCTCGATCTCCGCAACGGCGTCATTATGGGTCTCGACCCGGTCGTAGAAGGCGTTCGGGAGCGCGAGCATCAGCCCGAGAGCACAAAGCCCGAGGATGATGACCCGCTTCCAGAGGGCGATCTGAAGCATTTTCCTGCCTCGTCAGGTCGCGGGTTCGGTCTTGTTGAGAACCTGCGCGACGGTGTTCTTGACGACGCGGATCTTCACGCCCTCGGCGATTTCGACCTCGATCTCGTTCGAGCCGTCCTCCTTGACCTTGCTCACCTTGCCGATGACGCCGCCCTGGGTCACGACCTGGTCGCCCCGGCGCAGCGCGGCCACCATCGCCTGGTGCTCCTTCACCTTCTTCTGCTGCGGACGGATCAGAAGGAAATACATGATCGCGAAGATCAGGATGAGCGGGACGAAGCTCGCGAAAGCGCTCCCGGCTCCTCCGGCCGCTTGCGCGTAGGCAGGCGTTGCAAACATCGGCAGAAAACCCCGTTGAATGGCGGGGCCTCGAGACCCCCGTTTCGGATTGGCGCGCACCCTATCTGTGGGTCCGGGGCTTGGCAAGCAAGGGGCGGGTTCCGCAGAGGCTGACCGATTTATCCGACCGGCACCCACATCACGTCGTCGATGCGCGGCGCGCCGGTGGCGAGCATCACCAGACGGTCGAAGCCCAGCGCGCATCCCGACGCCGGCGGCATAAGGGCCAGCGCCGACAGGAACTCCTCGTCGAGCGGATAGCGGTCGCCGTGCACCCGGGCCTTCTCGTCCATCTCGGCCTCGAAGCGGCGGCGCTGCTCGGCCGGGTCGGTCAGTTCCCCGAACCCATTGGCGAGCTCCACTCCGCAGGCGTAGAGCTCGAACCGCTCCGCCAGGCGCGGATCCTCCGGAACCGGTCGCGCCAACGCCGCCTCCGAGGCGGGATAGTGGTCGAGCACGGTCGCCCGCCCATGGCCCAGACCCGGCTCGATCCTTGCGACGAGAAGCCGCGAGAACAGGTCGGACCACCCCTCGCCCGGTCCCGCCGACACGCCCGCGCCCGCCATCGCAGCGGCGAGCGCCCCGGCATCGCCCAGCGTCGCTAGGAGGTCGACCCCCGCGTGCCGCCGCACCGCGTCGGCGACGTCCACCCTCTCCGGCGTGCCGTAGGGGCTGCAGGTCCGGTCGCGGAACCGGAACTCCTCCGCGCCCGCCGCCTCTCCCGCCAACCGCAGGATGTGCCCGCAATCGGCCATCAACACGTCGTAGGGCTCCCCCGCCCGGTACCACTCCAGCATGGTGAACTCGGGCGCGTGGAGCACGCCCCGCTCCCGGTTCCGCCAGACGTGCGACAGGCAGAAGATGCGCTCCTCCCCCGCCGCGAGGAGCTTCTTCATCGCGAATTCGGGGCTCGTGTGGAGGAACATGCGCCGGGCCGCGCCCGCGTCGTCGACCGCCGCGGTGGAGAAGGCGTGAAGATGCGCCTCGTTGCCCGGGCTGACCTGAAGCGCGGCCGGGTCGACCTCGACGAAGCCTTCCGCGAAGAACCAGTCCCGGACCGCCGCCATGATCCGGTTCCGGGCGAGCAGGAGCGGCCGCCGGTCGGCATGGCGCTCCCGGTCCCACCACGGCGTTGCGGTCTCGTTTCGGCTCATGCCCGGCTCCACGGCTTTGATCTGGCGATTTCGCACGAGATGCGCTAGGTGCCCGCAAATCTGTCCCGAAGGGCTTACACCGCCCGCGCAGGAACGAAAAGGACGCACCCGTGAAAGTCATCGCCTCGCAGCTTCGCAAGGGCAACGTCGTGGAGATCGGCGACAAGCTCTACGTCATCCTCTCCGCCCAGAACTTCCACCCCGGCAAGGGGACGCCGGTCACCCAGGTCGACATGCGCCGGATCGCCGACGGCACCAAGGTGTCGGAGCGCTGGAAGACGACCGATCAGGTCGAGCGCGCGCATGTGGACGAGCGCGACTACGACTACCTCTACGACGACGGCGAGGGCTATCACTTCATGGAGCCCGAGACCTTCGAGCAGATCACGATCCCCGAGGACGTGGTGGGCGACGCGAAGGTCTGGCTCGGAGAGGGCATCCGCTGCTCCGTCAAGACCTACCAGGGCGCCGCGATCGCGATGGAACTGCCGCAGAAGGTCGTGGGCGAGATCGTCGAGACGGAACCGGTCGTGAAGGGCCAGACCGCCTCGTCCTCCTACAAGCCCGCCACGCTCGACAACGGCGTACGCGTCATGGTGCCCCCGCATGTCAGCGCGGGCACCCGCGTCGTCGTCAACACCGAAGACGCGACGTACGTCGAACGCGCCAAGGACTGAGGCCGCCCCATGCACGACATCCGCGCGATCCGCGAAAACCCGCAAGCCTTCGACGCCGCGATGCGCCGCCGGGGATTGGAGAGCGTCGCGGCCGAGGTGCTGGCCATCGACGCGGCGCGCCGGGCGAAGATCACCGACGCCGAGAAGGCGCAGGCCGATCGCAACGCGGCGTCGAAGGAGGTGGGCGCGGCCAAGGCGAAAGGCGACGAGGCCGAGTTCGAGCGCCTGCGCACGCTCGTGACCGAGAAGAAGGACGAGGTCGCCCGTCTCGAGGAGGAGGCCAGGGCCGAAGACCAGCGGCTGACGGACCTTCTCATGGGCCTGCCCAACCTCCCCCTCGACGAGATCCCCGACGGCGAGAACGAAGACGACAACGTCGAGATCCGCCGTTGGGGCGAGCCCCGCGCCTTCGACTTCGCGCCGAAGGAGCACTTCGAGATCCCGGCCGCGACGCCGGGCATGGATTTCGAGACCGCCGCGAAGCTCTCCGGCTCCCGCTTCGTCGTCCTGCAGGGCGCCATGGCCCGCCTCCACCGCGCGCTCGCGCAGTTCATGCTCGACGTCCACACCACCGAAAACGGCCTCACCGAGACGATGACCCCCGTCCTCGTCCGCGACGCGGCGATGCTCGGCACCAACCAGTTGCCGAAGTTCGCCGAGGACAGCTACCGCACCACGAACGGCTGGTGGCTGATTCCGACCTCGGAAGTCACCCTCACGAACACCGTCGCGGGCGAGATCCTCGACGAGGCCGCGCTCCCGATCCGGCTCACCGCCCACACCCTCTGCTTCCGCTCCGAAGCCGGCAGCGCGGGCAAGGACACCGCCGGCATGCTCCGCCAGCACCAGTTCGAGAAGGTCGAGATGGTCTCGATCACCCGTCCCGACCGCTCGCTCGAGGAACACGAGCGGATGACGCGGTGCGCCGAGGACATTCTCGAGCGCCTCGGCCTGCCCTACCGCACGGTCGTGCTCTGCACCGGCGACATGGGCTTCGGCGCGCGCAAGACCCATGATATCGAGGTCTGGCTGCCGGGTCAGGGCGCCTATCGCGAGATCTCCTCAGTCTCGGTCTGCGGCGACTTCCAGGCCCGCCGGATGAACGCGCGCTTCCGCCCCGAGGCTGGCGGCAAGCCCGACTTCGTCCATACGCTGAACGGCTCCGGCCTCGCCGTCGGGCGCTGTCTGATCGCCGTTCTGGAGAACGGCCAGCAGGCCGACGGCTCGGTGGACCTGCCCGCCGCCCTGCACCCCTATCTCGGCGGCCGGACCGGGATCGCGCCCGACGGCACCCTCGCCTGACCACCCGCTTCATCTCGGTGGGAATACTCCGGGGGAGGCCCGGCCTGCGGCCGGGACGGGGGCGGAGCCCCCTTTTCTATTCCGCCGCCACCGCCTGGGCTGCCCGCGCCGGCGCCTTCGGGAACGGCACCAGCCGCCCCGCCTCCTCGTCCCAGAGCTTGAGCGTGAAGCTGCGGATCGCCTCGGGCCAGCCGATCGTGCGCATCGGCACGACCTCGCGCAGCGCCCGGTGGCACCGGCGCAGACGGTAGGACGGGATCGCGGGGTTGAAATGGTGGATGTCGTGATAGGCGATGCAGCCCGTTGCGAGATCGAACCACCAGCCGAGATCGAGGCAGGACGACCCTTCGAGCGTCGCCTCCGCGAAGTCGAGCTCCGGCTTGTGGCCCCAGTGCGTGTCCTCGAAATTGTGCTGGAGATAGACGAGGAACACGCCGACTGGCGCGGCGGTCAGAGCCGCGACCAGATAGGCCCAGACGCCCGCCCAGCCGAAGCCACCGTAAAGCGCCAGAACGAATGCGCCGAGCAGCGCGTTGTGGGCCAGAACCCCTTTCCAGAGGCCCGCCTTGATCGTGCTCTTCGGCCAGCGGTAGTGCAGGAAGAACACGAAGATCCCGCCCGCCAGCATCAGGAAGGCGGGATTCCGGTAGATCCGGTAGCCCGCCCGCACCCACCACGGCGCCGCCTGCCATTCGGCCACCGTCATCGTGTGGATCTCGCCGGTCTCGCGGTGGTCGAGGTTGCCCACGTAATAGTGGTGGACGTTGTGATTGTACTGCATCGCCCGGTAGGGCGTGAGCGTGACGAGGGACAACCCGTGACCCGCGAGATCGTTCGCCCGCTTCGTGCGGAACAGCGAATGATGCCCGCAATCGTGTTGCAGGACGTAGAGCCGGACCCCGGCGAGACCCGCGAACATCGCGAGCGGCACGAAGGCCCAGAGATCGGGCCAGGACAGGGCCGCGCCGAAAAGAAGGGCGAAGAAGACGGCGTAGGAGCCGAAATAGCTCGCCGCGGCGATTCGGTCGTCCTTCTCGCAATAGGGCCGGATGAAGGCGCGAATGATCTTCTGGTTGTT
Organism: uncultured Rhodobacterales bacterium; assembly: GCA_964587905.1. Taxonomy (GTDB): domain Bacteria; phylum Pseudomonadota; class Alphaproteobacteria; order Rhodobacterales; family Rhodobacteraceae; genus DAINOF01. The sequence goes on along the minus strand of CAZPOK010000073.1, from coordinate 2,359 downwards.
CGAGACGCTCAATTCTGCCCCCCACTTCCCACGGGCGACCGCCCTCCAAGGGTCTGACCCCGGGAACCATCTCTAGCGCAGAATCGCTTTGCCTCCAACAGGATGCCGCCACTGGAAGCGCGGCTTCGACGCGGTTAGGGTGCGACTCATGGATACCATGCGCATGAAAGCGGTCTTCGTCTTCGTGGCCGCGCTCGCCTTCGCCTCCGCCCCGCTCTGGTCGGGCGGGTTCGGCGGCTTCGATCCGAGCCGCTACCCGATCCCGCAGGACGACCCGCCGATCCAGCCGGCGGGATACGCCTTCTCGATCTGGGGCCTGATCTACCTCTGGCTCGTCGCGCACGGGGCCTACGGGCTCTTCGCCAGGTCCGACGACCCAGGGTGGGACCGGACCCGCTGGCCGCTCATCGTCTCCCTCGCGCCGGGCGCGGCCTGGATCTCGGTCGCGCAGGCGAGCCCGCTCTGGGCCACTGTCCTGATCTGGCTGATGCTCGCGGGTGCGCTCGCGGCGCTCTTCCTCGCCCCGCGGGACCGCGACCGATGGCTCCTCATCGCGCCCCTCGGCCTCTACGCGGGCTGGCTGACGGCGGCGAGCGTGGTCTCGCTCGGTCTTCTCGGCGCCGGATACGGGGTTGGCGGCGGCGGCTTCGTCTGGGCCTGGATCGGCCTTCTGATCGCGCTCGGCATCGCGCTCACCGTGCAGAGCCTGCGTCCCGCCGCGCCGGAATACGGGTTCGCCGTCGCCTGGGCGCTCATCGCCGTCGCGGTGGCGAACTGGGGCGGGTACATCGGCCTCGCCGGGGCGTCGGGCGTGGGCGCGCTCGTCATGCTGATCACCGCGCTCCAGGGCTTTCGCGGCCGGGCCGCCTGAGGCGCCGCGTTCAGTCTTTGCGCGGCCCCTTCGCGAGGTGCTTTCTCAGCTTCGACGGTCCCGGCGCCTTCCTGTCCTTGTAGGGGTTCTTCTCCGCCTGGCTTCTGAGCGTCAGCCGGATCGGCGTGCCCGGCATGTCAAAGTCGTCCCGCAACCCATTGACAAGATAACGTGAATAACTCTCTGGCAGCTTGTCGGGGTGCGAGCACATCACGACGAAACCCGGCGGTCGCGTCTTCACCTGCGTCATGTAGCGCATCTTGATCCGCCTGCCCCCTGGCGCCGGCGGCGGATGCGCCTCCAGCATCGCGCCCAGCCACTGGTTGAGCCGCGCGGTCGTGATCCGCCGGTTCCAGATGTCATGCGCCGTCACCACGGCTTGCCGAAGCCGGTCGAGCCCGCGCCCGGTCCTGGCGGACACCGTCACGAGCGGGGCACCGCGCAGTTGCGGCAGGAGCCGCTCGAAGGCCTCGCGCAGAGCCTTGAGCTTGCCCTGCTTGTCGTCCTCGAGATCCCACTTGTTCACCGCCACGACGACCGCGCGCCCCTCGCGCTCGGCCAGATCCGCGATGCGCAGATCCTGGCTCTCGAACGGGATCTCGGCATCGAGAAGCACCACCACCACTTCCGCGAATTTCACCGCGCGGAGCGCGTCGCCCACCGACAGTTTCTCGAGCTTCTCCTGAACCTTGGCCCGTTTCCGCATGCCGGCCGTGTCGTAGACCCGCACGGCCCGGCCGTCCCAGTCCATCGTGACCGAGATCGCGTCGCGGGTGATGCCGGCCTCGGGGCCCGTCAGCATCCGTTCCTCGCCCAGAAGCGTGTTCACCAGCGTCGACTTGCCCGCGTTGGGACGCCCGACGATCGCCACCTGAAGCGGCCGCTGCGGCGCGGTCTCCGTCAATTCGCCGTCCTCGCCGACGTCGAGGTTCATCGCCGGGGCCTGAACCTCGTCGGCCGCCTCCGCCGCGTCGACCATCGGCCTGAGAATGCCCGCGAGCTCGGCCAGCCCCTCGCCGTGTTCTGCGGACAGCCGGAGCGGCTCGTCCAGCCCCAGCGCGTAGGCCTCCAGCACGCCGGCATCGGCGGCGCGGCCCTCGGCCTTGTTGGCGGCAAGGATCACCTTCGCCGACTTGCGCCTCAGGATGTCCGCGAACACCTCGTCCGTCGGCGTCACGCCCACCCGCGCGTCGAGCATGAAGAGGCAGGCGTCCGCCATCTCGACCGCGCGCTCGGTGAGCCGCCGCATCCGTCCCTGAAGGCTGTCGTCGGTCGCCTCCTCGAGTCCCGCAGTGTCGATCACCGTGAAGCGCAGGTCTCCAAGCCGCGCCTCTCCCTCGCGCAGGTCGCGCGTCACGCCCGGCTGATCGTCGACCAGCGCGAGCCGCTTGCCGACCAGTCGGTTGAACAGCGTCGACTTGCCCACATTGGGGCGCCCGACGATGGCGAGTGTGAACGGCATGGCCCCTCCTGTCCGGATCAGGGCGT
>CAZPOK010000072.1:0-13683 GCA_964587905.1 uncultured Rhodobacterales bacterium | reverse complement strand
CCGTGGCGAGCCTCGTCGTGCTCGCCGCCTCGCTCGCCGCCGTGCTCGTCGTGCGACGCCGTATCGACCGGCTCGATCTCGTCGCGGTCATGAAAACCCGGGAGTGACCCCATGCGCCTCAGACCCCGCAGCATCGTCCTGCTCGTCCTCGGCCTTCTGATCGTCGGCTCGCTCGCCTACGTCGCGCTGCGGCAGGACCCGGTCCCGGTGGATCTCGCCACCGTCACGGAGGGACCGATGCGCGTGACGGTCGATGCCGACGGCAGGACCCGGATCCGCGAAGTCTACGAAATCGCCTCGCCGATCGCCGGAACCGCGCTCCGCTCGCCCGTTCGCGTCGGGGACGCGGTCGTCGCCGACGACACGGTCGTCGCTCGGGTGGAGCCGGTGGCCCCCGCCCTGCTCGACGCGCGGACGCGGCTGCAGGCCGAGGCAGGGGTGCGCGAGGCGGAAGCGGCGCTCGCCGTGGCCGAAAGCCGGGTCCGCCAGGCCGAAGAGGACGTGTCGCTGGCCGAGAGCCAGTGGTCCCGGACGCAGCGTCTCGTCTCCTCCGGCGTCGCCTCCCAGTCGCAGCTTGAAGACGCCGAGCAGCGGCTCCTGGTCCGCGAGGCCACGCGCGACGCCGCGAAATCGCAGCTCAACATGGCCGAGAGCGCACTGGCCCGGGCACAGGCGGCGCTGCTCGAGCCGACGGAGAACGGCCGGACCGGAACCGAGACCTGCTGTGTGGAGCTTCATGCGCCCATCGACGGGGAGGTCCTGTCGGTCGACGTCGTCAGCGAACGCCCCGTCGCGGCGGGCACCACGCTGCTCAGCGTCGGACAACCCGACGATCTCGAGATCGTGGCGGATCTCCTGTCGTCAGACGCCGTCAGGCTGGAACCCGGCGCACAGGCCATCGTCGAGCGCTGGGGCGGCCCGCATCCGCTCGAGGCACGGCTTCGCAGCATCGAACCCTCGGCCCGCACCAAGGTCTCGGCCCTCGGCATCGAGGAGCAGCGCGTCGACGCCGTCTTCACCCTCGTCTCGCCGCCCGAGAACCGCGAGGGACTGGGCGACGGGTTCTCCGTCTTTCTGCGCGTCGTCGAGTGGCAGGCCGACGACGCAGTCCAGGTACCGCTCTCGTCGCTCTGGCGGGACGACGAAGACTGGGCCGTTTTCGTTGTCGAGAATGGCCTCGCGACGCGGCGAACGGTGGATATCGGCCGCCAGAACAGCCGGACGGCGCAGGTGCTGTCCGGCCTCGAAGCGGGCGCGACCGTCATCACCCATCCGAGCGACTCGATCACCGACGGCACCGTTGTCGCGGACCGCGCGACCCTGAGGGACTAGCGCATCCGCGTGTAGACGAGGCCCATCGAGTCCCGGAGCGTGATCGGACCCCCGACGAAGTCCGGCCCGATCCCCGGTGTCCGCAGCCTCAGCTCCCAGCCGAACCCCTCGAGTCCCGGTATCGGCAGCCTGAGCGGATCGAACTCGTGCGTCTCGCCGCCCTCCATGTGGGTGATCGTGAAGACCTGCATATCCGGTCCGTTCCGGAGCGAGGTGAAGACCGTCCGCCCATCGACCGGCCTCATGTAGTCGAAGTGGTCTTCGGGCCCGAGGTTCGCGCGGAGCCAAGGATTCTCCCGGCGGAAGTTTCTGAGATCGAGCATGAAACCGGTCTGATGCGGATCGAGGTGCGAGACCGAATTCCAGACGTTGCAGTATTCGTGCATGTCGTCCATCCAGGCCCGCGCGATCTCCTTGAGGTTTGAAACCGTGTAGGTGCCGGGGCCGGCCAGTTCCGGCTCCACCCGGTTGAGGAGGCGCGCGATCTCGTCGAGGTCGTATTCGGTGACCTTCACGAGCGCGGGCAGGAATTCGAAGAACCGGGCGAGGTCCGCCCGCGTCTCGTATCCGAGCCGCTTCAGCCGCTTGAAGTTCGCGGGCACCGAGTAGCTGTATTCGTCGACCTGCCATTTGAGGCTGATCGCCTCCTCGGCCACCACCTTCACGCCGTACTTGTCGTCCTGGTTCCGGATGAAGCCCCAGCTCGCCCGCGATGTCGCATTGAGGAAGTCCATCGGCACGCCGGGAAAGGCGGCATAGGTCAGCATCGAGACGGCCGGGTTGTCGTAGGCCTTGTCGAGGATCTCCATCTTCGTCTCGCCGAGCCGCGTGTTGATGTTGAGCTCGGGGTTCACCTGCGTGCCGCGGCGGAGCGTGTCGTGGTTCGCGGTGCCCGAGATCCAGTTCGCGCCCACGTCCAGCATTTCGCGGATCCGCCAGAACTTGGACAGCCAGAACGTGTAGAGGAACGGCGTGTTGTGCGCGAAGGTGAGCGGGCCCCACTGGAAGACGTCGGGCTGCGCCTTGATGACGGCGCGGTAGTCCGACGACAGCTCCCAGTCCTCCTGCGGCCACGGCCGGCCGTCCTCGAAGATGAACCACGGTGTGTATTCCACGCCCGCGACCTTCTGCACGATACCGGACATCGAATGGAGGTACTCGTCGTCGTGGACCATCTCCTGCGTGGCCGGATCCCACCACTTGAAGTCCTGCGCGCCGTCCACCCGCACCCCGTCGGCGCCGAAGTCGACCTTGCGCCGCTGCATTTCCAGCAGGATCGCCCGCACGGCAGGGTTCCGGTAGTCGAGGTTCTGCCCGTACATGTTTGGTCCCGCGAAGAAATGCGAGTTGAGCGTGCGGAGACCCTGATTGTCCGAATGCCCGAAGACGACGTCGAGGATCAGCATCTTCGGCTTTCTCGGAAAGGTGTGGAGGACCGTCGCGAGATCGACGAGCTCGTCCGGTCTGCCGGTTTCCAGAAGCACGGGATTCACCGTCCCCATCCCCGCGATGACGATGTCGTATCCCCAGTTCGTCGTGTCGGGGCGGGTCAGCGACACCGTCACCGCCGCGTCGTCGTCCAGCGTCTCGGCCCAGAAATCCGGCCCCGTCTCGTGGACGGTCGTGGGTTCCACGGGGAGAAGCTGCACGGCGTCGTATCCGAGAAACAGCGGATCCGCCGATTCGTACGGCAGGCCGTTCGCGACGCGGTTGGCGAGGCGCTCGAACTGCCGCGTGAGCGACGCGATCGTCCCTCCGGCGGTCGCGGTGGGAACGTGGATCTGGAGGATGTTCGTGGGCGGCTCGAACCTGTGCGGCTCCGGCCCGGCGACCTGTGCCCAGTAGCCGGCATCTCCCCGCTCCGCGAGCATCGCGCCGACGTCGTAGAGCTCCGCCGGCGCGAAGGCGCCGAACGGCAGCGACATGGCGAGCGGGTCCAGAATCCGGTTCCAGGTGCCTTCGGCGTCGCGCCAGACGAGCGCGTAGAAGTCGCCGACTTCCCCACGCGTTCCTGCCTTCAGGCCGGTCGACGCCGCGAAGGTGTAGGCCTCATAGCGCGCGACGGGAAGATAGGCCTTCTCGAACCGGATCTCCTGGTGCGACAGGGTTAGATCGAGCGGCGCCTCGGGCGCGAGCACCTCGAGGAAGACGTCGCCGTCGGGCACCCGGCTGTCGAGAAGCTCGGGCGTCCAGAAGCCGAAACGCGCCGTCCCGTCGATCACCTCCGCGCCAAGCTTCCGCGCGATTTCCTGTTCCGCCGCGAACGCACTCACCGATGTCGTCTGCACCGAGCGGCACCACTCGGCCAATTCCCTTGCGCAGGCCAGGTCGGCCCCCGCCCGTTCCCTCAATGACATGTCTGTCCTTTCGTCGTCAGGTCGTGACGTCGGGCGCCTCGCGGCCCGTGAATTCGCCGATCTGGGCGATCTCCCTCGCCGCCGCGGCGACCGGGGCGAGCGCGTCGTCCACCGGCCGGTCGAGCCCGTCCGGGCCCGCCTCGTGGCGTTCGAGGTAGACCCTCAGCGTCGCGCCGACAGTCCCCGTGCCCGACAGACGAAAGACGATCCGCGCGCCGTCGGTGAAGGTCACGCGGATGCCCTGCGCCTCCGCGCGGGAGCCGTCGACAGGATCATCATAGGCGAATTCGTCTGCTGTTTCGACCGTCAGGCCGGAGAACGCGTTGCCAGCCAGATCCGGGAGCTTCGCCCGAAGGGTCTCAATCATCTCGGCCGCACGATCCGCGTCGACCGCCTCGTAGTCGTGGCGGGAGTAATAGTTCCGCCCGAAGGCGCGCCAGTGGTCCGACATCAACGCCGCGACGGACTTTCCCGATGCAGCGAGGATGTTCAGCCAGAGGAGCACCGCCCAGAGCCCGTCCTTTTCCCGCACATGGTCCGACCCGGTGCCGGCGCTCTCCTCCCCGCAGATCGTGGCGCGCCCCGCGTCCAGCAGGTTGCCGAAGAACTTCCAGCCCGTCGGCGTCTCGTAGCAGTCGATCCCCATCTTCTCGGCCACGCGGTCGGCGGCGCGAGAAGTCGGCATCGACCTCGCTATGCCCTTGAGCCCCCGCGCGTAGCCCGGCGCCAGATGCGCGTTGGCGGAGAGCACGGCAAGACTGTCGGACGGGGTCACGTAGACGCCGCGCCCGAGGATCATGTTGCGGTCACCGTCTCCGTCCGAGGCCGCGCCGAAGTCCGGCGCCTCGTCGGAAAGCATCAGATCGAGAAGCGGTTTCGCCCAGATCGGGTTCGGGTCGGGGTGGCCGCCACCGAAATCCGGCCTTGGCGCGGCGTTCACGACCGATCCCGTCGGTGCGCCCAGCGCGCCTTCGAGGATCGCCGTCGCGTAGGGCCCCGTCACTGCGTGCATCGCGTCGAAGCGCATCGTGAAACCCGACGCGAACAGATCGCGGATCGCCCCGAAATCGAACAGACGCTCCATCAGCTCGGCGTAGTCGGCAACGGGATCGACAACCTCGACCTCCGTCTCTCCGAGGCGCTGGATGCCAGGCGAGGACAGATCGACGTCGTGTGCTTCTAGAATGCGATACTCCGTCAGCGTCTTCGTCGCCTCGAAGATCCGTCCGGTCACGTCCTCCGGCGCCGGGCCTCCGTTAGCGGTGTTGTACTTCAATCCGAAATCCTCGTCGTGGCCGCCGGGATTGTGGCTCGCCGACAGGATCACCCCGCCATCGGCCTTGCGGCTCCGGATCAGATGCGAGGCGGCGGGCGTCGACAGAAGCGCCCCCTGCCCCACGATCACCTTCGCCGCGCCGCCCGCCGCGGCCATCCTCAGGATCACCTGCGCCGCGCGGTCGTTGAAATAGCGCCCGTCGCCTCCGACGACGAGCGTCTTGCCCCCGACACCGCCGATCGCGTTCCAGATCGCCTGAACGAAGTTCTCGAGATAATGCGGCCCCATGAAGACGGTCGTCTTCTTGCGAAGTCCCGAGGTGCCGGGCTTCTGACCCTCGATGGGTGTCGTCGCGATCGTCAGGCGTTCCATCGCTGTCTCCCTATCGCCCCGCCTCGCGCATGATACGCGCGGCGCGGGCAAGCCGCTCGTCCCCGCCCCAGTCCTCGGGCGCGAGCGGCAGTCTGCGCCGCCAGTTCGGGTATTCCGTCACGGTGCCCGGCAGGTTCGGCTGGTCCTTGATGTCCAGAATATCCTCGATTTGCAAGGCGACGAGGCGGGCGTTCACCTCCGCGAGAAACTGCTCCAGAGCCTCGGCGTCCGCGCCGCCGAGCAGGCGGTCGAGACGCGCGGTCCCCTCGACGCGCTGTGCGCGGACGTCCGCTTCGGCCTCCGCGGTGGTCGTTCCGATCTCCGACCTCGCGTCTATGTCCCGCCCCTCGAGCCAGCCGCGAAACGTCGGAAGGTCGTGGGTGCCGAAGGAGGCGAGCACGTGTTCGGGATAGTCATCCGGCATACGCGGGCGTCCGTCATGGTCAAGTTCGAACATCACGACCCTGCAGCCGAGGATGCCCGACGCCTCCAGATCCTCGTGCAGGCCCTCGGGAATGTTGCCGAGATCCTCTCCGATGATCGTTCCGCCGGCCCGCGCCGCCTCGATCCGCGCGACGGCAAGCAATGCGTCCTTCGGCATGGCGACATAGGCGCCGGCGACGCCTTCCTCCTCGGGCACCCAGAAGGCGCGGTCGAACCCGAGGATGTGGTCGATCCGCACGAGCTTCGAGAACCGGAACTGCTGCCGAAGCATTTCCGCGACCGGCTGGAAAGCGGATCGGATCAGACCCTCGGGGTTCAGTGGCGCCAGGCCCCAGACCTGCCCGTCCTTGGCGAAGGCGTCAGGCGGGGCGCCGAGCGACACGCCTCTGGCGAAGTTGTCGGGCTCGAGCCAGGTCTCGGCGCCGTGGGGATGGGTGCCGACGGCGATGTCGAGATAGAGGCCAAAGGCCATGTCCGCCGCGGCGGAGGCGGCACCTTCGAGCGCCTGCTCCGCGCGGTACTGGAGCCAGGCGTGAAAGTGCAGGGAGTCCGTGTTCTCGGCCGCGAACCGCGCGACCTCTTCGGAGGCGCAATCGCGATACGCTTCGGGCCATTCGGGCCAGAACGGTCCGTGGACCTCCGAAAGCGCCTGGTGAGTCGCGAAGGCCCGAAGCCGGGGACCGCCGTGGGCGAGGAATGCGTCAAAGGCGGGGTCGGGGTCGCGCGTCGCGAAAGCGACCGTCAAGGCTTCCCATCGGGCGCGGAACACGCGCGGGTAGTCGATCAGCGACCCGTCGGCGTCGCGCTCTCCGGGGGCGGGGAGATAGGCGGCGTTGAACCGGCGCCGGTGGGACGGGGCGTACGGGCTGTATTCCTGGGCATCGGGGAAGAACCCCGCGTGGATCGGATTGATCCCCGCAAACGCCGCGCCGTGCCGGGCGAGAGTGCCGGCGACGATCCGCAGGTCGTCGAAATCCCCGAGGCCACCCGTGCCGGGCGGTTTCAGCCCGTAAAGCGGCAGCGTGACCCCCCAGGCCCGGGGCGGCAGGGGCAGAGCGCGTGGGGCCGCAAGGACGATGCATTCGTCCTCTCCCATCCCGAGCCGGTGGACGCCGAGTGGCAGGGGCGGCAGATCCACCGTCCCCGAGGCGAGACCCGCGTGACCGCCGCCCGCCTCCGTCTCGACGCGCCACTCCCCGTTCCCGGCCGTCAGGGACGCCGGTTCGCCAGCCGGAACGATCAGGTAAGGCGGCAGAACCCGCGCCGCATCCCGCGCCCTCAGGGCGGCGAGGCTGTCTTCGGCCTCGGCATCGGTCCGGGCGGCGTGGCCCATCGCCGTCAGAATGGCGCGAGCCGTCGCGTCGGACGTCTCGTGCCACTCATCCATCTGGTCGCGGTAGCCAAGCCGCACTCCGGCGAGCGCGCACAGCTGCTGCAGGTCGGGCGTCATGCGGCCCCCTCGCGTAATTTACCTGGCCGGGGCGCGTGCACCGCCCCCGCATGCTTGCATGGACCCTAGAGCACGTCCGGCGGAGCGACAACGGATCCCCTCCGAAACTCCCGGGATCGCGGATGGTTCACCCCCTTGACCTTCCAGTGACTGGAAACTTTATCTGAGGCTAGAGAGGACGAAGCCATGACCGATGAAACCTATTCCTTCCGCGTCACGGGCATGACCTGCGCGGGTTGCGCGGGACGCGCCGAGAGGGCGCTGCACAGCGTGGAGGGCGCCGAACAGGCGTCGATCAACCTCGCGACCAACACCGCCGCGGTGCCCGAGAGCGGAGCCTCGCCCGACGCGCTGCGCGATGCGCTGGCGAAGGCGGGCTATCCCGCAGACGTCGAGACGATCACGCTCGACGTGCACCAGATGACCTGCGCCTCCTGCGTCGCCCGTGTCGAGAAAGCGCTCACCTCGGTTCCGGGCGTCCTCGACGCGACGGCGAATCTCGCCGACGAGAGTGCGACCGTCGAGCTGCTGGGCGGCAGCGCGACTGCGGCCGATCTCGCCCGCGCCGTGCGCGCCATCGGCTACGAGGCGAGCCCGCGGGCGGATCAGCGGCCCGAGCCGGGCGACCGCAAGGCACGGGAGGCAGCGCATCTCGCCCGCATGACCATACTCGCGACCGTTCTCACGCTGCCCGTCTTCGTGCTCGAGATGGGCGGTCATCTGTTCCCCGCCTTCCATCACTGGATCGCGGGCACCATCGGCACGGAGACGAGCCACCTCGTCCAGTTCGTCTTGACGACGCTCGTCCTCGCCGTCCCCGGTCGGCAGTTCTACCTGAAGGGCATTCCAGCCCTTCTCAGACGCGCCCCGGACATGAACTCCCTCGTCGCCGTCGGCACCTTCGCGGCCTGGTCGTTCTCGGTCGTCGCGACTTTCGCGCCGGGCGTTCTGCCCGCCGGTACGGCCAACGTCTACTACGAAGCCGCCGCCGTCATCGTGACCCTCATCCTGCTCGGTCGCACGCTGGAGGCGCGCGCCAAGGGCCGGACCGGCGAAGCGATTCGCAAACTCATGGGACTACAGGCGAAAACCGCGCTCGTCCGACGAGACGGCGAGGAAAGGGAGATCTCTGTCGACGACATCGTCGCGGGCGATCTCATCCGCGTCCGCCCCGGCGAGAAGATCGCCGTGGATGGCGAGGTGACCGAAGGCGCCTCCTACGTCGACGAGTCGATGCTGACCGGCGAACCCGTCCCGGCCGAGAAATCTCCGGGCGCCGAAGTCGTGGGCGGTACCGTCAACGGCACCGGATCTCTTGCCTTCCGCGCCACGCGGGTCGGACGGGACACGACGCTGTCCCAGATCATCCGCATGGTCGAGCAGGCGCAGTCGGCGAAGCTTCCGATCCAGAGCCTCGTCAACCGGATCACCGCGTGGTTCGTCCCCGCCGTGATGACGGTTGCCCTGCTGACGGTCGTCGCCTGGCTTGCGGTCGGACCGGAGCCGACGCTCACCTACGCGCTCGTCGCCGGGGTGGCGGTGCTCATCATCGCCTGCCCCTGCGCGATGGGCCTCGCCACACCGACCTCGATCATGGTCGGCACGGGCCGCGCGGCCGAGCTTGGCGTGCTGTTCCGCAAGGGCGACGCGCTCCAGACGCTGCACGAGGCGCGGGTCGTGGCGCTCGACAAGACCGGAACGCTGACCGAGGGCCGGCCCGAGATGGTGGATTTCGAGATCTCCGGGGAACACGACCCCGACCGGGTGCTGTCGCTCGTCGCGGCACTCGAGGCGCGGTCCGAACATCCGATCGCGGACGCCATCGTCCGGGCGGCGCGGACCCGGGGCATCGCGGCGCCGGACGCGGAGGAGTTCCAGTCCGTCACCGGCTTCGGCGTAACCGGCACGGTGGACGGGCACGCCGTGATCGTCGGCGCGCGGCGGCTGTTCGAGCGGGAGGGCATTGATCTCGGCCCGCTCGCGGATGCAGCCGAGGCGCTCGCCCGGAAAGGCCGGACACCGCTCTTCGCCGCGGTGGACGGAACCGCGGCCGCGCTCGTAGGCGTCGCCGATCCGGTCAAGGCCGGCACGCCCGCGGCCGTCGAGGCGCTGCACGCGCTCGGCCTCAAGGTGGCGATGATCACCGGCGACAGCCGTGCGACCGCCGAGGCCATCGCATCGGAACTCGGCATCGACCACGTCGTCGCCGAGGTACTTCCCGACGGCAAGGTGGCAGCGCTCGAAAGCCTGCGCGGCGACGGCAAGCTCGCCTTCGTCGGCGACGGGATCAACGACGCCCCCGCCCTCGCCGCGGCGGACGTGGGCATCGCGATCGGCACCGGCACGGACGTCGCGATCGAGAGCGCCGACGTCGTGCTCGTCTCCGGCGACATCGGCGGCGTGGTCAACGCCTTCCACATCAGCGCCCGCACGATGACGAACATCCGCCAGAACCTGTTCTGGGCCTTCGGCTACAACGTGCTTCTCATCCCGGTCGCGGCGGGTATCCTCTATCCGCTGAACGGCACGCTCCTGTCGCCGATGCTCGCCGCCGGTGCGATGGCGCTCTCGAGCATCTTCGTCCTTTCGAACGCATTGCGCCTGCGCTGGGTCGCGGCGCCTCTCGCCGAGGCGCCGCCACGGCGCGCCACCGCCCTCGAACCTGCTCCCGCGGAGTGACACCATGAACATCGGAGAAGTCTCGGAACGCTCCGGCCTCCCGCCGAAGACGATCCGCTACTACGAGGATATCGGCCTCGTGACGCCCCTCAGGGGCGAGAACGGCTATCGCAGCTTCCGGGACAGCGACATGCACAAGCTCGCGTTCCTCGGGCGCGCCCGGACCCTCGGCTTCACGATCGAGGATTGCCGGACCCTGCTCGCACTCTGGGGCGACAAGAACCGGGCGAGCGGCGATGTCAGGCGGGTGGCGGTGGAACATCTCGACCGCATCGAGCAGAAGATTGCCCAGCTCGAGGCCATGCGCCAGACGCTCGGCGATCTCGTCAACGCCTGTCACGGCGACGCGCGGCCCGATTGCCCGATCCTGTCGGATCTCGCCGGGACCGACGCGGCGTCGGCCTGACCTATTCCGCGACGTAGCGGGACAGCAGGCCCGAGCCGCGGGCCTCGAGGAAATGCTGCGCCGACTCCAGATGGTCGAGCATCGCCCGGCGCGCGCCGGCGGCGTGTCCGTTGCGAAGGGCCGCCAGAAGGCGAAGATGATAGATCCGGGTCTGGTGCCTGAAGGTCTCCTCGGCGCCTGCCACGGCCCCGTCGGCGTCGGGAAGGTCCGTCAGGATCTGGGCGAGAAAGTCGATCAGAAAAACGAGAAGCGGATTCTCTGCCTCGCGCGCGAGACGGACATGAAGACCGAGCGCGATGAGATGCGGAGCCTCAGCGCGGTCACTCCGCAGGAACTGCGACATCTCCTCCAGCACTTCGTCGGACAGCCGCCCGGCGAGTTGCGCCGCGATCTCGGGTTCAAGGAGGCAGCGCATCTCGTAGATGTCGCTCACAGACAGTCCTCCGAGACGGAAGTGGACGGCAAGCGTCGCACGGGCCTGCCGGACAGGATCGGGATGACGGACGACGTGCCCGCCTGCGTCCCGCCTCAGAAGACCCGCATCCTCGAGAACCTCCAGCGCGGCGCGGATCGTGCCCCTCGTCGCGCCGAAGCGGCGGGCGAGCGCGGCCTGGCTCGGCAGCCCGTCCCCGGACGCCAGCCCCGCACCGGCGATCAGGGTGCCGATCTCGCGGGCGAGCCGGATCACGCGCCGTCTTGGCGCCGCCGGCCCGGTACCGCTCACCCTGATGTCGGACACGGTGCCCCCCAGAGAAACTCATCTTGATCGAACGGGCCCAGACTAATCGGGACGAGGGCGCTTGGACAGGCCCCGTGGACCCGCACCCGCCACGGCTCGGATGCCTATGCCCTTCCACGAGCCGTCGAGCGCGCCGCGAGCCAGCCAGGGGGGACGTCCCGTCGCGAGGCTGCCGCCGGGGTCGCCGCCTTCCAAACATGCGCAATCACGGCACTTCCCGCCGACCCCGCCAGTCTGCCTTCGGTGATCGGATCGCAACGCGCCCCGGCGCGCCGTATGATGCGCGCATCCCCCTCGCCATCACACGGGGCACGGGGGCGCGGTCCCACGGCGATCGACCGCAAACCCTGCTTTTCAACGGTGTATCCGAAGGCGGGGAACTGTCCTGGTCCGGGCAACCGGGAACACCTGTCTCCGGGACGATCCGGCTCGCTCTCGGACTGCCGACCGCGAGAGGTGCCCTCTCGTGGATGACATCGACCAGACACAATCACGTTTTACCTTCCGTCAACGAATCTGTATCATCCCATCAAGCGCCACCGAAGAAAGGTGCCGGAAAGTGAGCAGCAGATGGCGAACCTCGGCGAACAGGTCGCGGCGATCCCGATGAAATGGACCAAGGACGGCGATTTGCGCATCCTGCTCGTGACTTCGCGGGACACCGGTCGCTGGGTGCTACCCAAGGGTTGGATCATGGACCGCACGAAACCCTGGCGCGCCGCCGAGATCGAGGCGCTGGAGGAAGCCGGCGTGAAAGGCTACATCTCGCGCGAGCACATCGGCGATTACGAGTACGACAAGATCCTCGACGACGGATCCCGCGTGCCCTGCCGGGTGCACGTCTATCCGATGATCGTCGAAAAGCTCAAGCGCGACTGGAAGGAACGGCGCCAGCGCAAGCGGCACTGGTTCTCCGCAAAGGGCGCGGCGAGGGCCGTGAACGAGGAAAGCCTCACCCGCCTGCTCGACAGCCTCCAGGAGAAGCCGCACAAGCAACCGGTGATCCGCCAACTCCTCAAGGCGTCCTGATCTCTTTCAGAGGCGCTTTCGGACCTCGGCCGTGAAGTCCTCGCCCCGTTTCTCGAAATTGTCGTACTGGTCGAAGCTGGCGCCTGCCGGCGCAAGCAGCACGACCTCTCCCGCCTCGGCCTCGCTGGCCGCCCGCGCCACCGCGACGGCCATCGTCTCGCATACCTCGTGCGGGATGTCGGAGATCTCCAGCGCCGTCTCGCGCGCCTGCCGCCCGATCACGTAGGCTTTCGCGACCCGCCCCAGATGCGGCCGGAGCGCCGCGAGCCCGCCGTCCTTCATCTGCCCGCCGACAATCCACCTGATCCGGTCGAAGGCCAGCAGAGCGTGCGCCGCGCTGTCGAGGTTCGTGGCCTTGGAGTCGTTGACGAAGAGAACCCCGTCCTTTTCGCCCACAACCTGACTTCTGTGCGGCAGCCCATCGAAGGTCTCGAAGGCCTCCGCGATCATCTTCGGCGCCATGCCGAGCGCCCGGCAGGCGGCATAGGCCGCGCAGGCGTTCTGGTGGTTGTGCGCGCCTGGAAGGCCGCGGATGGCCCGCAGATCGATCGAGCCCACCTGCTTCCCTTTCCGGTATTCCGAAAGAAACCCCTTCCGCGCAAAGACCGACCACGCGAACCCGTCGAGCCTGTCCTTCGTCGACACGCGGATCACCCGGTCGTCCTCCGGCGCCTCGGAGAGCTGGTTGGCGAGGTACATGCCCTCGGCCTCGTCGACCCCGATCACGGCACGGTCCGGGCCGCCCTCGGCGAAGAGTCTCCGCTTGGCGGCGAAATAGCCGCCCATGCCGCCGTGCCGGTCGAGGTGATCGGGTGTGAGATTGGTGAAGACGGCCACGTCCGGCGTCAGCGCGCGCGCGAGGTCCGTCTGATAGGAGGAGAGTTCGAGAACGACCACCGCCCCATCTCCGGGGGGATCGATATCCAGCACGCCCCGCCCGATGTTTCCGGCAAGCTGCGAGCGGCGCCCGGAGATCTCGAGGATATGATGGATCAGCGCCGAGGTCGTGGACTTGCCGTTCGACCCCGTCACGGCGATCACCCGGGGCACGGTGTCGAACCGGTCCCAGTCCTTCCCTCCGAGAGAGCGGAAGAAGAGCCCGACGTCGTTGTCCACCGGCACCCCCGCCGCCATCGCCGCTGCGATCACGCGATGGGGCTCGGGGTAGAGATGCGGGATACCCGGCGACACGATCAGCGCCGAGATGTCCCGCCAGACGCCCTGCCGCGTCAGGTCAGAGATCTCGATCCCATCGCGCTCGGCGGTCGCGCGCGCCTCCGCGCTGTCGTCCCAGCACAGCGCCTCCGCGCCGCCGGCTGCCAGCGCCCGTGCGGCCGCGAGCCCCGACCGCCCGAGCCCGAGAACGCCGACCTTTCGGCCTTCGAAGCCTTTCACCGGAATCATCAGCGCGCCTCCATCATGGCAGAGGAGCTATCCTCTTGCCGAGGATTCGAGAAGGGGCGCATCGGCTTGTGCAGGTTCCGTGGCGCCGGATCTGCCATGCTCCCTGCACCATGCCTGCGTCTCAGCGCACCTTCAGAGTGGCGAGCCCGATCAGCGCGAGAATGAGCGAGATGATCCAGAACCGGATCACGATCT
>CAZPOK010000071.1:0-13757 GCA_964587905.1 uncultured Rhodobacterales bacterium | reverse complement strand
TCTCGACCACACCGGCCTTCACGCCGAGGTCGAGAAGCTCGCCCATCTTCGAGATTCCCTCGCCGTACATGATGTCGAACTCGACCTGCTTGAACGGCGGCGCGACCTTGTTCTTGACGACCTTCACGCGGGTCGCGTTGCCGACGACCTCGTCGCGATCCTTGATCGCGCCGATGCGGCGGATGTCGAGACGCACGGAGGAGTAGAACTTGAGCGCGTTGCCGCCCGTGGTGGTCTCGGGCGAGCCGAACATCACGCCGATCTTCATCCGGATCTGGTTGATGAAGATCACCATGCAGTTCGAGCGGCTGATCGACCCGGTGAGCTTGCGCATCGCCTGCGACATGAGCCGCGCTTGGGCGCCGACCTGCGCATCACCCATGTCGCCTTCCAGTTCGGCCTTGGGGGTGAGCGCGGCGACCGAGTCGACCACGACGAGGCTCACCGCGCCGGAGCGCACGAGCGTGTCAGTGATCTCGAGCGCCTGCTCGCCGGTGTCGGGCTGGGAGATCAGAAGCTCGTCGAGGTTCACGCCGAGCTTCTTGGCGTATTGCGGGTCGAGCGCGTGCTCGGCGTCGACGAAGGCGCAGACGCCGCCCTTCTTCTGTTCCTCGGCGACGACATGGAGCGTCAGGGTCGTCTTCCCCGAGCTTTCCGGACCGTAGACCTCGATGATCCGGCCCTTGGGCAGGCCGCCGATGCCGAGGGCGATGTCGAGTCCGAGCGACCCGGTCGAGGTCGCCTCGATGTCCTTGAAGGGGTTGTCGCCCCCGAGCCTCATGATCGAGCCCTTGCCGAACTGGCGTTCGATCTGCGCGAGCGCCGAATCGAGTGCCTTCTGCTTGTCGCTGTCTCGCTTGTCGCTCATGTCGAGGATATTCGCCGTGGCCACTTTGGAGCTCCCTTATTCCATAGCCGCGGACGCGCGGCAATGACTGCTGGTGTTCGCCTCTTGTTCTGTTTCACCTTATGAGATCAAAAGAAGAACATTTCAACCGAATTCTCGACGCAGCCTGCCCGCGGCTCGGTTAAGGACGGGTTAGCGCGAAATCGTCAATGCATCTGCGCCTGAACGGTGGCGGTCAGATCACTGAGCGAGAACGGCTTCGGCAGGAAGACCGAGTTCGGGATGCGGAGCCGGTTTTCCGCGAGACTGTCCTCGGCATAGCCTGACACGAACACGACGCGCGTGTCGGGCCGCGTCTTCAGGGCCTTCGACACCCAGCTCGGCCCATCCATGCCCGGCATGATGACATCGGTCACGAAGACGTCGACGGCGAGGCTTTCGTCCTCGAGCGTCGCCAGCGCCTCTTCAGCGCTCTCGGCCTCGACCACGGTGAAGCCGCAAAGGCGCAGGGCGCGCGACGCGAAGGCGCGAACCGGCGCCTCGTCCTCGACCAGAAGAACGAGGCCCTCGCCGGGCGGGACGGGTGACGGGGGCGCCAGCTGCGGGGCCGGTTCGGCGACGGGCACGGATCGCTCGTGCGCGGCAAGAAAGACGGTGAAGGTGCTTCCGGAGCCGGGGATGCTGTCGGCGAAGATGTAACCGCCCGTCTGCTTCACGATGCCGTAGGCGGTCGACAGGCCCAGCCCCGTCCCCTCTCCGGTCCGCTTTGTCGTGAAGAAGGGCTCGAATATCTTCTGCAGCTTGTCAGGAGCGATGCCGACGCCTTCGTCCGTGACGGTGACGACGACATATTCACCCGGCGGGACCGTTGCCCGTTCGCGCCTGAGCGGCGTGGCGAGCCGCCGGACACCGGTGGAGATGGTGATCGTGCCGCCCGTCGGCATCGCGTCGCGGGCGTTGACCACGAGGTTCATCAGCACCTGTTCGAGTTGCCGCTTGTCGGCCCGAACCATCTTGAGGTCGGGATCATGGGTCAGCGAGAGCACTATCTTCTCTCCGACAAGACGGTTGAGAAGATGCGCGAGATCCGAGAGCGTGTCGCGCAGGTCGAGCAACTGCGGCTGGAGCGTCTGCTTGCGCGAATAGGCGAGGAGCTGGCTGACGAGGCTCGCCGCGCGGTTGGCGTTCTGGTTGATCTGCTCGAGATCGGCGAAGTCAGGATGCCCGGGATCGTGCCTCAGCAGAAGAAGGTCGCAATGCCCGCTGATCGCGGTGAGCAGGTTATTGAAATCATGGGCGATGCCGCCGGCGAGCTGCCCGATCGCCTGCATTTTCTGACTCTGGACGAACTGCGCTTCGAGCGTCTTGAGTTCGGTCGCGTCGTGCAGGACGGCGACAAGCGACACGCCATTCCCGTCCTCTACCCGGCCGAGCGCGATCTGCAGGAAGACCTCCATCGCGGGGCGCGCCGCGCGAACGACCTCGGGCCGCGTGCTGGCGCGTCCGTCGGCGGCGTCCGCGAGCCAGTCGGCGACCGGCCGTCCGAGGCCGGTCACCAGTTCCGCGAGGTTCGGACGCGTGCCATCCTCGATCTCCAGCAGGTCCCGCGCGAGGCGGTTGCACAGAAGGATCTCGCCGGAGTCCGCCATGCGCAGCAGCGGAACGGGAAGCGCGTCGAACAGCATCCAGTCGGGCGAGGCGCAGCGCCGCTCCGGCAGAATGCAGAGCTGCCGGCGCGCCGCCGACCCTCCGAGTTCGACAACGGTCGCCGGAATCGTCCCGAAGGAGGAGCGGATCGTGTGGACGTCCCCCGGCCGCAACGGAAGATCCGCCACGATCCGGTCGAGCGCGGTCTCCCGCCCGCCCAGAAGCCGTGTCATCGCGTCGTTCATCCAGAGCACCGTTCCCGCCGCCGAGACGGTGAGCATCGGCTGGACCGATCCCGCCATCGCCGTCGCAAGGCTCCGGTCGACGACGTCCTCGATGCGCCACAGGCACCCCCCGGAACCGAGCCCGCGGACCGAGATCCGCGCGTGGCCGTCCCCGGACACCACGTCCTCACTGGCAGTCCCGCAGGCTTCGGACGCCGCGAGTAGCCGGCACAGAAGCTTGGGCGCCGAGGCGACGTCGTGACCGATGGTGGAGGCAACGGACTTGCCCGAGGCGTCGCCGTAGCGGGTCCGTGCGGCAGCGTTCTGACCCGTGATCAGGCCGTCGGCGCCGGTCGTGAAGCTCGGTGCGGCGTCGTCCTCGACGAAGGCGGCGAGCGCCACATCGGCGATCCGCCGGTCGCGCGCCATGATGTGCTGCCCGAGCCGTGCTGCGGCGGCGAGAGCGAAAAGCGCGCCTGCGGCGGCGAAAAGCGGCACCACCGGACCCGTCGGGATCGTCCATCCCATTGCCCCCAGCAGCGCGGCGAGCGCCGCGAGGCTTCCCGCCCGGCGACCGACCGGCGCGATCGCATGACGGACGGACTGCCGCGCAGCGGCCAGATCTGACACTGTCGCCCCCAGTGCTGATTGCGAACCCGCTCATTTGGGCGCGCAACGGTTAATCGCGGCTTAACACCGCCCAATGATCTCCTTAAGGTGGTATATTTCACAAGTCAGTCTCTCTCAAGGCGTGCGACATAGAAGCCATCGCCGCCTTCAAGCGGCGTGAGGCGCCGGTCGGCCCTCACTCGCCACTCCGGATTCCGTGCGAGAAAACGGTCGATCGCGCCGCGGTTCTCGCTCCGGAGCAGCGAACAGGTCGCGTAGGCGAGGCATCCTCCGGCGCTCACCAGTCCCGAGGCCTTCTCCAGAATGTCGTCCTGCAGGCGGTTCAGATCCTGGAGCCGCTGCGGCGAAAGCAGCCATTTGGCTGCGGGCTGCCGGCGCCAGGCACCGCTGCCGGAGCACGGTGCGTCCGCGAAGACCAGATCGAAGGGGGCGAGCGCGGAAAGACCCGCGGTTTCGGCGACGCGGATCTCCGCCCCCGCCCTCCGGGCGCGTCCGGGCAGGTCCGACATGCGGTGCGGATCGGCGTCGTGGGCGAGGACGTCGGCCCCCAGCGCCGCAAGGGCCAGCGCCTTGCCGCCCCCGCCCGCGCAATAGTCGAGCACCGACCGGCCGGGCGCCACAGGCCCGAGTTCGTCGACCACGGCCTGCGAGGCGGCGTCCTGCATCTCGACCAGACCGTCAAGAAACGCCGCCGAGGTCCGGACGCGACGCGCGTTCGACACGACCTCGAGCGCCGTGGACGACAGGACGTGCGGCACCGCCTCGATCCCGTCCCTGGCAAGCGACGCCATCGCCGCTGCGCGGCTGCCCTTGAGCAGATTCGCCCGCAGGAAAACCGGCGCACGACGGCGCAGGACCTCCATCATGGGCGCGAAGCCGTCGCCGAGGCTGTGCTTCAGGGGCTCCACGAGCCAGTCCTGGCAATCGAGGCGCACCGCCTCCGGCAGGTCTTGGCGCGCGGGCGGCGGACGCGCCTCCGTCTCCGAGAGCGGAGGCGGCGCGTATCCGTCTCCCGTGAAGACCGCGGCCGGATCCTCACCGGCGTCGCGGAGCCGCCCGATCATGAGCGCCCGCCCGTCCTCGCCGCCGCCGAGGGCCGCGAAGGACCGCCGGCACCGGATCGCATCGAACACCTGATCGCGGATCGCGGCGCGGTCGCCGCTGCCGGCGAAGCGGTGGGCGCGGGCCCAGTTCGTCAGGCACCGTTCCGCGGGTTCGCCCGCGCGCCAGCGGTCGAGGATCTCAATGGCGGCGGCGACGCGCGCGGCGGGTGTCATGGCGAACCGGAAGCTGATTTGACGGGCATCTGCGAAGACGCGGTGAGGGGCGTTGTCGGACAGGTGCCGTGCCGGCCCCCGGCCGTCAAGCGCGATCCCGGCCGTCAGCCGGAGGACCGGCCGTTGCCCGGCCCGCTGAAGAGCCACCGGATCACGCCACCGATCGAGCGCATCTGCCGCTCTTCGGACGACCGCGCAGGCGCCGGATCGCCGGCGAGCCAGACCTCGACGGCTCCGGCAGCAGGCTCGGGGCTGAAGCGGGTGAAGTCGCGGACCTCGCCGCCGACCGCTGCGGCGAGCCACCCCGCCCGCTCCGCATCGTCGGCATGGAAATATCGCACGTGGGTGGCGCTGATGCGGACGCCGACCGCTCCGGCGCTCGCGACCTCGAAGCCCGCGGCGTCCAGCGCCGAGATGACGCTCCCCGCCCGCGCGTCGCCGCCACCGTCCGGGAAGAACACGGCCACGCGCAACTCGGCGGTTTCGACCGCCCCCGCGCCGCCGAGCGGCGGCAGCGGCATGCGTGCGACGGGCGCGTGGTCCCGGAACAGGAGATCGTGCGGGGCAGCGGCGACGGCATCGACGCGGAACGAGGCGGGGATTTCGGCGACCGGGGGACGCGCGATCTCCGGACCGGTCGGCAGGAACGGATCCGGCGCGGCGATCGCGGGAAGCGACGCGAGCGCCGAGCGGTCCGGCGCCTGCCCGGCTGAGGCGGACGGATGCCGGATGGCGGTGACGCCGGCCGGAACCGGAGACGGCGTTGCGGGGACGACTGCATGCGCGCCCGCCGGGGACAGGCCGGACGGCCCGCCCACGGGATCGGGCGCCGGCGCGGCCGGACGGGCCGGCACAAACCCGGCTGCCACAGGGTCCGGCGCTGGCGGCGGACCATCGGGGACAGCCGCGACAAGCGACATCGCCTCGAGCGGCAAATCGGGAGCCTCCGGCGCTGTGGTGAGGGCGACGACGGATCCTTCTCGAAACATGCCGACGACCGCCAAGGCGGCGAGCGCGGCGCCGATTCCCGCGACGGCGAGCACCGCGAGCACGGGGACGCTGCGGGTTCGACGAAGGCGAGGCGGTGGCCGGGGAGTCGTGGCTACCGCTGGCACGGCCCGGCGCGGCCTCAAGACCCCGGTGGCGGTGAGATAGTCGTCGCTCTCCCATGGCCGGCTGACGGGAAGCGGCCGCTTGGCGCCTCCTCCCCGAAGCGCTGCGGCCCGCCGCTCGCGCGCCCGGGCCAGCTGGGCCGGCCAGTCAGAGGCCGCGAGCAGTTCGTCAACGCTCGGAAGACGATCGTCGGGCCGGGAGTTGGGTGATCTCGTCTCGGGCATGGCGCACAGGGCGGAATGGCAACTTCGGACGGTCGTGGTCCGCATCCTAACCCGAAACGCACAGCGGTCGCCGAACGGTTCCCGCGCTACGCGAATTCCCGCCTACATCAGGCGATAATTCGGGCTCTCCCGCGTGATCTGCACGTCGTGGACGTGGCTTTCCTTGAGTCCGGCACCGGTGATCCGGACGAAGCGGCAGTTCCTGCGCATCTCTTCGATCGTGGCGCAGCCGGTGTAGCCCATCGCGGCCCGGAGACCTCCGACGAGCTGATGGACGACCGCCGTCACCGAGCCCTTGTAGGCCACCTGCCCCTCGATGCCCTCCGGCACCAGCTTGTCGGATGCCGCGTCCTTCTGGAAGTACCGGTCGGCCGACCCGCGCGCCATCCCGCCGAGGCTGCCCATGCCGCGGTAGCCCTTGAAGCTGCGGCCCTGGTAGAGGATCACCTCGCCCGGGCTTTCGTCCGTGCCCGCCACCATCGAGCCCACCATCGCGCAGGAGGCGCCCGCCGCGATGGCCTTGGCGAAGTCGCCGGAGTACTTGATCCCGCCGTCGGCGATGACCGGGACGCCCCCGGCCTCGGCGGCGGAGTCCATGATCGCGGTCAGCTGGGGCATGCCCACTCCCGCGACCATGCGCGTCGTGCAGATGGAACCCGGGCCGATGCCGACCTTGACCGCATCCGCGCCCGCGCCGATCAGGGCCCGCGTCGCTTCCGCCGTGGCGACGTTGCCGGCGATGATCTGAACCTCGTTCGACAGCGTCTTGGCGCGGCGGACGGCCGCGGCGACCCCCTCGGAATGCCCGTGCGCGGTATCGATCACGATGATGTCGCAGCCCGCGTCGACGAGCGCCTCGGACCTCTCGAAGCCCGCGTCGCCGACGGTCGTCGCCGCCGCCACCCTGAGCCGGCCCAGCCGATCCTTGCAGGCCTGCGGGTTCAGCACGGCCTGTTCGGTGTCCTTGAGCGTCAGGAGGCCGGTCAGCTTCCCCTCCCCGTCCGTGACCAGCAGCTTCTCGATCCGTCGCGCCTTCATCAGGCTTTTCGCCTCGTCGCGGTCGGCAGGCTCGGTCAGAATGGCGAGATTGTCGGAGGTCATCATCACCCGCACCGGCGTGTTCTCGTCCGAGGCGAAGCGCATGTCGCGGTTCGTGACGATGCCCACCACGCGGCCGCGTTCGTCAACCACCGGGAATCCGGTGACGTTGTAGCGCGCCTGCAGCGCCTTGGCGTCCGCGAGAGTCTGGTCGGGGCTGAGCGTGATCGGATTGTACACGATGCCGCTCTCGAAGCGCTTCACCCGGCGGACCTCGTTCGCCTGCTCCTCCACGCCGAGATTGCGGTGCACCACGCCGATGCCGCCCGCCTGCGCCATGGCGATCGCCATGCGGGCTTCGGTCACCGTATCCATCGCGGAGGACAGCAGCGGGATGTTCATCGCGATGTCCCGCGTGACGAACGTCCGTGTGTCCGCCGTGGACGGCAGGACGCTGGACGCGGCCGGAACCAGAAGGACGTCGTCGAAGGTGAGCGCCTCGCGAATCTCCATGGGAATCTCCTCGGGAGTCTTCGTTTGGCGCTTCCCTATTTCATGGAGGGTCCGGAATGAAAAGAGGCAAAGCGGCTCAGGCCGTCGCCGCGTTCGTCTTCTGCGCCAGCGTGCCGCGCGACCACAGCTGCATGACCTTGAACGCGATCGGCGGAATGACGAGCGTGGCGAGGATCAGCACGAGCCCCGCGACGGTCCTGACGATCTCGCTCGGCAGGCTTTCGGCGGAGAGAAACAGGACCCCGGCGAGGGCCGCGAGCGGGAAGGTGAAGGCGGACCAAAACCCCGAGAAGCCCGCGGCGGTGAGCCAGCGGGCCCGGAAGACGAGCAGGACGAAGAGGAGCACCGCCCAGAGCGCGAGGGCATTGCCGAGCGCGGAAATGCCGGCCAGATGCGCCGCCGTCCCGACCAGCGCGGCCGGCGCGAGATGGATCGCCTGGAGCGGGCGCAGCGGCGCGGGCGCGGTGCCGGTCAGAAGCGGCTTGAGACCCGCGGCCCAGACGACCAGAGCTGCGGCGAGGCAGTACCAGAGGATCGAGGTGGTCAGGGCCTCCATGCCGAGCGGCATAGCGGCGATCGGCGCGACGATGAAGCCCACGAACGTCAGGTGCATCACCGGCGTGACCTGACGCGCCTCCTCGGGGCCGGCGATGAAGACCCGGATCGCGGAGAGCGCGACCAGCACGTGCAGTGTCACCCCGCCCGCGAGCAGCCACTCGGCCGCCCGCGGGGCATAGGGCACCAGCACCGCCGCGAAGATCATCAGGCCCATGGTCAGCGTCGCGAGACCGGCACGGCCCGGCAGGACTCGGAAATCCTCGGACAGGACGCCGGGACGGACAATCACCTTCGCGCCGTAGGCGACGACGGCGAAGAGAAAAAGCAGCGATACCGCGCCGAGGTAGCCTTCCACCAGCGCTGGCGGGATCCCGAAGGCGTCGATCCCGCGGCGCCAGGCGATACCGAGACCGAAGAGGCCCAGGATCGGCGGGAAGATCGCGGGCGGCGTCCGGCGAAACAGCCGAGGGCGCGGCTCGAACTTGGGCGGGGTGATCCTTGGCGCGGTCATCGCTGGCTCCCGGACATATCGCCCCTACCTAATGTGTCGATCGAGAGCGCGCAGCCGGACATCCCGCCGCAGCCCCTAGCCCTTCATCTCCGCGGCAAGCGCGCGAAGCCCCCTTGCCAGCGTGGTGACGTCGCTTCCCACGCCGAGGAAGGTCACGCCCTTCCCGGCCCAGCGCCGCGCGGCGGCCGGATCGAAATCGATGATGCCGGCGGCTTTTCCCGCGGCGCGGATGCGGTCGATGGCATGGTCGATCGCCTCGACGACCTCGGGCGCATCGAGGTGGCCGAGATGGCCCATGCTGGCGGAAAGGTCCGCCGGGCCGACGAAGACGCCGTCCACGCCGTCGGTCCCCGCGATCTCGTCGATGTTCTCGATCGCTTCGCGGCTCTCGGCCTGGACGAGCAGGCACATCTGATCGTTCGCGCTCGACACGTAGCCGTCGATGCCGCCGTAGCCCGAGGCCCGGGCAAGGCCCGCACCGACGCCACGGACGCCTTCGGGCGGATAGCGCATGGCCTGGACCATCCGGCGCGCCTGCGACGCGGTATCGGTCATCGGGACGAGAACGGACTGCACACCGAGGTCGAGAACCTGCTTGACGATCCATGGCTCGCCCTGCGGCACGCGGACCACAGGGCTGGCGCTGCCGCCCGCCATCGCCTGCAGCTGCGCGCGGATCTCGGGAAGCGTGTTCGGCGAATGCTCCGCATCGATGAGGCACCAGTCGAACCCGGCGCCCGCGGCGATCTCCGCCGAGACGGAATGCGTCATGCCGAGCCAGAGGCCCACCTGCAGCTCTCCGCGCGCGAGCGCCGCCTTCAGCCTGTTCCGAGGTGCCGGCATCGTCCCCTCCCCGAGCGTTCGTCCCGCGGACGTTACCGCAAGGAACGCCGAACGCCAGCCCCGATCGTCAGCGGTAGAGAAGCGACACGCCGTCCTTGAAGATGTGGACCTGCCGCGGATCGGCGGTCATCCGCACCGTCTGCCCGCGGACATTGGCATGGATGCCGTGAAGCTTGCCGATGACCGGATCCTTGCCCTCCGCTTCCGGGTGGAAGTAGAGCAGCGTCACTTCGCCGAGCGCCTCGTAGATGTCGACGACGCCCTCGTAGACGTAGTCCTCGCCCTCGGTCTCCTTGAGGTCCTCGGGCCGCACGCCCACCTTCACGCGGGCGCCTTCGTCGGAGGCCTGCGACGGCGCGTTCGATGTCGCCACGCCGCCGCCGTCGAGCTTCACGACGGTCGCCTCGCCGGTCTTCACGACGGTGCCGGGCAGCAGGTTCATCGACGGGGAGCCGATGAACTGGGCCACGAATTCGCTGTTGGGACGCTCGTAGAGTTCGAGCGGCGGTCCGACCTGCGCGATTCCCTTGTCCGCCAGCACGACGATGCGGGTCGCCAGCGTCATCGCCTCGACCTGGTCGTGGGTGACGTAGACCATCGTGGAGTTCGGCATCTGCTCTTTCAGCTGCGCGATCTCGATCCTGGTGGCGACGCGGAGCGCCGCGTCGAGGTTCGAAAGCGGCTCATCGAAGAGATAGACCTTGGGATCGCGGACGATGGACCGGCCGATCGCGACGCGCTGACGCTGACCGCCGGAGAGCGCCTTGGGCAGGCGGTCGAGATAGGGGCCGAGCTGGAGCTTGTCGGCCGCGGCCTGCACCGCCTTCCGGATCTCGGCCTCGGGCCGCTTCGCGAGCCTCAGCGCGAAGGCCATGTTGTCGTAGACCGTCATGTGCGGGTAGAGCGCGTAGGACTGGAACACCATCGCGATGCCCCGGTCCGACGGCGGCACGTCGTTCACCACACGGCCGTCGATCTCGAGCGTGCCGCTCGTGATCTTCTCCAGACCCGCGATCATCCTCAGCAAGGTCGACTTGCCGCAGCCGGACGGTCCCACGAAGACGATGAGTTCGCCCGTCTCGATCTCGAGGTTGATGTCCTTCAGCACCTCGACGGTCCCGCCGTAGGCCTTGCCCACCTTGGTCAACTTGAGATCCGCCATGTGTCCTCCCTTGGCTCTCGCTCGTTAGCCGCTTTCCTGCAGGCCGAAAAAGGCCTGGTAGGGCTGCAGCGTTGCTCCGTTATCGGTCACGGTCGCCTTGAACGGCGTCCCCTTGTCATGTCGCCACGCGCCGTCCGGAGCGTCGACGGTAAGCGAGGCGTTCGACAGATTGAAGGCGCAGAACATGCGCACGTCCTCGTGCGTCCGGATGAACGACACAAGGTCGTCGCGGCCTTCGACCAGGTCCAGCGCCCCCTTCATCAACACCGGGTGCGCCTTCCGGAAGGCCAGCATGCTCCTATAGAACGACAGCGTCGAGGCATTCTCGAGATCCTGGACGCCGGCCGCCCTGTGGAGGTGCTCCATCGCGACAGGCAGCCAGGGCTTGCCGTCGGTGAACCCGCCATGCTGGTGGTCCCGGATCCAAGGCATCGGCGTCCGGCACCCGTCGCGGCCCTTGAACTTCGGCCAGAAGCGCTTGCCGTAAGGGTCCTGAAGCTCCTCGTAGGCGACATATGCCTCGGTCAGGCCAAGTTCCTCGCCCTGATAGAGACAGGCGGTGCCGCGGATGCAGAGCAGCAGCGCCGCGTAGACCCGCTTCGCCTCCTCGTTGAGATTCCAGCGCGAGGCGTGGCGCACCACGTCGTGGTTCGAGAAGGCCCAGCACGCCCAGCCATCGCCGAGCGTCCTGTTCGCCTTTTCGAGCACCGCGCCCACGAAGGTGCCGGTCGGCGGATAGTTCGACAGGAAGTCGAAGTCGTAGCACATGTGGAGCTTGTCGCCGGCCGAGGTGTACTCGGCCTGAATCTCGGCCCCGCGCTGGCTCTCGCCCACCTCGCCGACCGTGGTCGTGCCGGGGTATTCGTTCATCAGCGCCCGCAGGCGCTTCAGGAACTCCAGGTTCTCGGGCTGGGTCTTGTCGTAGAGGTGATCCTGGAAGTTGTAGGGGTTCACCGCGGGAGCGGTCTTGTCGTTCCACTGGTCCTCGGCGATTGGCGGGTTGTCCCGCAACTGCCTGTCGTGGAAGTAGAAGTTGACGGTATCGAGCCGAAAGCCCGACACGCCCCGGTCGAGCCAGTATCGCGCGACGTCCAGAAGCTCGTCCTGGACCTCCGCGTTGTGCAGGTTCAGGTCCGGTTGCTCGGGAAGGAAGTTGTGCATGTAGTACTGCATCCGCTCCCCGTCCCACTCCCACGCCGGCCCGCCGAACACCGAAAGCCAGTTGTTCGGGGGGGTTCCGTCGGGCTTGGCGTCCGCCCAGACGTACCAGTCCGCCTTCGAGTTCTCGCGCGAGGACCGGCTCTCGGTGAACCAGGGGTGCATCTCGGAGGTATGCGAGAGCACGAGGTCGATCAGCACCTTGAGGCCCAACTCGTGCGCCCGTTCGATCAGCGCGTCGAAGTCGCCGAGCGTGCCGAAGAGCGGATCGACGTCGCGGTAGTCGGACACGTCATAGCCGAAGTCGAGCATCGGTGATCGGAAGAACGGCGAGATCCAGACGGCGTCGACGCCAAGCTCCGAGACATGCGGCAGGCGATGAATGATCCCCGCCAGATCCCCCACGCCGTCTCCGTTCGAATCCTGGAACGAGCGCGGGTAGATCTGGTAGATCACCGCGCCGCGCCACCAGTCCGCGTCGCCGGGTTCGCGGTGTCGCGCCGCCATGATCGGGTCGAGAAGGTTCATGAACGCCCGTCCCGGACCGTCGTCACTTCACAGAGCCCGCCAGCAGGCCGCGCACCAGGTAGCGCTGCATGGCGAAGAACACGACGAGCGGAACCGCGATCGACACGAAGGCCGCAGTCGCGAGGATCTCCCAGTTGCCGCCCCGCGTGCCCAGGAGCTCGACAATCTGGTTCGTCATCACCGTCGTCTCCCCCGTCGCGTCGATCAGGAACACCCGCGCCACGAGAAGGTCGTTCCAGGTCCAGAGAAACTGGAAAATCGCGAAGGAGGCGAGCGCCGGGAACGACAGCGGCAGGATGATCTTGGTGAAGATCTGGAAGTCCGTGGCGCCGTCGACCTTGGCGTTCTCGATGATGTCCCGGGGCAGGCCGACCATG
Organism: uncultured Rhodobacterales bacterium; assembly: GCA_964587905.1. Lineage (GTDB taxonomy): Bacteria > Pseudomonadota > Alphaproteobacteria > Rhodobacterales > Rhodobacteraceae > DAINOF01. The sequence goes on along the minus strand of CAZPOK010000071.1, from coordinate 1,107 downwards.
TAGTTTCGCAGAAGATAGACGGCGAGCGGCAGCCCGAACCCGGTATGCGCGAGCCACACCCCCAGGTAGCCTTTGCCGATGCCGATGTTGTTGTGAAGCTGCAGCAGCGGAATGAGCGCGAGCTGGAGCGGCACGACGAGCAGGCCGACGACGGCCGCGATCAGGAGCGCGCGGCCGGGAAAGTCCATCCAGGCGAGCGCGTAGGCCGCGAAGGCCGCGATCACGATCGGGATGATCGTGGCGGGGATCGTGACCGTCATCGTGTTGAAGAAGGCCTTCGCCATGCTGTCGGTCGCGTCGCCCGAAAACAGAACCTGCCCATAGTTGCCGAGCGTGAACTCCGGCGGCGCGGTGACCGTCGCGAAGACTCTCTGGCCGCGGCCGCTGATCTGGTCGTCGGTGCCGCGCCAGACGTAGTCTCCGCCGGCCTCCAACGTCAGCGTCTCGCCCTCGCCCATGTCGGCGGTTTCGCCGAGGTCGAAGGCGGCGACATCGCGCGAGGACACGCCCCAGGCCCGGATGATCCTCGGCTCCTCTCCCGCCACCTCGAAGATGTTGCCCGAGACGACGTACATGTCGCCGTCGGGGGCCCGCGCGTCGTCGGGGTCCGCGGTGCGGTAGACTTCGCTCTGCTCGGCCGGGAACATCGAGGCCCACCACCCCGACGTCGCGATCTGATCGGCGGTGCGGAAGGAGGACACGAACAGCCCCACCGTCGGGAAAAGCCATAGCGCCACGAGAAGTCCGACCGAAATGTGCACAGCCCAGGTGAGCCGCGCCTTGGTTCCTGCGATGTTGTCCATCTCCGCTCTCCCCTCAGCGCATTTCTTTGCGGGCGTTGTAGACGTTCCAGATCAGGATCGGAGAGACGAGGATCATGATGACGATCGCGCTCGCCGATCCCACGCCCCAGTCGTTGGCGACGAACAGCTGGTTGAACATGTAGTTGGCGAGCACCTGCGTGCCCCACTGGCCATTGGTCATCGCGAAGACGATGTCGAAGATCTTGAGCACGACGAGCGTGATCGTCGTCCAGACCACGACGATCGTCGGCATGATCTGCGGCACCTTGATCTTGAAGAAGACCTGGAACGGGTTCGCGCCGTC
>CAZPOK010000070.1:0-13831 GCA_964587905.1 uncultured Rhodobacterales bacterium | reverse complement strand
TCACCTGCGGACTCTTGCCACCGCACTCCAGCGTGATGCGTTTCAGATTCGATGCCGCAGCGTACTGCAGGAACAGGCGGCCCACCTCGGTGGATCCCGTAAAGGTGACCACGTCGATGTCCATGTGCTCGCCGATGGCGCGTCCCGCCGTCTCACCGAGCCCGGGCACCACATTCAGCACGCCCTCGGGTATATCGGCTTCAACGGCGAGTTCGGCCACCCGCAGCGCACTGAGCGACGACAGCTCGGCGGGCTTCAGGATCACCGAATTGCCGGCGGCAAGCGCCGGCCCGATCTTCCAGGCCGCCATGAGCAGAGGGAAGTTCCATGGCACGACCGCCCCGACCACGCCCACCGGTTCTCTCAGAATCAGACCCAGCTTGTCGGCGGCCGTCGGTGCCACCTGATCGTAGAGCTTGTCGGCCGCTTCCGCATACCACCGGATACAGGTCAGCGTCTCCGGCACGTCGATGCCCGTGCAATCGGTGATCGGCTTGCCCGCTTCGAGCGCATCCAGCAGAGCCAACTCGACCGCGTGCTCCTCGATCAGATCGGCGAATCTGAGCAACTTGTCCTTGCGCTCACCGGGGCTGCACCGCGACCACCCTCCCTGCTCGTAGGCACGTCGAGCGCTCCGCACCGCCTTGTCAACGTCCGCGCTGTCACACGCCGCTATCTGCGTGATCACCCGCCCGGTGGCGGGGTTCTCGGTAGCGAATGTCGCCCCGCTCGCCGAATCACGGTAGGCCCCGTCGATGAAAGCGCAGTTTCGGAACTCCAGAGCCTCCGCCTGTGTCTTGAATTCCTCGTACGCCGATTTCGCGTTGACCACCATTTCTTCACTCCTCCGGACCGGCGCTGCACGGCATGCCGGATCGCGCTCCCGGTTCTTTCCATACCGCCTCGGCGACGCGCAGGAAGTTGCCACCGAGGATCTTTGTTATTTCTGTGTCCGCATAGCCGGCACGCACGAGTTCATCCGCGATCGCCGGGTAGACTTCCGGGCCCAGTGTGACAGCACTCGTGTAAGCGTACTCCGCAGGTACCGTGCGGGGCGCCAGCTCCGCTTCACGTTGTTTCGCCGCTTCGTCGAACAGGGCGGTGTCCAGACTGATGCCGACGTGATCGGGCCCGACCAGTTGCACGACGTAGTCGATGTGGCGTACGACATCGGTCGCAGTCGGCTTCGGTGCGCCCAGAAAGACACTGTGACCGCAGATCCCGACCACGCCACCACTGGCCGCGCAGCGCCGGATGAGATCGTCCGGCACATTTCGGGGATGCGGCACGAGAGCAGCCGGGTTGGAGTGCGAGAATATGACGGGTTCCGCATAGTGCTCGAGTACGTCGTACGCCGTACGCTCACTGGTGTGACTGCAGCAGGGCACCATCCCGAGCGCCGCCATCTCGTCCAGCAGCTCCCGGCCGAAGCGGGTCAGACCCATCCCCGATCCGTAGCAACCGCCTCCCGCGAGATTATCGGTGTTATAGGCAATCAGCATCCAGCGCACGCCCAGGTCATAGAACAGTCCGAGAAGGCTCGGATCTTGTTCCACCACGTCCATCCCTTCGATATCGAACGTGACCGCCAGTCTTCCCGACGCTTTGGCGGAACGGATATCGGCGACTGTCTCCACCAGGCTGTAGCCATCGACATGGGACTTGATCCAGCGGCGCACCTGCGCCAGCAGGCGAACCTGCCGCTCGAGCGGCACCTTGTTGTAGCCGACATTGAGACTGACGACATCGACGCCGGCAGTGCGGAATTCGCCGAGCCGATGGATGAGGCGTTCGTGTGCGTCGTAATCGATGGGCAGGTTGGCATGGTTGTCCCAGACCAGCGCGGCCTCGAGCAGACGACGGCCTTTCGCCTCGTCCGCCCGATCCTTCGTCGCCCCTGGCTCGGCACCGGTCATCCGCTGCTCCTGTCCGAATATGAAATCATGGCGCCTGATGCACTCCCCTGCGGCACATCCGCCTCTTCGAGTACGGCGACTCGATATCCTAGCGGTGCGGCGCGCGCGAGAGTTGTGCAGACTGCCGGAAGACTACTCTGATCGGCCATCCGGAGGGTCCGGGAATACGCGATGCGGCAGCGAATCACCAGCCGCGGGTGCGCTCCCATTCCGCCACCACCCGCTCTTGCTCCACCACGAAGTACCGATCGAATTCGCTGGCGGTCGCGCAGGCGTGATTCGGGAGAACGCGGAGCAATGTCCCGAGGCGCAGGTCCTCATACGGTAAAGGTTGGCCTTCGTCCATGGTCTTCACGATACCGTGCTCCTGGTTGGCGTCTGCGACGATCATCGTATCGAGCGCGCTGCCGTCTCTGCGCCGGACGAGCCCGTAACCATAGTCCCTACCCTGGCGGGCCGTACCCCGGTCCCGCGACATGGCCATCCAGCCCGCATCGGTGATGACCCGGCCCTTGTCCCGCTGATGCCCGATGACGCTCGTCAGGACACTGACGGCGATATCATCCTGGGTACAGACACCGATGCCCGCCATCACCAGGTCGAAGAAAACATAGACGCCGGCGCGCACTTCTGTCACGCCGGTCAGGTCCTCCGACGCGAGCGCTGTAGGGGTGGAACCTATGGAGACGACCGGACATGAGACGCCGCCCGCCCGCAGCCGCTCCGCCGCTGCCACGCTACGGTCGCGTTCCTGGCGCGCCATGGTCAGCAGCGCCTCGCGGGAATCGCAGAAATAGGACTCACCGGCGTGGGCCATGACGCCCACAAGCTCGGTGCCTGCCGATGCGTGCAGGATGTGACCGATTTCCAGCAGGCTTTCGCCGGCGGGGTCAACACCCGAGCGATGGCCGTCGGTATCGAGTTCGATCATCACGCGGTAGCAACGGCCCTCCTGTACACCAGTCTTCGCGACGTGACGGGCCATTACGGGATCGTCGAGCACGATACTCAGGTCACAGCCACGGTCCATCAGAGCCGCGACACGAGCAAGCTTGTTCGGCGCGATCCCCACCGCATAGAGGATGTCGCTAACGCCGTGCTCGAAGAAGTATTCGGCTTCCTGCAGCGTGGAGACGGTGATGCCGCTCGTGCCGGGTTCCGCCAGTACTCGCTTCGCGATTTCCCCGCATTTGTGCGTCTTGACGTGTGGGCGGAGCGTGCTGCCGAGTCCGCGGATGTTCTCCGCCATACGCCGGATGTTGCGCTCCATCCTGCGCAGATCCAGGAGAAGACAGGGCGTCACCAGTCCATCGAGCGTGTCTTGCGAATCGGGTGTCACTCGCCGTCCCCCACGGGCAGCAGGAGCTGCGATTGACCATCGGCCTTGAGGCGGATATTCGCCACTGCATGATCCGTCGGATCCGCAAAAGCGACCGGCTTGTCGGTATTGGTATGGCGCTGGAAGAAGTGGCTGATACCGGGGGCGGTAACGAAGAGACGCAGCCGGTGACCCGCCGGAATCCGTCGTGCGACCCAGGTCATTTCGAACCGGTAGTCATGGAATCGGTCGATCTCCGGGAAGTCCGGGGCGATCGCGCCGTCCCGATAGCGGGCACGCAGGAAGTCGTACGCCAGCGTGATAGTCGAGCCATCCGGCGCCACGTCATACAGCACGGCGATCAGATCCGTGTCGGGGACATCGAGTGCGATGCGTGCCTCGAGCACCGGATTACCGACGACGTCGTAAGGTCCACGAGCAGGATCCGTCTCGTAGACCAGACCGCGATCACCGATCTCCAGCGGCAGCTCGTCATCGAGAAGATGATCGTCGCCCCGGGCCGCGGCGCCGAAGTACGGGCCCCACGAGACGGTCGGCAGACCCGGGTCGTAGCGAAAGCGATGGATCGTCGGCTCTGCGTCCCCCCCATCCGCGATTAGCCTGCCGTCGAGATAGTCGCCCCCGGAGCCGGAATTCCTGTCCCCGAGCACGAGCTTGCGGCAGCATGGCAGCGCATCGAGCGACGCTACGCTCCGCCACTCGTCCGGTCCCGCCATGAAGTAGGTCACCCGGCCTTGAAGCAGTGCGGGTTTCTCACCGTCCTTCAGCACCCAATCGAACCAGTCGAGCTCCAGTTCCAGGTGGTCCACAGCGGCCGCTTCGCCGAAATCGATGCCGCCGATCTCACGTTGCGTGCTGCTGACCCCCGCGTGATCCCAGGGCCCGACAAGGAGCCAGGTGTGCTCGGCGGCGTCGGGGTTCGTTTCGAGCAGCCGCTGGTAGTGAGTGAAGGTTCCCAATTGAGCGCCATCATAGGCGCCGGTCATAGTCAGCACGGGGATATCGATCTGCGCGAGCGCCGTCGCGGTCGGATTCATCCGTCTGTAACGCTCCCGCGATTCTGGCGTCTGGAGAGATTTTTCCCAATAAGAAGTCGGCAGCCCGGCGGCCTCATCCAGGCGCGCATATTCCAGTTCGCCCCTGGCGAGCTCTGCGTACAGGCCGTTCCAGAACTCTCTGGCCGAATTGAAGTTCGTATTACGCTGCCGCCCCGCTACCAGAGCATACCAACGGAGCCGATAGGGAATCTCTACGCCACGGTAGGCCGGATTGTCGACCGTGAAATAGGGAGCTGCCCCCGGCACGATGGTCTTCAGCGCCGGCGGATTCAGCGCGGCGATCGCCCACTGCAGAAATCCCGTGTAGGACGCACCGCGCATTGCGACTCGACCGTCGCAATAGTCGCGATCCGCAAGCCACTGCACGACGTCGTAGCCGTCCTTCGCGTCGTTCACGTAGGGTCGATATACGCCCTCTGAATCCCCACGTCCGCGCACCTCGACGATCGCGACGACATAGCCACGGGTCGCGAAGAACGCAGCTTTGGGAAAATAGCGATCGGCCCCGTAGGGCGTGAAGCGCAGTATGACGGGCAGAGGCTCCCGCTGATCGGCCGGGCGCAGTATCGTGGCACTGAGCCTGGTGCCATCCCGCACCGGAATCTCTGCGCCAAATTGCACATGGTACGGGCGGGCGGGCGGCGCAGACGGCTCGGCGGCATGACCGGTGACAGACCAGACTGAGCAGAAGACGGCCAGCAGCACTGCAACGACGCTGGCGGAAAGGAGCGCCTGTGCGGCATGGCGGTTTTGCTGACGTCTCAGAATATATTTTTGTCTCATGGAATGCTCCTCCATCGGATACGGCATTATTGGTCATCCGCGGGTCGCACACACCATTATGAGCGACGGGAAGAGAATTCCCGCCGCTCGTCCCCTGGCAATAACCGGACGACCTCGCTCACATCGCTGCGCAGCCGGGATCAGGGATACTGTGCCGCGGCGGTGATGATCACGCCCGGCGGCCGGTATCGGCAGGGCATGCATCCGGGAACAGGCAAAAATGACCACGGCAGGCACTCCGCGCAATCTCCCGGCGGCACGGGAACTGCTCGGCATCGCGCTCATGGCGATGACCGGCTGGCTGGTATTCGGCGCCGTGCAAAGCGGACGGCCAGACCGGTATTTCCTGGCGGCGCTCCTGCTGGTCGGCGCCGTTGCGCTGCTCGGACGGCGTGCCAGCGTCGTCACCACATTTCTGGTCGTCGCAACCGCGGTCATCGCAGCATTCATCCGGGCCGGCTCCATGGCCGTGGCTCCATCGGAGCTGGTGGTGGTGGCGCTGGCCGGCGGTACGACGCTGATCGCAGCAGCCGTCTTCTACGCTGCGCGTAGTAAGGGCCGGCTCCTTGCGACACTGGCCGCGCTCGGTGTGCTCGTGGTCGCGGCACTCGCCTTCGGCGCCATCCGCAACGCCCTGCCGCCTGTCGACAATCGCTCCGTCTACGTGGAAATGGACGACGGCATACGGCTTGCGACGGACTACCGCCTGCCGCGGGGATATGACGGCATCCCGCGCCCGACCATCGTCACGTTCACACGCTATCACCGGTCGTCGCGCCTGCGTTTCCCATTCAATCTCGTCTTCTCCACAGAGAGCGGCAACACCCGCCGCCTGATCGACGCAGGCTATGCCGTAGTCGTCGTCGACGTACGCGGTGCAGGGGCCTCATTCGGGACCCGGCCAAGAGAGTTCTTTCAACGTGAGATCGAGGACTACCCCCGTATCGTCGATTGGGTGATCTCGCAACCCTGGTCGAACGGCGTCGTTGGTGCGGAAGGCGTGTCCTACGGCGGCACGGCCGCAGAACTGCTCATGCTGCAGCGTCATCCGGCGGTCAGGGCAATCGCCGGCCAATACAGTCTTTTCGACGCCTATGACGATGCCGCATTCCCCGGCGGACTGGAGAATACCCATATAACGACGGCTTGGGGCCAGATGCTGCGCGCCCTGGACCTGAATGAGCCGCCGCCGGGCGTCCCCTGGCTCGGTCGCCTCGCCTGGGCCGGCGTGCGCCCCGTCGATGGTCCCGAAGGGCAGCGATGGCTCGACGAGGCCATCGCACAGCACCGCCACAGTTACGACTTCTCCGACGGTCTGGAGACGATCGAATTCCGGGACGATCGACTGGCCGGACGGGAGATATTCGACGGCTCGCCGGCGTCCTATGGTTCGGCCTGGCAAAAGAACCAGACTCCCTTGTTGCTGATCAGCGGCTGGCTGGACGGCGCCTACCAGGCGAGTGCATTCAAGAAGCTGGCGAACAGCGACAATCCGGATCAGTACCTGATCATCGGCCCGTGGGATCATGGTCCTGCGACTTCCATCGATCCCTGCGGATACCGTCCCAACGCCCGGCGCGGGAATCGCAGCAGCTTCACGCTGCCTTTCTATGATCATTACCTGCGCGGCATCCCGAACGGCTACGAGGAGCAGCCGCCGATCCGCTATTACATGCTCTGTGGGGGGGAGTGGCACGCCAGCCAGACCTGGCCGCCCTCCGCGGAGACTCGCCGAGTGTACCTGACCGGCGACGGACTGATCGCAGCGCCAGCGACGGTGCCGGGGACGCGCGAGCATGCCGTCGATTCGTCGGAAACGAGCGGTCCGGCGTCGCGCTGGGCTGCACTGGTCCGCGTGCCGGGTACCGGGCTGCCAACCGGCTACGGCGATCGCGCGGACCAGAGCAAGAAACTGCTCGGCTTTACTTCGCCACCGCTGCAGCATGCGCTGGAAATAGCAGGGCACCCGCAGCTGCAGCTCTACCTGGAATCGTCCGAGCCTGACGGTGCACTGATCGCGTACATCGAGGACGTCGCACCCGACGGGACGGTGCGCTACGTGACCGAGGGTGTCCTCCGACTCGGCAGCCGCGCCATCGATCCCGAACCGCGCTACGAGGACTACGGACCGGTCCGGTCCCATCTGCGCGCCAATTTCGAGCCCATGCCGGCCGGAACAGCCGTGCGCATCGAGTTCGGACTGCTGCCCGTCGCCTATCGATTCGATACGGGGCACCGGATCCGCCTGTCCCTGGCCGGGGCCGATGCCGACAATTTTGGAGCCGTGGCGGAGACACCGTCGGTCTACCGCATCCACTGGGGCCCGGAACGCCCATCTTTCCTCGTACTGCCGCTGGAGAAATCCGACCCCACACTCTGGTACCGCCCCGAACAGGAGTATCCCCATGCATCTCGCTAGACACCCACGCTTGCGATTCGCTCACCTGCCGACGGCGCTCGAGCGGCTGGACCGCCTGAGCGAACATCTCGGCGGACCGACGCTGTGGATTAAGCGCGATGACTGCACGGGCCTCGCCGGCGGAGGAAACAAGACACGGAAGCTCGAGTTCCTCATGGCGGACGCCCTGGTGCACGAGGCCGATGTGGTCATCACCCAGGGCGCGACCCAGTCCAACCACACCCGTCAGACGGCGGCGGCCTGCGCTCGACTCGGCCTCGACTGCCACATACTCCTCGAGGATCGCACCGGTTTCGAAGACGATGAGTATCGATTGAACGGCAATGTGCTCCTGGAAGACCTGACCGGCGCCACGATCGAGCATCGTCCGGGCGGCGCCGACATGAACGCGGAGATGGCAACCCTAGCCGACGAGTTCCACTCCCGGGGAAGGACTCCGTATATCGTGCCGGGCGGCGGATCCAACGCCATCGGTGCCCTGGGCTATGTCAACGCCGCGATGGAAATCCTGCAACAGGCGAACGACGCCGATCTGAAGATAGACGCCATCGTGCACGCCACGGGCAGCGCCGGCACACAGGCCGGTCTGGTCGCGGGTGTGGTCGCGACGAACTGCGGCATCCCGGTGCTGGGCATCGGTGTCCGCGCGCCCGCCGACGTCCAGCACGCAAACGTCCTGAAGCTCGCGCGGCAGACGGCGGAGCATCTGGGTATCGACGCACAGCCATCGCCCGAGGACGTGCAGGTCGACTGCAACTACGTAGGCGACGGCTACGGCATACCGACCGAGGGCTGCATCGAAGCCATCCGGCTGCTCGCTCGCCTCGAAGGCATTCTCCTTGATCCCGTGTACTCGGCGAAGGGCATGGCGGGACTCATCGACCTCATCCGGCAAGGCCATTACACGAACGACCAGCATATTGTCTTCCTGCACACCGGGGGCGCACAGGCCCTGGCCGGCTACCGCTCGCTGCTGACGTCCTGAGACAGGTGATCGTCGAGCACCTGTTCGCCGCTTCCCGCCAGCTGTCGCCATGCCCCTGCAAGGGCTGACGATCTGGCAGCAGGTGCTGCTGGGACTACTCCTCGGCGCAGTGACCGGCCCCCTGCTCGGTGAGCATGCCGACTTCCTCGAACCGGTGGGCGACGCCTTCATCGCGCTCATCAAGATGCTGGTCGTGCCACTGATCTTCGTGTCGATCGTCGCGGGCATCAGTTCGGTCGGCGACATGGGCCGGATGGGCCGGATGGGTGGGAAGACCATCGGACTGTATATGGTGACGACGCTCGGCGCGATCCTGATCGGTCTGGCCGCTGCGGCGATCCTGCGGCCCGGCGCGGGTGTCGCGCTCGCAACCGCCGGGCAGAGCGCCTCGGACTACGAGCCTCCGGGCCTCGCCGAGACACTACTCCAGCTGATACCGGAGAACCCCTTCGCCGCCTTCAGCTCCGGCGATACGCTGCAGGTCATCGTCTTTTCCATCCTGTTCGGTATCGCCCTGAGCTCGGTGGGCTCGCGGGGCCGACCGGTGATCCGGCTCGTGGAATCGCTTTCTGCCGTGATCTTCCGGCTCACCGACATGGTGATCGCGCTGGCCCCGTTCGGTGTGTATGCCCTGATCGCCGTCACCACGGCCGAGTATGGCCTCAACGTCCTGCTGCCTCTTGGCAAACTGATACTGGCGGTCTATGCCGCCTGCCTGCTGCACGTGGTGTTATCGCTGGGAGGGCTGCTGATCCTGCTGGCGCGCGTTAATCCCATACAGTTCCTGCGCGGCATCCTGGAGGCGCAGATCATCGCCTTTAGCACGACGACTGCTGCGGGCACCCTGCCGGTCACCATGGCCTGCGCGAGGGAGAATCTCGGTGTCTCGCGGGAAGTGGCCGGATTCGTGCTGCCCATTGGAACCACGATAAACATGGACGGAACTGCGATCTACCAGACCGTGGCCGCCGTCTTCCTGGCCCAGGCATACGGGATCGAACTGACGGTGGTCGATTATGCCACGATCGGCGCCACGGCCCTGCTCGCCTCAGTGGGAACCGCGGCGATTCCGGCCGGAGGCCTGATGGTACTGTCCATCGTACTCGTCTCCGTCGGCCTGCCGCTCGAAGGTGTCGCCCTCATCGCCGGTATCGACCGCGTCCTGGATATGATCCGGACTGCCACGAACGTGACCGGTGACGCCGCCGTCTCCGTACTCGTCGCGGTCAGCGAGGGCGAACTCGACCGCCGGGTTTTTGTCGAACGCCCGGTATGACCCGCCACCGCCTCGCACAATCCTGCCGCCGTCTCAAATCTTGCCCGTATCGGCGCGGCTGCCTAGCCTGACCCGATCGGCGACTCATCGGAGACGAGCGTGACCGACACCGATCTGTGCCAGAAGCTCCAGGCGGACCTGGCGTCGAGCCCCTACAACGCCTTCTGCGGCTTCCGTATCGAAGAGGCGAATCGCGATTCCGGCAGCCTGACCATGCTGCTGCCATCAAGACCCGAACACCAGAGGCTCTCCGGCAGTGATCAGGTGCACGGCGGGCCCATCGCCGCCTTCATCGATACGGCCGGCTGCTACGCGTGCATCATGATGCTCGGTCATGGCGTTCCGACCATCAACTTCCGCGTCGATTATCTTCGGCCAGCTGCGGGCGCCACGCTCCGGGCGACCGCTACGGTCAGGAAGACCGGCCGCAGCATCGCGACCGTCGATATCGATGTGGTCGACGAGAACATCAGACTCGTCGCGATCGGACGCGCCACATACAGTTCCAGCGCCGGCTGAAGCCGCCCTCGCACCGTCATTCTTGCGCGCCGCACGCAGGCGACTGTGCCACCCCGACCCATGGAGGCAGGAGATTTTGAGCAGACCGTCTTTCCGCATGATATTTTCCTTCTGGTGGCTACTCTTGGTTCCGCCGGTCGCCGCTGGTGCCGCCGAACTCACCGCTTTCACCCATGTCACCGTCATCCCGATGGATGGAGAGCGGGTAATCGAAGACCAGACTGTGCTGGTCGAGGGCGACAAGATCATAGCAATGGGTCGCACCGGAACGGTCCCCATACCGGAAGGGGGGCGAACGGTGGAAGGGACCGGCAAGTTCCTGATACCCGGCCTCTCGGACATGCACGCACACATCGGATCCCATGCCAGGACCGAGGATTCCGACCGTGATAAGGCGCTGGCGGAGAATCAACTCCTGCTCTACGCGGCCACCGGCGTCACGCTGCTGCGAGACCCGGCGGGCAGTCCGGCGCATTTCGAATACCGGGAGCGACTGAATGAGGGCGACTGGATCGGTCCCGACCTGTTCTTCACCAGCCCCATTCATGAAGGGGCGGATGCCGTGTGGGAATTCTCGACAAAAGTGACTGATCCGGAAGCCGTCGAGCCGCTGATAGCCGGCTACGCGGGAGCCGGCTATCAGGGCGTGAAGATCTACCATACCCTCAGCCGGCCGGTTTACGACGCCGTGATCGACAGTGCCAACAGACATGGCCTTCCGGTCATCGGCCACGTCCCGTTCTCGGTTGGCATCGAGTATGCGCTCGCGAGTCGCCAGTACTCCGTAGAGCATCTGCGTGGCTATGATTTCGACGGTGTGCGCCCCGAAGCGCTGGAAGTCGACGGCGGACGCAACGCCGAGCGTTTTGGCAGCTGGATGTCGATGACCGAAGCCCGTATGGACGAACTCATCGAGCAGACCGTGGCCACACGCACGTGGAATTGCCCGACTCTGGCTGTCAACCGCTATCTCTTCGACGCAGAAGCTCGCGAGGACATCGCCCGACACCCGGACTTCCCTCTCGTGCATCCGGCCCTGCGCAAGCGGATCGTCGAGTCGGAGAGACTCGATGCCATCTTCTCCCCGGCGTCCAAGGCCGCGTTGCGCGATGCCCTGCCACGACAGCAGGCCTTCATCGCCAGGCTGGCCCGCGCCGGCGGCAATCTGCTGATCGGCACAGATTCGATCGTCTCGGCCTACATTCCGGGATTCACGCCAATAGACGAAATGCTGGCATTCGCCGAAAGCGGGCTGGGCAATTACGAGGTGCTGCGCATCGCCACCGTCTCGGCGGCAGAGTCGATGGGCATCGCCGAACGAATGGGAACTGTCAACGTCGGCAAACAGGCGAACCTCGTATTACTGGATGCCGATCCGCTGGAAGACCTGCACCATTTACGCAGCATCGACGGCGTCATGATCAGAGGACACTGGCTACCCGCGCGTGAGCTCCGCGAGCGACTGGAGTCGATGGCCGAGAGCTGGGAGTCCGGCTAGTCGGCTCGCATGGGGTAGTCAGTTACGACGTGACGTCAGCGCAGCCTCGATGAAAGCCTGCCACAGGGCCGTATCGCGGAAGGCCGAGGCCCCGATACCGCCGGGTTTCGTGTCGGCCCTGGCGAGTATCACCGTATCGATGGCCGGCAACACCGTCATGCGCTGGCCGCCGCTGCCCATTGCGGTATAGCTTCCCTCCAGCATCGCACCCGGTGCTCCCGGCGGAACGTCCGCGGTCACCCACCACATGTAGCCGTAGCCGGATGCCAGCTCCGGCTCCTCGTTCGTCAGCGAGATCGGTGCCGTACTTTGCTCCACCCAGCCGTCGGGGAGGATCTGCCTGCCCTCCCAGACACCGTCCTGCAGGTACAGCATGCCGAACCGCGCCAGATCCCTGGCCGACAACGCCATGTGATACGCGGCGTAACGGGGTGCGGCATCGGTATACAGATACCAGGTGTGCTCATAGGCATCGAAGTCCTGCATGCAGAGGGGTTCCGCGATGAAGTGCTCGAAAGCGAGGAAGACCGACTTGCGGGTGGCACGCTCGAATATAGCGCCCGCCACATTGAAGTCCCAGTTGTTGTAGAACCAGAAGCTGCCGGGCTCGTAGCCGCCTCTCTCCGGTCGATTGTCGCGCATCCTCGGGCTCTCCGCCGCCGTCGGCAGATAGACGCCCGAACGCGCCGAGATCAGATCACGGACAGTCGCCGTCCGCTCGAGTGGGGTAAGCGACGGATCATCATCGATGCCCCAGCGCGCGACAGTGTCATCGAGTTGCAGCGCACCCTCGTCAACGGCAATTCCGAGCAGTGCGCTCAAGACGCTCTTGCGGACGGACGCCAGGAACATGGGCCGCTCCGTCGGCCCATATGCGAAAGCGACCTCACCGCCAGTCACGATCATCACGGTTGCCGCTTCGGCCTCCTTGGCCAGGCCCCGTAACCGCTCGAACCCGTCGGGCTCCCAACCCAGGTCGCGCGGATCACCGGCCACAGGGAGATCTGCACATCCCGTCCGGGAGTGACTGCCCTCAACGGCCTTCTGATCCGACAGCGCGCATGCCGACGTAAACAGCGATGTCGTCAGCAAAACCAGAGTTCCGCCGTAAGTCCTGGATCTGCGATACATAGCGCGCTCCGGTCAGTGGTATGCGCCGCACGCTAGTCGCGACGCTCCCTGCCGTCAATGCGTCGCCGCGGACGAGGTCTTCTCCCATTGATGACACGTCCCGATGCAATGACGACAGCTTTTCACACGCTTCGAGTTATTTCCCGTTACACAAGCGCCGCGACCGTGCCCACAAGCACGTGCCTTGTCTCACCCGGATACTCAAAGGTTTTGGGGGGCCCGACATGGCGCAGACGACAGACACGGCGGCACCCCGCCACTGGGCGCCGGACGCCGTAACGATCATCTTCGCACTCTGCTTCATCGTCATGATCGTAAGCGCGATCATGGCCGCAGCCGGAGTGACGGCAGTCCGCCCCGGTAGCGGAGAACTGGTCGTTGCACAGAATCTGTTCAGCGCGGAGAATCTCCGTCGGCTGTTCTCGGAGATGCCTCAGACGTTCGCCCACTTCCATCCTCTCGGCATGGTGGTAGTGGTGATGCTGGGTGCCGGGATGGCCGACAAGGTCGGACTCTTCGACGCCGCCCTCGGCAAGTTTCTCCGCGCCATCCCTTCGAAGGCACTGCTGCCAGGGACGATCGCCATCGGCATCTGCTCGCACGTTGCCGTCGACGCGAGCTATTTCGTCTATATCCCGCTTGCCGGCTATGCGTTCAAGGCCGCCGGACGGGACCCCTTTGTCGGCATCTGTGCCGCATTCGCCGGCGTCTCGGGCGGATACGGTGCGAATTTTCTCGTGACACCGACGGATGCGATCATCTACGGTCTGACGGAGAGCGCCGCGCAGACCATCGACGCCAGCGTGTCGGTGGATCTCGTCTCCAACTACTTCATCATGGTGGCCTACGCCCTCGTGGTCATCGCAGTCGTCACGGTAGTCACACGATCGGTCATCGAACCTCGACT
>CAZPOK010000069.1:0-14121 GCA_964587905.1 uncultured Rhodobacterales bacterium | reverse complement strand
TAGCGGTCGGTCGTGTCCCGCTCGGCAGTCATCGACCGGCGCTCGGTCTCGCTGATATGCTGCGCGGTCGCCTCGAGTTGCTCGATCTCGTCCGGCGACAGACCGTCGTCCCCCCACTTGTGCGCCGAGATCAGCGCACGGTGCACGACAAGATCGGAATACCTGCGGATGGGCGAGGTAAAATGCGCGTAGCGGCGCAGCGCGAGACCGAAGTGGCCGAAGTTCTCCGGATGGTAATAGGCCTGCGTCATCGACCGCAGCGTCGCCATGTTGATCAACTCGTCCTGCTCGGTTCCCTCGGCCTGCGCGAGAAGCCGGTTGAGATGGCTGGTTTTCAGAACCTGCCCCTTGGCGAGGACGAGACCGGACGCCTCCGCCGTCTCGCGCAGGGCCTCGAGCTTCTCCGGGCTCGGTTCTTCGTGGACCCGGTAGAGAAGCGGCGACTTGCGGCGCTCGAGTTCCTCGGCAGCAGCGACGTTCGCGAGGATCATGAACTCCTCGATCACCCGGTGCGCGTCGAGCCGCGGCCGGAAACCCACCGAGAGCACCTTGCCCTCCTCGCTGAGTTCGATCTTGCGCTCGGGCAGGTCGAGGTCGAGCGGTTGGCGCTCGGCCCGCGCCTTCATCATCGCGCCCCACGCGGCGAAGAGCGGCTTGATCACGTCATCGAGAAGCGGCGCGCATCTGTCGTTCGGATCACCGTCCTCGGCGGCTTGCACCTCCTGATAGTTGAGCGAGGCCGCCGACCGCATGAGGCCGCGCATGAAGCGGTGGGCTATCTTGTGTCCGCCCGCGTCGATCTGCATCCGCAGCGCGATGCACGCGCGCGGCACGCCTTCGTGCAGCGAACAGAGATCGCCCGAGAGACGGTCGGGCAGCATGGGAACCACGCGGTCGGGAAAATATGTCGAGTTGCCCCGCTCGCGCGCCTCGCGGTCGAGCGTAGTGCCGGAAGCCACATAATGCGCGACATCGGCGATGGCGACCCACACGACGAACCCCCCCTCGTTCTTCGGGTCGTCGTCGGCATGCGCCCAGACCGCGTCGTCGTGGTCGCGGGCGTCCGCGGGGTCGATCGTGACAAGAGGAATGTCGCTCAGGTCCTCACCCGTCCCGAGGCCCGCCGGTTCCATCGCGTCGACCTCGGCGATCACCTCGTCGGGAAAGTCGTCGGGGATGCCGTGCTGGTGGATCGCGATGAGCGACACGGCCCTGGGTTCGGACGGGTCGCCGAGACGTGTCACGATCCGGGCACGCGGGAGGCCCATCCGCGCCTTGGGTCCGCTTTGCTCGGCCTCGACAAGCTCGCCGTCCTTCGCGCCCTGAACGGAGTCCTTCGGAACCAGCCACTCGCGTTCGGCGCCCTTGTCGATCGGAACGATGTGACCGCCCTCGGCGGTCTTGCGGAACACGCCGAGGATCCTTTTCGGAGTCTGCCCGATTCGGCGAATGAGTCGAGCCTCGTAGTCGGCCCCGTCTCCCTTCACCTCGGTCAGTCGGGCAAGGATCCTGTCGCCCTGGCCAAGCGCCGGATCGCCATTGCGCGGGATAACGATGACGTGCGGCTCCGCCCCGTCCCCGCTCCACTCGAGCGGCTTCGCGAAGAGGTCACCGGATCTGTCCGGCCCGGTCACCTGCAGGACCGAGACCGGCGGCAGCTTGTCGGGGTCGCGATAGGTCTTGCGCCGCTTCGCAAGATGGCCCTCGGTCTCGAGTTCTTTCAGGACGCGCTTGAGGTCGATGCGCCCCGCGCCCTTGATGCCGAATGCCTTGGCGATGTCGCGCTTGGAGGTCTCCCCTGGATGCTCGGCGATCCAGGCGAGGAGTTCGTCCTTTGACGGGATACGGCTCATGCGCGGCAGGTAGCATGTCGCGCCGGGCGCGTCATCCGGGAACGGAGGTCAGCCGAAGTAGTCGCGAAGGACGCGGGCATAAAGCGCCTTGAGCTGGCGGATCTGTTCGATGTCCACACGTTCGTCGACCTGATGCATCGTCTTGCTGGCGAGCCCGCACTCGATGACCGGGCAATGAGTCTTGACGAAACGCGCATCCGACGTTCCTCCAGTTGTCGAGAGAACGGGCTCGATGCCCATCTCGTCCCTGATGGCAGAGACGACAAGCTCGGAAAGCGGTCCCGGCGGTGTGATGAAGCTCTCTCCCGACACGCGGACATCCATGGACACGTCACAGCCGGTTTCCGCGGCGATGCGGGTGCCTTCGGCATCCAGCCAGTCGCGGATGGACTGCGAAGTGTGGACGTCGTTGAAGCGGATATTGACGGTAGCCGTGCACCGGGCGGGAACGACATTGGTGGCCGGGTTGCCGGTGTCGATCGTAGTGACGGCAAGTGTCGAGGGATCGAAGTGGTCGGTGCCCTCGTCGAGGACGTGTGTCGCCAGGCGATCCATGAGACGGGCCACCGCGTGCACGGGGTTCCTCGCTAGATGCGGGTAGGCGGTGTGGCCTTGCACGCCCGTGACGGTGAACCTCGCGGTCATCGAGCCTCTGCGGCCGATCTTGATCACGTCACCGACGCTCTCGGTCGATGTCGGTTCGCCGACGATGCAGAGGCTCATCCGTTCATCATGGTCCAGCATCCAGTCGAGGAGCGCGCGCGTCCCATCGGTGGCGTCGCCTTCCTCGTCTCCGGTGACGGCGAGAATAATGGCGCCGTCGGGCGGTGTCTCGCGCACGAAATCCACGGCGGCACAGGCGAAAGCGGCGACTCCGGATTTCATGTCGGTGGAGCCACGCCCCCAGAGGAAGCCCTCTCGGAGTTCTCCTCCGAATGGATCGGCAGTCCAGGCGGCCGCGTCGCCCACCGGCACCACGTCGGTATGGCCGTTGAAACCGAGCGTGCGCGGATCACCCTTCGCGCCCCAGCGGGCGAAGAGGTTCGGCGTGTGGTTCCGGTCGACGCGCGTGCAGTCGAACCCGGCTTCGGTCAGCACGGCCGCGAGGAGGGCGAGCGCCCCACCCTCAAAGGGTGTCACGGAGGGGCAGCGGACAAGGCGGGCGGTCAGATCGACCGGATCGACGGGCGTGGGCATGCCGCAGCGATACAGCGGAGCGCGGGCCGCTGCAATCGGGCGCTCAGTCGTAGAACGGCGTGACCTGCGTGACCATGACAGCGTTTTCCCGCAGCGCCCGGTCCATCAGGGCGCGTTCTTCATTGTCAATCTCATGGCCCTCCGCCTCGCGGTCTTCGGAGGTGCCGTAGCCCGAGACGTCGAGCGGATTCATGTTGGCCTGTTTTAGGACGGCGACGGTTTCCCGTACCGCTTCGGCTTCATCGACGCCGGAGGCGAAACACATGAGAGCGGCACCGGTCGCGCGCTCGGGAAGTCCATCGCCCAGTTTCCGGCCGACCTCGACCACGAGGGTGAAGACCTTCTGCGGGCGCTTTGGCTTTTCCGTGCTCATGGGCTCCATGTCGCAGAGCGCATGACGCGGAGCAAGCCCCGCTCGCGGGGGTGCTCTTCTAGCTGCGGCCGCGAACCGCGCGCCAGGCCCAGATGAGGAGCATGGCCCCGATGGCGCCCACGATGAGCTGACCTATCCAGCCGCCGAGCGTTCCGCCAGTCAGAAGGCCCAGAATGGCGTTGAGAACCAAGGCGCCGACTATCCCCAGCACGATGTTCGTGAGGATGCCGTGATCGCCACCCATAACCCTTTCCGCGATCCACCCGGCGATGCCGCCAACGATGATCGCGCCGAGCCATCCGACGCCTTCCATCTTGTCCCTCCTTCACGCTTCGGGAACGGAACGCCGCCAGGAGACAGCGGTTCCGGATCAGTCGCGCAGCAGCTCGTTGATCGCCGTCTTCGAGCGCGTCCTTTCGTCAACGCGCTTGACGATGACCGCGCAGTAGAGGTTGAGGTTGTTCTTCGTCGGCATGGAGCCGGAGACGATGACGGAATAGGGCGGCACTTCGCCCATGAAGACCTCCCCGGTCTCGCGGTCCACGATCTTCGTCGACTGTCCGATATAGACGCCCATGCCGAGAACCGAACCTTCCCGCACGATAACGCCCTCGACGACCTCGGATCTTGCGCCGATGAAGCAGTTGTCCTCGATGATCGTGGGACCCGCCTGCATGGGTTCGAGTACCCCGCCGATGCCGACTCCGCCCGAGAGGTGGACATTCTTCCCGATCTGCGCACAGGATCCGACGGTCGCCCAGGTGTCTACCATGGTTCCTTCGCCGACGTGGGCGCCTAAGTTGACGAAGGACGGCATGAGCACCACCCCCGGCGCAATGTAGGCCGACCGGCGAACGATGCAGTTCGGCACCGCACGAAAGCCAGCGTCCTTCCATTCGGAATCGCCCCAGCCGGCGAACTTGCTGTCCACCTTGTCCCACCAGGATCCGCCTTGGGGGCCGCCGGATTGCTGCGCCATGTCCTTCAGACGGAACCCGAGAAGCACTGCCTTCTTCGCCCACTGGTTCACGTGCCATACGCCATCCGCATCCCGGTCGGCGACCCGAAGCTTGCCCGAATCGAGCGCCGACAACGTCGCTTCGATGGCGTTTCTCGTGTCGCCTTTCGTGGCGGGCGTGATCGTGTCGCGCACGTCCCACGCGGCCTCGATCGCGGCTTCGAGTTGGGCGTTGTCCATGCGAAGGGCTCCAATTCGTGTCTGGTTTACTGAATGTCGAGCCTATAGAGCGGGAGAACCGCGCACGCAATCGGCCCTTGAGGACAGACATGCAGGACGAACAGAGACGGACGTTCCGGGACGCACATCAGGACGCGGAGTCCGCGCGCACCGTCCCGGATACGCCGCAGGGACGCTCGTCCGCCTATCGGCTGGCATTCGCCGATCCGGACTTTCTCTACCGGGACGAATTGCGCCCCGTCCGCCTGCAGCTGGAGCTTCTCAAGCCCGAGCTTCTGCTGACGGAGTACGGAGTGGAATCCACCGTGGTTCTCTTCGGCGGCGCGCGGATTCCGGAACCGGCGCACAAGGACCGGGCGCGGACCAAGACGCTGGCCGACTTGTCGCAGCACTACGAGGAGGCGCGCCGGTTCGCCCGGCTGATGACCGCGCGATCGATCGAGTCCGGGCACCGCCGCGACGTGATCGTCACCGGCGGCGGTCCGGGCGTCATGGAGGCCGGCAACCGTGGCGCGTCCGAAGCCGGCGGGGTGTCGATCGGTCTGAACATCGTGCTGCCGCACGAGCAGCAGCCGAACGATTACGTCACGCCGGATCTCTGCTTCAACTTCCATTACTTCGGCATCCGGAAAATGCATTTCCTGATGCGCGCCCGGGCGGTCGTTGTCTTTCCGGGCGGTTTCGGAACGCTCGACGAGTTGTTCGAGAGCCTGACGCTGATCCAAACCGGCCGCATGCAGCGGGTGCCGATCCTTCTCTTCGGCGAAGAGTTCTGGCGGCGGATCGTGAACTGGGAGGGCCTTGCCGAGGCCGGGACCATCGCAGACGAGGATCTTGAGCTTTTCCGGTTCGTGGAGACGGCTGAAGAGGCCATCGATCTGATCGACAACTGGCCCGAGGCCGGAACCAAGCGCGAGTTCGTTCCCGGACGATAGGCGCGTGATTTGCCGATGGTTTCGCGCTAAGTGTCCTTCGGGACGAGAAAAAGCAGGAACCGAGATGAGGTTCGTTGGGGGATTTGGGCGCCTCGCCGCCATGGCTCTTGGCTCTCTGGGGCTGGCGGGCCCTCTGGCGGCACAGGACGACTTCAGAATGCTCGACGGGAGTTTGACGTATCGAGAGCGCATGGCGCTGCCAGCGGACGCGCTTGCGGTGATCGAGGCGCGGGACGCCAGAGGGCGCCTTTTGGGCGAGGCGACCTTCGCAACGCGCGGGGCGCAAGTGCCGCTGCCTTTCGCGCTTGGCATTCCGGAAGGCTTCGATGCCGACTTGCGTGCGGCGATTGTTGTCGAAGGACAACCGATGTGGTTCACCGTCGATGTCCCGGTTTCCGCTGGAACAGAGCCCGTTTCACTGGGCGAGATCGTCCTGCGGCGCTTCGTGCCAATGAGACTTGCCAGCACGCTGCGCTGCGGGCAGCGGGAGCTGCGGGTGGGATTCCACGGGCCGAACGCGGTTATCGACATCGATGGCGAGCGCAGGGTGCTGGAACGGGTGTCCACCGCTTCGGGCGTCCGGTACGAAGCGCCGGAGGATCCCGGAACATGGGTCTGGAGCCGTCGCAACAGAGCTCTGGTCTCGATCGACGGCGAGGAACTGCCCGAATGCGCGATCGTTCCGCCCGAGGCTCCGAAGCCCTACATCGCACGCGGGCACGGGCCGGATTGGATGCTGACCGTCGATGAGGGACTGATGAGTCTGGTTGTCGCTGGCAGCGAAGCGCGAGCGGTCGAGGCGGCGTTGCCGAAGTCCGGCTTCGACGAGGGCGCGTTCGTCTATGAGGTTCCTGCGCTGGATCTCGAGCTGCGCGTGGCTCCCCGACTCTGCCGCGACGACCAGGCGGGCATGCCCTATCCTGAGAGCGTCACAATCCGGCTAGGCGACAGGCGGCTTACCGGCTGCGGCGGCGAAACGCTGGACGCGCTCGCCGTTGCGGAGTGGATGGTCGAGGATCTGGACGGTGGGGGGATCATCGACTCGTCCCGCGTGACACTTGTGTTCGGCACTGATGGGACGCTGAGCGGACAGGCCTCCTGCAATCGTTACGCAACGCCGTTCGAGATCGCTGACGACGGTATTTCCGTCGGGCCCATCGCCGCGAGCAGAATGATGTGCCCCGAGGCGGTCATGGACCAGGAGCGGCGCTTCTTCGCCGCGCTGACAGCGGTCGAACGGCTCGAACTGGACGAGACGGGCGCGCTTCTGCTCTACGATCCGGCGCGCGCAGAACCGGCGATCACCGCCCGCCGTTAGCCGCTCCCAACCTCTGCCGCGGCGGTTTTCCGGGATTTGCGGACGCGCTCGGTGGCGGACTTCAGCTGGCCGCAGGCCGCCATGATGTCCTCGCCCCGCGGCGTCCGGATCGGCGAGGCGTAGCCGGCCTTGTAGACGATGTCGGCGAAGGCCTCGATCCGGTCCCAGTCGGACCGCTCGTAGGGCGCACCCGGCCACTCGTTGAACGGGATCAGGTTGATCTTCGCGGGAATGCCCTGAATGAGTCTCACCAGCCGGCGCGCGTCTTCATCGCTGTCGTTTACGCCCTTCAGCATCACGTACTCGAAGGTGATCCGCTCCGAATTGGAAAGCTTCGGGTACTCCCGCAGTGCATCGAGCAGGGTCGCGATGTTCCATTTCTTGTTGATCGGCACCAGCCGGTCGCGTACCTCGTCCGTCGTCGCGTGGAACGACACGGCAAGCAGGCAGCCGATTTCCTCTGCGGTCCGCGCGATCTCAGGCACGACACCCGAGGTCGAAAGCGTGATCCGGCGCCGCGAGAGACTGATTCCCTCGCCATCCATCGCGATCTTCATTGCGTCGCGGACCGCGTCGAAATTGTAGAGCGGTTCTCCCATGCCCATCAGCACGATGTTGGACAAGAGCCTCGGACGCTCTCCCATGCCCTCGCCCTGCCTGGGCCACTCACCCAGGTCGTCGCGGGCGAGCATGATCTGACCCACGATCTCCGCGGCGGTCAGGTTGCGGACAAGCCGCTGAGTGCCGGTGTGGCAGAACGAGCAGGTCAGCGTGCAGCCGACCTGACTCGAGATGCAGAGCGTGCCGCGATCTTCCTCCGGAATGTAGACGGTCTCGACCTCATGACCCCCGGCGATCCGGACGAGATACTTGCGCGTGCCGTCCGCGGACACGGTCTTCGTGACGATCTCCGGCAGGTGGATCACGAAACGCTCGGACAGAAGCGCGCGAAAGTCCTTGGACAGGTTGGTCATTGCCGCGAACTCGCGGACCCCCCAGAAATAGACCCATTGCCAGATCTGGTTCACCCGCATCCTGACCTGCTTTTCCGGCGTGCCCGCGGAGAGAAGAGCGTCGCGAAGCTGCTCCCGGGTCAGCCCGACGAGACTCACGGGTCCCTCCGGAACCTTCCGGGGGATCGTCAGAACGTCCTGCGTGATCGGGGCCGAGGCGGTCATTGGCGTCGTCTTTCAAGGATCAGACGGCTGACATATAGGATTCCGCCAAGCAAATAAAGGAGGCTCCGGCGCAGATCGGGGCACGGATATCGCGATGCGGGCCGGTTACCCGGCGCAGCGGCGCTGGGCCTCCTCGGCGGCGGCCGTGAACCCCAGGAGGGAGAACGTATCCTTGGTGTTCGTTCCGCGCGACGACCGCGCGGACAGGATGGCGTTCACGCCCCGCTTCATCGCGGCCATGATCCGCGCGTCGTCGCCGGCACTGGCAGGCCAGGCCCATTCGCCATCCGTGAAGAGTTCGAAGGACTCGTCGCCGATTTCGAGCGATACGGTCGAGCCGTCAGCGAAGGGATAGCCACCCGTGAAGGAGATTTCGCCGTCGATGTCGGCAGCCGGGCGATAGCTGACGAAAAGCAGGATATCGCCGCGGCGAACCGAGACGACGCGGCCGTCTCTCGTGTTGACCGTCTCCTTCGGAGCGGACACGCCCCAGCATTCCTGAGGGTCGCTCTCGACAAAGACCGACCAGTCCGTCTGCGCGGCTACCCTGTTGCTGGATTCCTCTTGCGCGACGACAGGTGTCGTCAAAAAGAGCGCAGCGCACAGGACTGCTGAAAACGTGGTGGATTTCATCTGGATCTCGGCCTCCGACTGTCACTGCCTCGCGGCGCCGTCCCCCGCCCGTTCCGGGTCGTCTTGTGCGGGCCGGCGCGCAAATCTGATTGCGATGATATCCTATGGAAACGCGCAAGGCTGGGAAAGGCCCTCCGGCGTAAAATCGCCGAGATCGTCGTAGGCACTGCGTGGCATGCAAGACGTGCGCCGCGCGTCGAAAGCTGTCGTGCAATTCGATGGATGTCGTCTCTCCGCAGCCTCCCGCGGGATGATGCGGGCGCTGCCGCTTGTCGAAGCCGCATGAGGCGCTCAGGCGTTCGCGGAGAAGACTTGGTGAAGAAGATCCGCAGGGCCGGCGGACGGGTTCAGGTTTCCGAAAGCAGCCGCTCCTTTGATGCCATGTAGATCTCGAAGAGCTCGGCATGATCTTCAGGCCAGCCGTTGATGACGACCGCACGCCCCCTGCCCGCGCGGCAGAGCGCGCTCATGTCGTCGAAGCCCAGATTCAGCGCGCTTCCCTTCAGAGAATGAAGAAGCGCTTCCGCCTCGTCGGGATCGGTCGCCGATCCGAGCTGCGCAAGCGCCTCCTCTGTCTCGCTCAGGAAAAGCGCCACGATCTCCGCGAAATCCGCTTCGCCGACTTCTTCCTTCAGTTCCCGAACACGATCCCAACTGATCATCGCGCCTCTCGCAAGACCGTTTCCGGCATCGTCCCGGAATCTCCCTAAACGACCGTAAGGTCTCAAGTTTGAAACATTAAAAGCCTGTGCGTTGAGATGACATTAGCAGCCCTCGACAAATTGTGCGCCGACACGTTTGGCAAGCATTTCCGGATATGGCCCTCAATCCGTTGACCCTCTCAGAGCCCGCGGGCGCAGAAACTGCGCATCTGCCGCAGCGCGGCGTGCTCGTGGTCGACGACAGCCCGGCACAAAGACGTCTGCTTTCGAGCTTGCTCGCACGCTGGGGCTACGACGTGGCCGAGGCCGGTTCCGGCGCGGAAGCGCTCGAGCTGCTCTCGCGGCGGAGCGTCGACATCATCATCAGCGACTGGATGATGCCTGGAATGTCGGGCGTCGACTTCTGCCGAACCTTTCGCAAGACCGAACGTCGCAAATACGGATACTTCGTTCTCCTCACCTCGAAGAGCGAGAAGGAAGATGTCGCGCTCGGTCTGCAGTCGGGCGCGGACGACTTCCTGTCAAAGCCCGTCAACCGCAGCGAGCTGCGTGCGCGCCTCCTCGCCGGCGAGCGGATCGTCAAGATGCAGGCGGAGCTCAAGGACAAAAACGATCTTCTGACCGGCGCGCTTGAAGAGCTCGAGACAATTCACGCCGCACTCGACCGTGATCTGGTAGAGGCGCGCAAGTTCCAGAAATCGCTCATACCGGAGCGCGTCCGGGACTTCGACGGCGGTCGCGTCTCGCTGCTTTTCCGTCCCTGCGGTCATGTCGGCGGAGACTTCATCGGCGCCTTTCGGGTCAACGAGTCGCGCATCGGCCTCTACTCCATCGACGTGTCGGGCCACGGCGTCGCTTCGGCATTGCTCGCAGCAAGGGTCGCCGGTTATCTCGGAGGCACGTCTCCCGACCAGAACATCGCGATAACCATAGATGACTTCGGGCTCTATGCCATGCGTCCGCCGGAGGACGTCTGCGCGAGGCTGAATGACCTCATGCTCGCGCAGCTGGACACCGAACTCTACCTCACGATGGTGCTCGCGGACTGCAATCTCGCGACCGGAAAGATCCGGATCGCCCAAGCAGGTCATCCCGGCCCGCTGGTCATCAGATCCGACCGCAGCGTCGAGGACCCCGGAGAGGGGGGACTGCCGGTCGGCCTCATCGCGGGGGGGCGCTGGTCTTCATTCGATCTTCGTCTCCAGCGCGGTGACAGGTTGCTCCTTCTCTCGGATGGCATCACAGAATGCCCCGGCCCGGAGGGCGCGGAGTTTGGAGACGGAGAGCTCGCGTCGTTCATCGGACGGTCCTTCGATCTGCCCGGCCCCGATCTCCTGGACGCGCTCGGCTGGGAACTCGACCGGTTCTCGGGTCTGCTTGACCTGCCGGACGACGTGTCATGCATCATGCTTGAACATCTTGGGAAGGATGCGGTTTCGGACGCGTGAGACGAAGAGCCTGTCCCCCTCGTTGCCAAGAATCCTGGCCGCATGCTTCTCCGCGACCCAGTGCGCGGTGTGACCAGCCTCTGTCGGGGGACCATGAGGACGCACCGGGCGTGCCAGGAAAACATGGCAGATCTTCTCGGCCCAGAGATCGTACTCCGGCATATACGTAAACCGCCGAAACGCCCCGACCCGTATCGGACGCGCGATCCTCCAGCCGGTCTCCTCAAAGACCTCGCGGTGGAGCGCTGCGACCGGGCCTTCGCCCGGGTCGACCCCGCCGCCCGGTAGCTGGAACTCCGGGAGCGGCTCGGCCTGATGAGTCAGAAGCAGCGCGCCCTTCCGCGGCAGTAGCGCGTAGACACCAGTCCTTTGTGTATAGCGCATCTCTGGTCTGACCGGCTCGCCAACCCGTCGGATCATCGTCTTGGACCCTCGCTTGCCGCTCCTATATTGTCGCGGTATGCCAATGCGCGACGCGCAAGGAAACCCCATGACTCTCGGACCACAGATCGCCTGGGACGACACCGTCCTGCCGTTTCAGCTCGACCGGGCGGACATTCGCGGTCGGGTCGCCCGGCTCGACGGAACGCTCGACAAGATCCTCGCGCAGCACGACTACCCGACGCCTGTCGAGGCGCTGGTGGCCGAGGCCGCCTTGCTGACCGCAATGATCGGCCAGACGATCAAGCTCCGCTGGAAGCTGTCGCTTCAGGTGCGCGGCGACGGCCCGGCGCGGCTGATCGCGACCGACTACTATGCCCCGCCAGAGGATGGTCAGCCGGCACGCATACGTGCCTATGCCAGTTACGACCCGGAGCGTCTTGTAAACGGTGCGACTCCCTTCAGCCAGATCGGTAATGGCTACTTCGCGATCGTGATCGACCAGGGTCCGGGAACGGCGCCCTATCAGGGGATCACTCCGATCGCCGGAGGCTCTCTTTCGTCCTGCGCGGAGACCTACTTCGCGCAGTCCGAGCAGTTGCCGACCCGCTTCGCGACGAGCTTCGGGCAGTCTTCCAAACCGGGCGGCCCGGAAAACTGGCGCGCGGGCGGCGTGATGGTGCAGCACATGCCGAAAGCGTCGCCTTTTGCCACCGGCGGCGGATCGGGTGAAGGTGGTCTGCTCGAGGCCGATGACATCGTGTCGGGCGACGATGCCGAGAACTGGACCCGAATCAACATGCTTCTCGACACTGTCGAGGAAATCGAGCTTGTCGGGCCTTCCGTGCAGCCCACCGATCTCCTTGTCCGGCTCTACCACGAAGAAGGACCGCGGGTATTCGATCCTCAGCCGGTGGCTTTCGGCTGCTCGTGCTCCGCCGAGAAGGTCCGTCAGAGCCTTTCGATCTACTCGCAGAAGGACATCGGCCACATGACAACCGACGAAGGGGTCGTCACGGCCGATTGCCAGTTCTGCGGCGCGCATTACGAGTTCGACCCGAAAACGCTCGGGTTCGAGGCGGAGGATCCGCCGGATGAGGACGACTGACCTTCGCGACAGGCTCAGATCGGCGCTGGAGGCGACTTCAGCGCCGTCATCGGACTTCGACCTGAACCCAGATGTCGTTCTGCCTGAGAACCGGGCCCTGCGGGACGCTGGGGTGCTCGTCGGCGTGATCGCGGGCGCGTGCCCCGCTGTCGTACTCACGAAGCGATCCTCGCGGCTCAAGCATCATCCCGGCCAGATCGCCTTTCCTGGCGGCAAGGTCGACCCGGGCGACGACGGACCGACAGGCGCAGCGCTGAGGGAGGCGGAGGAAGAGATCGGCCTGCCACGCGCCGCGGTCGAGGTGCTCGGCACTCTGCCGCCGCATGAAACCGTGACAGGCTTCACCGTGACGCCCGTTCTGGGCTGGATCAGTGCCTCATTCGACCCTGTCCCGGAGGCCGGAGAAGTGGCCGAGGTCTTCACCGCCCCCTTCGATCATGTCACTGATCCTTCGCGCTATTCTGTCCAGTCGCGCCGCTGGCGTGGCGGTCGCAGGCACTACTACACCGTTCCGTGGGGTCCCTATTACATCTGGGGCGCCACCGCGCGTATGCTGCGCGTGCTGGCCGACAGGATGCAGTGATGACACGGATCGAAGGAAAGTGGATCGAAGATTCGGCGACGCAGGCGGTTTTCGACGCGCTGGAAGGCGGCGGGCACCGGGCGTTCTTCGTCGGCGGATGCGTTCGGAACGCGCTTCTGGACCAATCCGTCACCGATATCGACATCTCGACCGACGCGGTGCCGGACGAAGTTATCCGACTGACCGGCGCAGCAGGGCTCAGGCCCGTGCCGACCGGGATCGACCACGGTACCGTGACGGTCGTCTCCGATCACAGGGGCTATGAAGTCACGACCTTCCGGCGCGACGTCGAAACGGATGGCCGCCGGGCCGTCGTCGCGTTCTCGCCCCACAAGCTCGACGACGCGCGTCGCCGCGACTTCACGATGAATGCCCTATACGCCGACCGGACCGGTTCGGTGATCGATCCGCTGGGACAGGGGCTTACGGACCTCTTCCAGGGGCGGGTGCGGTTCATCGAGGACGCCGAGGCGCGGATCCGGGAGGATTACCTGCGGATTTTGCGCTTCTTCCGGTTCCATGCCTGGTACGGTCATCCTGAAAACGGTATCGACCCCGAAGATCTTGCACCGATTGCGGCCAATTCGGCTGGATTGATGTCGCTCTCCCGGGAGCGCGTCGGCCACGAGATGCGGCGTCTTCTCGCTGCGCCCGATCCCGCGCCGAGCCTCACGGCCATGGCGGCGACGGGGGTCCTCGGGCGTGTGCTGCCGGGCGCGGATTCGAGGCTTGTCGCACCGCTCGTCGCGGTCGAAGAGGCTCTCGCGGCCTCTCCCGACGCCATGCGGCGTCTCGCTGTGCTTGGCGGAGAGGATGCGTCAAGCGCGCTCAAACTGTCGAAGGAGGAGATCCGAAGGCTCGAGACGCTCAAAGCCGAGACGGGGAGTGACCGCAGGGTGCCGGAACTCGGTTACCGTTATGGAACCGATCTCGCTGTAGATGTCGCCCTTCTCAGGGCGGTGATCGAGAATCGGTCACCGGATCCGGCAGTCCCCGGATTGGCGCGCAAGGGGGAAGGCGCCAGTTTCCCGGTCAAGGCTGCCGATCTCATGCCCGACCTGCAAGGTCCGGCGCTTGGCCGGAAACTCGCTGAACTGGAGCAGCTCTGGATCGGATCGGGGTTCGAGCTTGACCGGGAGGCTCTTCTGGCCAGCGCCTGACGCGATTGCGGCGGTCACCGATTTCCTGATGATGCCCGCAATGACGTTCGATCCCCTCTACGCCTTCGTCTTCATCGGGCTGTTCTCGCCCGGC